>JAVEEC010000098.1 GCA_030840645.1 Frankiaceae bacterium
CGCTGGCCCCGACGCGTTCCGTGAAGATCGTCACGCTCAAGCGGGGCGGGATACCTGCACAGAACGCGACCGCAGGCACCGGGTGGAGGAGTTTCGCGGAACCCTCCTAGGGCGTGTCGCGGTCCAGGAAGACGGTGAGGCCCGCGAACACGATCAGCATGGCGGCCGGCCAGACCACGACGGCCGCGAGCGCGTGCAGGCGCAGCGTCCCGTCGTAGACGAAGCAGTGGACGTCGGGCTTGTGGCAGAACGCGTACAGGTACGAGTCCACGACGATCCGGCGACCGACTGCGGCCGTGACGAGACCACCGAGCAGCCCACCCGCCGCGATCCCGAACGGCGCCGCCGGACCCCGCCCGCGCAGCAGCGCCCAGGCGACGACGCCGACGACGACGCCGGCGAGCAGCATGAGGATCACGAACCGGCCGTCGACGGCGAACACCTGGTTCGTCTCCGGCGCGGCGGGCACCGGCGAGGACGCGGTCCGCAGCACCACGGCCGGCCTCGCGACCGCCCGCCAGAGGAACGCGAGCGGCGCCCCGAGCAGGACGAGGGCGGCGGCCGTGACGGCGAACGTCAGGACCGGCGGGAGGACCCGCTGGCGGAACGGCACCGTCGGCGGCGGCGTCCACGCGAGCAGCGGCGGGACGTAGTACGGCTCGATGCCGGGCGTCCACGTGCGGTTCGGGTCGGGGTCCGCCCAGTCGTGCGTCACCGGCGCATCCTCGCTCACCGGCCGACCGCGCGCCGGAACGCCGCTCCGGCGAGCGCCAGCGCGACCACGCCGACGGCCGCGCAGACGGCGAGGTTCGCGGCGAGGACGCCGTAGCGCGGGTGGGTCGCGAACGCCTCGCGGAGCGCGTTGACGGCGTAGGTGCTCGGTACGGCGGCGAGCAGCGGGCGCAGCGGCACCGGCATCCGCGCGGGCCGCACGAGACCGAGGAACAGCACGAGCGTCATGCCGAGCTGGCCGAGCACCGTGGCCACCTCGGGCTTCGGCGCGAGCAGCCCGAGCGCCGCGCCGACCCCGGCGAGCGCCGCGCCGCCGAGGACCGCGACCGGGAGCAGCACCCAGAGGCCGGCCAGCGGGAGGTCGTAGAGCAGCGCGCCCGTGACGGCGGTGACGACCGTGCCGGGCAGCGCGAACGTCGCGTACGACGCCGCCGTCCCGAGCACCACGGCTGACGGCGGGGTGCCGAGGGCGGCGTAGTAGGCGAGGCCGCCGTTCGCGCGCAGGTGGCCGAGCCGCTGGGCCAGGAGGTTGAGGGCGACGAACGCGATGACGAGGACGACCGCGCCGGACACGATCTGCTGCTTCTCGCTGACCCTCGCGTCGTCGACGACACCGCGCAGCAGCACCAGCAGCCCGATCGACTGGAGGCAGGCGACGAACAGCAACGGCACCCGCGCCACCCGCGCCCGCGCCAGCTGGCCCTCGTAGACGGCGGACAGGGCGCGGCGGTACGGCGTCCGGGGAGCGAGCGCGTTCACACGTGTTCCAGGTCGCGGGCGCGCCCGCCGAGGGCGAGGTACACGTCCTCCAGCGTCGGCGTCGCCAGCGTGAAGTCGTCCAGCGCCGCGAACGCCGCCCCGCCCGTCAGCCGCCCCAGCGCGTTTCGCGCCTCGTCGGCCGGGAGGCGGGTGCTCCACCGCCGCCCGCTCACGACCGCGCGCGCCGCGAGCGAAGCGACGGTCGGGTCGTCCAGCGGCGGGTCGGCACGCCAGACGAGGTCGAGCCGGACGTCGTTGCTCACGCCGGCCTTGAGCCGGCCCGGGGTGTCGCACGCGATGACCCGGCCGTTGTCGAACACCGCGACCCGGTCCAGCACCGTCTCGGCTTCGAGCACGTTGTGCGTCACCAGGACCACGGTGCGGCCCGCGGCGCGGCGGCGTTCGAGGGCGGCCCAGACCGCGCGCCGCGCGGTCGTGTCGAGCCCGGTCGTCGGCTCGTCGAGGACGAGCAGCGGCCGGTCGCCGACCAGCGCCGCGGCGACCGCGGCGAGGCGGCGCTGGCCGCCGGACAGGCGCGCCAGCGGCCGGTCCGCGTACGCGGCGAGCCCGAGCTCCTCGACCAGCGCGTCCCGTGCCGCCCGCGCGGCGGGGCGGGTCAACCCGCGCAGCCGCCCGGTCAGCTCGACACCGCGCGCAGGCGAGAGGTCGGCGAGCGCGGTCTCGTCCTGCGCGAGGTACGCGGCGGCCCGCGCGGCGGTGCCGGGGTGCCGGACGACGTCCTGCCCGAGCAGCCGCACCGTCCCCGCGTCGGGGACGAGCAGGCCCATCAGGCAGCGGACGAACGTCGACTTCCCCGCGCCGTTCGGCCCGAGCAGGCCGAACACCTCGCCGGCCGCGACGTCGACGTCCACGCCGTCGAGGGCGCGGGTCCGCGGCGCGTACGAACGGGTGAGCCCGCGCACGACCGCGACGGCGTCCTGCGGCATCGCTCCCCTGCTGCTCGTCTGCTGGTCGGGCGCCGCCAGCGTGGCCCACGCGTGACGCGGGGCGCAACCTGGCACGATGTGCGGGATGCCCAGCGCCCCGCGGCTCCGCGCCGCCGTCCCCTTCGGTCTGCTCGCCTGCGCGGTCCTCCTGGCCGGCTGTACCAGCGGCGATGCCAAGCCGCGCGCGTCGGCGACCGCGACGGTCCCGCTGCCGACGCTGCCGCCCGGCGGCCTGCGCGACCGCGTCCTGCAGCCCGACGAGGTCGCGCGCTCGATGGTCCCCATCGCCGCGCAGACCGGCGCCCGCGACATCACCAGCATCGCCGGGTTCTCGGCCGACCCGACGACGGCGCGGACGTCGTTGCAGCAGCACGGTTTCCAGTCGGCGTACGTCGTCCAGTACGCCGACCCGGCGACCTCCGCCGTCGTGACCAACGTCGTCACGAAGTTCGCCACCGTCGCGGGTGCCACGGCCGACCTGTCCGGCGACCTCGCGGCCGCGGCGCGCACCGGCAAGCCGTTCGCCGTCACCGGGCTCGGCGACCAGGCCGGCGGCGTCACGAGCCGCCTCCAGCCCGGCACCGCCGACGGCTCGCTGGTCACGCTGCGCTGGCGGGTCGGCGACACGACCTGGCTGCTCGCCGTGGGCGCGCGCAACCCGGTCGACGCCGACGGCGTGCGCCACCTCGCCGACAAGCTCCTCGCCCGGGTCGGCGCCGGGACCAGCTAGCCCGGCCCGGCTACCAGGTCGCCATCGCGGCGCGGATCTGGGCCCGGAACTGCTCCGCGGCCGCGAGCGTGCGGCCGTTGTTGATCGAGTTCTCCTGCGCCACGGTCGCGATCACGTCGTGGACGTAGTCGCCGTACACGTACTCCTGCAGCGTGATCGGACCGGACGTCGGAGGGCTCTTGAACGGCAGCGCGAGGCGGCTGGCGTTGGAACGCCAGATGTGCCGGACGCCGCTGAGGGTCAGCGTGTAGCTGCCGCCCTTCGCCGCCCACTCCATCGCGTTGCAGAACGCCGTGATCGTCCCGCCGCTCTTGCCGAGGTCGTTCCCCTCGGCCGTCGCGACGTTGCAGAACGCGGTCTTCGCCGGCGAGTAGTTGTTGAAGTTCAGCATGTTCGCGTAGAAGTGCGTCCGGGCCGCGCCGGCGATCGACGTGCCCGCCGCCACCGACTCGTACAGCCGCCCGAGGTCGGCCAGCGTCGTGAGGTTGTACGTCCCGTACGTGAGGCAGCCGAGCGTGTTCGGGAACGACGTCCTGCTCATCCCGAGGATGTTCGCGACGGCGAGGATGTTGCTGTAGCCGTATGCATCCTTGATGGCCCGGGTCATCCGGTTGTCCGACACGGTCATCATCTTGTTGTCGGCGTTCTCCACCGTCGTGGTGTGCAACGGGTCTCCGGTCGCCGGGCAGATGTCCTTGTTGTTCGGGTCGCTGGCGCGGTACGGGTAGTTGATCGCCGACGCCATGTTCACGCTGTTGTTCTGCATCCGCATGTGCAGGTACAGGTGGGACACGACCTTGATCGCGCTGGCCGGCTCGAACTGCACGCTGCTCTGCAACGACGTGAGCACCGGCCCGCCGACCTGCTTGCTGTAGAAGCCCCACTTGTTGAACGACCCGAGCGAGCCCCACTGCAGGTCGCGCATCGTCGCCGACTGCGTCGTCAGGTTGTTGACGAAGATGCCGGCGTAGAGCGTGGACGAACCTGACGCGTACCGCTGTATGGCGGTCAGCCGGGTGCCGGTCTGGTTGGCGATGGCGAGCAACGCCGCCGCGCTCGGGCGTCCGACGTACCAGAGGTTGAAGCCGATGCCGTCGGTCTGCATGACGACATCCCAGTTGCCGTTGCCGACGGCCTCGATGTCGACGATGCGCGCGTGGTTGGTCGAGAGCAGCGACTGGACCTGGGCGGTCGTGCGGTTGGTGTACCAGTACCAGCCCTTGTTGTCCGGCGTGGTGTTGTGGATGGTGACGGCCGTGAAGTAGCGGGTCGAGCCGATCGCGAACTCACCGAGGTCGATGATCCGGTCGACGTCGGAGTTGAGGTGGCTGGTGATGAACGACGTCGTCGTGCTCACCCACCAGTGCCACGACTTCGCGGCAGGGCCTGCGTTGCTCACCATGACGACCGCGTACCGCGCGCCGGCCGACGTGTTGTAACCGTCGAGGCTGATCAGCCGCGCGTTGTTGCTGCCGAGCAGCGAGTTGATCTGCGCCGTCGTCTTGCCGTAGTACCACCACCAGCCGGAGACCGCGTACGCGCCGGCGTTGTTCACCGCGCGGACCGTGTACGTCGTCGGGTTGGTCGGCTGGTCCGCGTGGATCTCGGTGAGCCGGTAGCCGGGCGTGAGGACGGTGCTCGACACCTGCGCGGGCGTGAGCCCGGTGTAGACCTTCCAGGCCGTCGGCACCGCCACCGAACGGTCGTCGACCGACGTCGTGGCGTCGGCGACGGCGACCGTCCCGCTGTTCAGGACGGGCAGGCCGAGAGAGATCGACGCGATCACGGCGACGAGCCGGACACGCCCCCAACGGTTTCCGGATGCGCGCATGGCGAGCCTTCCTCTCTCGGGGGCCGGTAGGTCAGCCCGGCCCGTTCTACTCCGTACTGCGCCCCGGCGGGAGGTGATGAGAAATGACAGATCCGATAACCGTGCTTAACGGTCGGCGCCACGCCTGCAAATCGGCGAGCGGGTCCGCGTCGAGGATCACCACATATGCCCGTTCGCCGGCTCGGAGCCGCCCGGTGAGGCCCGCGAACCCCGCCACGTTCGCGGCACCCTCGGTCGCCGCGCGCAGGGCGCCGAGCGGCCCGAGGCCGGCCTCGGCGAGGCGCGCCAGCTCGCGCTCGTCCACGCCGGGCCGCGTGCCGCCGTTGCCGAGGTCGGTGCCGTAGACCAGACGGACCCCGGCCTCGTGCAACGCCCTCGCGTTGGCCGGCCCCGCGCCGCCGAGCGTCTCGATCGTCGAGACGACGGGGACGCCCGCGGTCGCGACCCGCTCGACGGCGGCCGCCGAGAGGCGTCCGGCGGGCGTGTGGCAGAGCTCGTCCACGCCGCCGTCCAGCGCGCGGAGCACCATCTCCTCGGTGAGCGCGTGGGCCGTCACGGCGAGGCCGTGCGCGTGCGCGGCGTCGGTGACCGCGCGGACCTCCGCGAGGCTCGGCACCGCGCCGCCGTTCGGCTCCAGGGCGACCTTGACCAGGTCGACGCCGTCCGCCGCGAGGTCGCGAACGATCGCCCGCGCGCGGTCCGGCGAGTCCACGAACGCCGCGAACCCGCCCGCCCCCCACGACCGCGACGGGTACCCGCCCGGGCCGGTGAGCAACGGCCCCGCGACCGCCACGACCGGCGGCCCGACCGGGTCGCGCCAGCGCCGCGCGTCGGCGGCCGGCGCGCCGAGGTCGCGTACGGCGACCACCCCGCCGGCCAGCATCTGCTCCGGCGTCCCGAACGCGAGGTGGACGTGCGCGTCCACGATCCCGGGGCCGATCCACGCGCCGGTCACGACCCGGGCGCCGTCCGTCTCGCGGGCCGGGCCCACGTAGCCGACGAGGCCGTCGTCGCCGACCAGCACCAGGCCGTTCTGGATCACCGCGGCGTCGCCACCGGGCCAGACCGCGCCGGACAGCGCGAGGGTCATCAGACCGGGGGCTCGCTCGACATCCAGACGAGGATGTCGAGGATGCGGAGCAGCGTCAGCCGCGCGCCGCCCTCCTCTGCCGTCTTGCGCAGCGTCTCGAACTCGTCGCGGTTGTTGCGGATGTCCGCGCGCATCGAGTGGCAGAGCGCCTGCATCACCTCGACCCACGGCCGGTGGCTGCCGCGCCCGATGGCTCCGGAGACGGTGTACGCCGTCCAGATGCGGGAGTCGTACAGCGGGATCAGGTCGGGGCGCTTGCGGTGCAGCACCTTCGAGACGATCGTGCCGCGCGCTCCCGCGCGGACGAACACCGGCTCGTCCAGCACCGCGAAGCAGCGGGCGACGTCCACGATCCCCGCGTCCTCGGTGTCCTCCAGCGGAGTTGCGGGCAGCGCCGCCATCCCCTCGCGCAGCGTCGGGAGCATCCGCTTGAGCAGCACGAACCGCGCGTAGTCGACGTGCGCCCCGAGCAGGCTGGGCGCCAGCAGGTCGCCGTCGACCAGGTCGGGGCCGCCGTTGGTCACCAGCTCGTCGTAGGCCGGGTACGCGTACGCGCCGTCCAGCTCGACGTAGGCGAGCAGCAGCTCCTCCGCCTCGTCCACGTGCAGGGTCCCGCCACAGAGTTGCATCTACGCATCCTCCTCCGTGACGAGTCCTGGGCGGTCGGCGACAGGCGGCAACGTCGGCGTCAGCCGAGACAGCCGGCGCCGAGGAGCTGCTTGAGGTCGCCCATCAACGACGGGTTCGCCGTCACGCGCAGGCCGTCGTCCAGCTTGAGCGTGTACGTCGTCCGGCCGCCGCGTTGCAGCTCCAGGTGGACCTCGGTCATGCCGGGGTGCTGGCGCAGGACGCCCTTCAGCTCCTCGACCACCGGCTCGGTGCACCGCGACGTGTCGAGGCGCAGCACGACTGGCCCGCGCGGCCCGGCCGCGCCGAGGTCGGGCCGGGTCACCTCGATCGCGATGAGCTTGGGGGTGTCCTCGCGCTTGTCGAGCTTCGCCTTGACGACGAGGACGTCGTCCTCGGCGAGCAGCAGGCCGTACTCGCGGTAGGTGTTGGGGAAGAAGAACACCTCGACCGCACCCTCGAGGTCCTCGAGGATCGCCTGGGCGTACGCGTCGCCGCGCTTGGTCACCTTCCGCGCGATCGAGGACAGCAGGCCGCCGACGACCACGACCTTGCCGTCGTCCACGGCGTCCGACGTCAGCTCGGTGATGCGGGTGTCGGTGTGCTGCGCCAGCACGTGCTCCACCCCGAGCAACGGGTGGTCGCTGACGTAGAGCGAGAGCATCTCCCGCTCGAAGTTGAGCAGCAGTTTCTTGTCCCACTCCTCGACGGGAATGGCGATGGCGCCCAGCGGGTCCCCGCCCGCGTCGGCCGCGGCCGCCTCGACCTCGCCGAACAGCGAGAACTGCCCCGCCGCCTCGGCGCGCTTGGTCTCCATGCACGCGTCGATGGCGTCGCCGTGCACCGCGATGAGACCGCGCCTGGTGTGCCCGAGCGAGTCGAACGAGCCCGCCTTGATCAGCGACTCGACCACCCGCTTGTTGCAGACGAGCCCCTCGACCTTGCGCAGGAAGTCGTGGAAGCCGGTGTAGCGGCCCTTCGAACGCCGCGTCGCGACGACGGAGTTGACGACGTTCTCGCCGACGTTGCGGATGGCGGACAGGCCGAAGCGGATGTCGGTACCGCGCGGGGTGAAGTTCAGGTCGGACTCGTTGACGTCGGGCGGCAGCACCTTGATGCCCATCCGGCGGCACTCGTGCAGGTACAGCGCGGACGCGTCGCGGTTGTCCTTCACCGACGTCAGCAGCGCCGCCATGTACTCCGACGGGTAGTGCGCCTTGAGGTACGCGGTCCAGTACGAGACGAGGCCGTACCCGGCGGTGTGCGCCTTGTTGAACGCGTAGTCGCTGAACGGGACCAGGATCTCCCACAGCGTCTTGATGGCGCCCTCGGAGTAGCCGTGCTGCCGCATCCCCTCGGAGAACGGCACGTACTCCGCGTCGATGATGGACTTCTTCTTCTTGCCCATCGCGCGGCGCAGCAGGTCGGCCTGGCCGAGCGTGTAGCCGGCGAGCTTCTGCGCGATCGCCATGACCTGTTCCTGGTAGACGATCAGGCCGTACGACTCGCCGAGGATCTCCTCCAGGCACTCCGACAGCTCCGGGTGGATCGCGACGATCTGCTTGCGGCCGTTCTTGCGGTCGGCGTAGTCGTTGTGCGCGTTGGCCGCCATCGGCCCCGGCCGGTACAGCGCCAGCACGGCCGAGATGTGCTCGAACGTCGTCGGCTGCATCGAGCGCAGCAGCGAGCGCATCGGCCCGCCTTCGAGCTGGAACACGCCGATCGAGTCGCCGCGCGCCAGCAGCGCGTACGCGTCCGCGTCGTCCAGCGCGAGGTCCTCGAGGACGAGCCTCTCGCCGCGGTTGTCGCGGATGTGCGCGAGGCAGTCGTCGAGGACGGTGAGGTTGCGCAGGCCGAGGAAGTCCATCTTCAGCAGGCCGAGCTTCTCGACCGCGCCCATGTCGAACTGCGTGATGACCGCGCCGTCCGCCTCCCGCCGCCAGACCGGGATCACGTCGGTCAACGGGTCACGGCTGATGACGACGCCGGCCGCGTGCACGCCGGCCTGACGTTTCAGCCCTTCGAGCCCGCGCGCGGTGTCGAGGACCTTCTTCACCTCGGGGTCACTCTGGTAGACCGACCGCAGCTCGGCGGCCTCCTTGTAGCGGTCGGACTTCGCGTCGAACACGTCGCGCAGCGCCATGTCGCGGCCCATGATCGGCGGCGGCATCAGCTTGCTGATCTTGTCGCCGACGGCGTACGGCAGCCCGAGGACGCGGGAGGAGTCGCGGATCGCGGCCTTCGCCTTGATGGTGCTGTACGTGATGATCTGCGCGACCCGCTCCTCGCCGTACTTCTCGGTGGCGTAGCGGATCATGTCGCCGCGCCGGCGCTCGTCGAAGTCCAGGTCGATGTCCGGCATCGAGACGCGCTCGGGGTTGAGGAACCGCTCGAACACCAGGCCGTGCGCCAGCGGGTCGAGGTCGGTGATGCCGAGGTTGTACGCCACGATGCAGCCGGCCGCAGAGCCGCGGCCTGGGCCGACGCGGATGCCGTTGTCCCGCGCGTAGCGGACCAGGTCCGCGACGATGAGGAAGTACGAGGGGAAGCCCATCTGCAGGATGACGCCGACCTCGTACTCGGTCTGCCTGCGGACCTCCGCGGAGGCGTTGTCGCCGAAGCGGTGGCGCATCCCGCGCTCGACCTCGGCGCGGAACCACGTCTCCTCGGTCTCGCCCTCCGGCACCGCGAAGTGCGGGAGCAGGTAGCCGTCGTGGTCGAGGTGCAGCGCGGTGCGTTCGGCGATGGCGAGGGTGTTGTCGCACGCGTCGGGGAAGTCGCGCCACAGGTGGCGCATCTCCTCCGGGCTCTTGAGGTAGAAGTCGTCGGCGTCGAACTTGAAGCGGTTCGGGTCGGCGAGCGTCGCGCCGGTCTGCACGCAGAGCAGCACCTCGTGCGCGACCGCGTCCTCCTTGTGCGTGTAGTGCAGGTCGTTGGTCGCGACGCGCGGCAGGTCCAGCTCGCTCGCGATCCGCAGCAGGTCGCCCATCGTGCGGGTCTCGATGTCGAGGCCGTGGTTCATCAGCTCGACGTAGAAGTTGCCCCGGCCGAAGATGTCGGCGTAGTCGCTCGCGGCCTGCTTCGCGGCGTCGTAGCGGCCCTGCTGGAGCAGCCGGTTGACCTCGCCGGAGGCGCAGCCGGTGGTCGCGACGAGCCCCGCCGCGTGCTCGGCGAGGATCTCGCGGTCCATCCGCGGCTTGTAGTAGTAGCCCTCGAGGCTGGCCCGGCTCGCGAGCTTGACCAGGTTGCCGTAGCCCAGGTCGTCGGTGGCCAGGATCGTCATGTGGGTGTACTTGTCGCCCTTGGCGTCCGGGCCGCTGCCGCCGAGCCCGACGGCGGTCTTGTCGCGGCGGTCGCCGGGGGCGAGGTACGCCTCGATCCCGATGATCGGCTTCACCCCCGCGGCCTTGGCCTGCGTGTAGAAGTCGTACGCGCCGTAGAGGGTGCCGTGGTCGGTACAGGCCAGCGCCGGCATGCCCATCCGGGCCGCCTCGGTGAACAGGTCCTTGACCCGCGCGGCGCCGTCGAGCATCGAGTACTCGGTGTGGACGTGCAGGTGCACGAACGAGTCGGCCACGGGGTCTGCCCTGCCTCCTCTCGCGCGCGGACGACCAGGCGTGCGCCCCGGTGGAGGCGGCACGCGGGGCGGCGCGGGGGAAGGCGGCCGTGACGGTGCTGGTCGGGCTTGTCGGGCGCCGCGTACGGCGGCGAGTCCTTTGTAACACGGGGGCGGCGCGGCGGGTGGGCGACCCGCCGGGGGCGGTCCCGGACGCGCCTCAGCCGGCCTGGTTGCCGCCGGTCACGGTGACCTTCTCCTCGGGGAGGAGGCCCGAGTAGTCGAAGTCCTCGATCTTCGCGCCCGGCCGGCTGGGGTCGATCGCGCGCACGGCCGGCTGGGCGAGGAGGTCGAGCAGCAGGCGGAGCTTGGTGCGGACGACGACCGCGAACACGCAGGCGCACGGCCCGGTGAGCACCGCCGCCTCGCGGCTGTAGAGGAGGGCGTCGCGTTCCTGGTCGGCCTTCTGCACCGGGTCGTTCTGGATGGTCGCGGCGACCTTGCGCAGCTCGGCCGCCTCGCGGCTCTGCACGCCCGCGATCCGCGCGAACTCCTTCCTGCTGTCGCGCACGATGTCGGCGACCGCGACGGAGCGGGCGGTGGTCTGGTTCAGCGGCAACGGCGCCGCGCGGTAGAACACCCGCTTCACCGGGATCGGCCCGAGCAGGTCCCGCGCCTGCGCGGGCGTCCGGTACGACGCGAAGCTGACCACCGCGACCACGACGCCGTCCGGCTGGCCCGCGCCGATCTGCAGCAGCTTGGCCCTCGACGTCCTGAGGTACGCGGGGACCTTGTCGCCGATCTGCGGCCCGAGGTGGTCCGCCTCGGCGCCCGGGTCGATCGTCGCGCCGGGAGCCTGGGTCCCCTGCGCGGCGGGCGGGGGGTGCGTCCGGCTGGCGACCGTGACCGCGCCGCCGAGGACCAGCGCCGCGAGCGCGACCGCGCCGAGCTGCGGTACGTCGCGCAGCAGCGCGAGCGGGCCGCGCCGGGTCCAGCGGTCGTCGACGCGGCGCAGCCGCACGATCAGCGGCGCGGGCCCGGTCGGCTCCGGCGGGCTGGGCAGCTTCGACAGGACGCGGTCGAGCCACCTGGCCAGCGCGGGGACGAGGCGTTCGTCGAGGTCGCGGAGGTTCATGCGGGTCAGGACTCGTCGCGGAGGGTGTCGAGCGCCGTCGCGAGGTCGGCGGCGTACGCGCTGTCGAACGCCACCCGCCGCCCGTCCCCCGGGTGGTCGAACGCGAGGTGGACCGCGTGCAGCCACTGCCTGGTGAGGTTCAGCCGCGCGGCGATCGTCGGGTCGGCGCCGTACTGGATGTCGCCGATGCAGGGGTGGCGCAGCGCGGCGAAGTGCACGCGGATCTGGTGCGTCCGGCCGGTCTCAAGCCGGACCGCGACCAGGCTGGCGCTACGGAACGCCTCCAGCGTCTCGTAGTGCGTCACGCTGTCCCGCCCGCCGGCGACGACGGCGAACCGGTGCGGGTGGGTCGGGTGCCGGTCGATCGGCGCGTCGATCGTGCCGTCGGTCGGGTCCGGGCGGCCCTGGACGAGAGCGTGGTAGCGCTTCTCCACGCGGCGTTCCCTGAAGTCGCTCTTCAACGCCGTGTACGCGCGCTCCGACTTCGCGACGACCATCAGCCCGCTCGTCCCGGCGTCGAGGCGGTGCACGATCCCCTGCCGCTCCGCGGGGCCGTGGATCGACAGGCGGTAGCCCGCGGCGAGCAGGCCGCCGACGACGGTTGGCCCGGTGTAGCCGGGGCTCGGGTGCGCGGCGACGCCCGCCGGCTTGTCCACCACGAGGACGTCGTCGTCCTCGTGGACGACGTTCAGGCCCTCGACGGGCTGCGGGTTGGCGGTCGGCGGCGCGGGCGGCGCGGGGAGGTCCACGTCGAGCCAGGCGCCGCCCTTGACCTTGTCCGACCCCTTGCGGACCACGCCGTCGAGCAGAGCGCCGCCGTTGTCGACGATGTCGGCGGCGGCGTTGCGCGACAGCCCGAAGATGCGCGCGATCGCGGCGTCCACGCGCAGGCCGTCGAGGCCCTCGGGAACGGGCACCGTTCGTCGGTCGGTCACGCGTCAGTATCTCCTGGGGTGCCGCCGATCTCGACGCCGCGCCAGGAGAGCAGCAGCGCGAGCGCGCCGCCGGTGACGATCGCCATGTCGGCCACGTTGAACACCGGCCAGACGGAGCGGCCGTGCCACTGCAGGTCGATGAAGTCCACGACGTGCCCGGTCAACGGCCCCGGGTCGCGGAACACGCGGTCCACCAGGTTGCCCACCGCGCCGCCGAGCAGCAGGCCGAGCGTGACCGCCCACGGCGTGCTCCGCAGGTGGCGCGCGGTCCGGACGATCACGACGACGACGAACGCCGCGATCACCGTGAACAGCACCGTCGCCCCGCCCGCGATGCTGAACGCGGCGCCCGGGTTGCGCTGGACGTGCAGCACGACGTGGTCGCCGAACAACCCGATCTCGCGGCGCGGCAGCCGCGCCGCGGCCCACGCCTTGGTGGCGACGTCGGCCGCCAGCACCGCGACGGCGACCGCGGCGAGGATGCGCCGGGCCGGACGGGCGTGCGTCAGCGGCGTTCCTCGCGCTGCTTGCACGTCACGCAGAGCGTGGCCGCCGGACGGGCCATCAGCCGCGCCTTGGCGATCGCGCCGCCGCAGATCTCGCAGGCGCCGTAGGTGCCGTTGGCGACGCGTTCCAGGGCGCGATCGACCTGGGCGAGGAGGTCGCGGCTGTTGTTCGCGAGCGACATCTCGTGCTCGCGCTCGAACGTCTTCGTTCCCGCGTCCGCCTGGTCGTCCCCCGCGCCCTCGCCGCCGCCCTCGGCCTGGATCTTGGCCCAGGTCGTCTCCGCCTCGTCGATCTCGCTGCGCAACTCGTTCGCCTGCGCGGTCAGCTCCTTGCGCACGGCGTTCAGCTCGGCCCGCGACCACTTCTCCGCGGCCGGGACCGGCTTGGCCGCGGGCTTGGCCGGCCGGGGAGGCGGCGGCGCGGCCTTGACCGGAGCGGCCTTGACCGGAGCCACCGGAGCCGCCTTGACGGCGGGCTTCGCGGCGGCCTTCGCGGGCGCGGGCTTGGCCGGCGCCTTGGCGGCGGGCTTCGTGGCCGGCTTGGCCGGGGCCTTGGCGGCGGGCTTGCGCGCGGGCTTCGCCGGCGCCTTGGCCGGCTTGGTCGGCTTGGCCGGCTTGGCCGCGGCCTTGGCCGGCGCGCGCTTCGCGGCGGGCTTCGCCGCCCGCTTGGCCGGTACGGCCTTCGCCGCGCGCGCCGGGGCCTTCGCGGGCTTGGCGGGCTTCTTCGCGGCCGGCTTCTTCGCGGCCGGCTTCGCCGCCGTCTTGCGCGGGGCCGCCTTGGCCGGGGCCTTGGCGGCGGGCCGCGCGGGCTTGGCGGGCGCCTTGCGCGCGGGCTTCGCGGCGGGCCGGGCCGCCTTCGCGGGCGCCTTCGCGGCGGCCTTCACCGCGGGCTTGGCCGCCTTGGCGGGGGCCTTCACCACGGGCTTGGCGGGCTTGGCGCCCGCCTTGACCACCGGCTTGGGGGCAGGCTTCGCCGGCTTCGCGACCGGCTTGGCGGCGGGACGGGCCGCCGTCCGGGCAGCGGGCTTGGCGGCGTTCGGGCGCGTGGCCGTCCGCGGGGCAGCGGGAGCGGCGTTCTTGGCAGGCGTGGCAACCTCCTGAGCCGGAGCGGGCCGTACCCTCACCGAGGACGGCTCTGGCGGCAGGACGGGCCCGCCTGCGGCCGGCGTACGCCGGCCGAACAACTTGGACAACCGGCCCTTTCCGGCGCGGCCGGGGCCGTCAGCGGCGAACGTCGAGCGGACCCGATCGCTGGTCATCGCTGCTCCGTCCCGGCGGTGTGGCCCGGTTGTCCACAGGTTTCGTGCGTAATCTCGAACAGTTATCCACAACGCGGTCGCGTGGGTTGACGCAGGATAAGCCGCCCATTCGCCGCGATCAAAGCGGCGCGCGGGCCGACCGGCCGGGAAAACCGCCGCCCGCACGCGATCATTCCCGCGCGGCAACGCCACCGAGGATGCGTTCGGCGGCCGCGAGCAGGCCCGGCGCGCCCCCGGTCCGCACCAGGATGGCGGGGATCCCGGCGCCCTCGGCGCCCGCCACGTCGGCGACGGCGTTGTCCCCGACCATCCAGACCTCCTCCGGCGACCCGGCGGCGTCGAGGCCGGCCAGGAACATCGCCGCGTGCGGCTTCTCCCACCCGGCAGCCGCCGACGTGACGACGGCGTCCACCGGCAGCCCGAGCGCGGCCACCAGGACCGGCAGCTCGGGCACGTGGTTGCTCAGGACGACGTGCCGGTACGCGCCAAGCCGGGCCAGGGCGGGCAGCGTGTCGGCGAACACCGTCCAGTGCGCCGGGTCCGTGTAGCACTCGCGGACCCGGGCCGCCGCCAGAGCGGCGACGGGAGCGGGCACCCCCGCGCCCACGTACGCGCCCGCCAGCAAGGGCAGCAACGCCCCCCACCACGCGTCGCCGTCGCGGGCGCCGTACCCGACGTGGGGCGCGTGCCACGGGAACCCGTCGCGCAGGCCGGGCCGGAGGTCGTCGGCGGCGACCGCCACGTCGGGCGCGACGAGGGCGAGCGCGGAGACGAGGCAGCCGGACCACATGCCGGTCCGCGCGGCCAGCGTGCCGTCGAAGTCCCACAGCACCGCGCGGCCGGACACCCGGGCAGGTTATCCTCCGCTGCGAGCGACGACGGGAACGAGTACCGCCGTACGCAGCCAGGAGCGACCCGGGGACGGTGCGAGCCCGGGGGCGAGCGCGGCGCGAAGATCACCCCTGAGCTCATGGCGGGACAAGAGCGGCCGCGCAGCGGGCAGGCGCGGCAAGGAGGGTGGTACCGCGCGGCAACGCGTCCCTCCGGCCGGAGCAGGACCGACGGAAGGTACCCGCGTTGACCAAGCGCTTCGACCCCGCGCCCACGCAGCTCGACCTGCCCGCGCTGGAGGAACGCGTCCTCGAACGCTGGGAGGCCGGGGACGTCTTCGGCCGCAGCCTCGACGCGACGAAGGACGGGCCGCTCTGGTCCTTCTACGACGGCCCCCCGACCGCGAACGGCAAGCCCGGCGTGCACCACGCCGTGCCGCGGGTGTTCAAGGACGTGTTCTGCCGGTACCGCACGATGGCCGGCCAGTACGTCCCCCGCCGGGCGGGCTGGGACTGCCACGGCCTGCCGGTCGAGCTCGCCGTCGAGAAGGAGCTCGGCTTCTCCGGCAAGCAGGAGATCGAGCGGTACGGCATCGAGGCGTTCAACGCCCGGTGCCGCGAGTCGGTGCTGCGCCACGTCGGCGAGCACCAGGAGCTGTCGCGGCGGATGGGGTACTGGGTCGACCAGGTCAACGCCTACCGCACGATGGACCCGGACTACATCGACGCGGTCTGGTGGTCGCTCAAGACCATCTTCGACAAGGGGCTGCTGGTCGAGGACTACCGGGTGGCGCCGTACTGCCCCCGCTGCGGTACCGCGCTCTCCGACCATGAGGTGGCCCAGGGGTACGCCACGGTCTCCGACCCGAGCGTCACCGTACGGTTCCCGCTGGTCGACGACGAACGCACCCTGCTCGTCTGGACGACGACGCCGTGGACGCTCGTCTCCAACACCGCCGTCGCGGTCCACCCCGACGTCACGTACGTCACCGCGAAGGTCGGCGACGAGCTGCTCGTCGTCGCGGAACCGCTGGTGGAGAAGGTCCTCGGCGAGAACGTCGAGATCGTCGGCTCGTTCCCGGGCCGCGACCTCGAACGACGCCAGTACCGGCGGCCGTTCGACCTGGTCGAGGTCCCGGACGCGCACTACGTGACCCTCGCGACCTACGTCACGACCGAGGACGGCACCGGGCTGGTGCACACCGCGCCCGCCTTCGGCGCGGAGGACCTCGCGGTCGCCCGCGAGTACGGCCTCCCGGTCGTCAACCCGATCACGCCGAAGGGCGAGTTCGCCGACGACGTGCCACAGGTCGGCGGCCGGTTCTTCAAGGACGCCGACGAGTACCTGACGAACGACCTCCGGGAACGCGGCCTGCTCTGGAAGGCGGAGACGTACGAGCACGCGTACCCGCACTGCTGGCGCTGCGACACGCCGTTGATCAACTACGCGACGCCGTCCTGGTACATCCGGACGACCGCCGTCAAGGACCGGTTGCTGGCGGAGAACGCGCGGACCGACTGGCACCCGGAGACGATCCGCGACGGCCGGTACGGCGACTGGCTGCACAACAACATCGACTGGTCGCTGTCCCGCTCCCGCTACTGGGGCACGCCGCTGCCGGTCTGGCGCTGCGACGAGGGGCACCTGACCTGCGTCGGGTCGCGCCGCGAGCTCGGCGCGCTCGCGGGCCAGGACGTCGAGGACCTGGACCCGCACCGGCCGTTCGTCGACGAGATCACGGTCCCGTGCCGCGAGTGCGGCGACAGCGCCCGCCGCGTCCCCGAGGTCATCGACTGCTGGTACGACGCCGGGTCGATGCCGTTCGCCCAGTGGGGCGCGCCGCACCGCAACGAGGAGGCGTTCCGCCGGCAGTACCCCGCGAAGTTCATCGCGGAGGCGATCGACCAGACGCGCGGCTGGTTCTACACGCTGATGGCGATCGGCACGCTGGTCTTCGACCGGTCGGCGTACGAGACCGTCCTCTGCCTCGGCCACATCGTGGACGCCGAGGGCCGGAAGATGAGCAAGCACCTCGGCAACATCCTGGAGCCGTTCGAGCTGTTCGACCGGCACGGCGCCGACCCCGTCCGCTGGCTGCTGCTCTGCGTAGGGACGCCCTGGGCGAACCGCCGCGTCAGCGACGCCGCCATCGAGGAGGTCGTCCGCAAGGTCCTGCTGACCTACTGGAACACCGTCTCCTTCTTCACCCTCTACGCCTCGACCGGCGGCTGGACGCCCGAGGGCGACAAGGGCGAGCCGACGCTGATGGACCGCTGGCTCCTGTCGGAGCTGAACGCCACCGTCACCGAGGTCACCGAGGGCCTGGCGTCGTTCGACACGACGCGCGCGGGGCGGCGGCTGACGCAGTTCGTGGACGACCTCTCGAACTGGTACGTCCGCCGCTCCCCCCGCCGGTTATGGTAGGCCGACCCCGCGGCGCTCGCGACGATGCACGAGACGTTGCTGACGCTGACGCAGCTGCTGGCGCCGTTCGTGCCGTTCCTCGCCGAGGAGGTCTGGGACCGGCTGCACGGCACCGGGGACTCGGTGCACCTCACGTCGTGGCCGGTGGCGGGCGCGGTGGACGAGACGCTGTCCCGGCAGATGCTCCTGGTACGCCGCCTGGTCGAGCTGGGCCGCGCCACCCGCGCCGGGAGCGGCGTGAAGACCCGGCAGCCGCTCGCCCGCGCCCTCGTCGCGGCGCAGGGGTGGCCCGACCTCCCGGCCGAGCTGCGCGCGCAGGTCGCCGAGGAGCTGAACGTCGCGGACGTCGACGCCCTCGGCGAGTCCGCCGGGCTCGTCGACGTCACCGTGAAGCCGAACTTCCGGGCGCTCGGCGCGCGGTTCGGCAAGGAGACGCCGAAGGTCGCGGCGGCCGTCCAGGCGACCGACCCGGTCGCGCTCGCGGCCGCCCTCGCGAACGGCGCCGCCACGGTCACCGTCGACGGCACCGGCGTCCAGGTCACCCCCGACGAGGTCGTCGTCACGGAGACGCCGCGCGAGGGCTGGGCCGTCGCCAGCGAGGGCGGCGCGACCCTGGCCCTCGACCTGACCATCACGCCCGAGCTGCGGCTGGCTGGCCTCGCGCGCGATGCGGTCAGGACGTTGCAGGAGTCGCGGAAGAACGCCGGCCTCGACGTCAGCGACCGGATCGAGCTCTGGTGGGACGCGACCGGCGAGCTGGCCGAAGCCCTCGCCGCGCACGGCGCGTCGGTGGCCGAGGAGGTGCTGGCGGTGCGGTTCGAGCGGGGCCACCCGCCGATCGACATGGCGCACCACGAAGACCGGGACCTCGGGCTGACCTGGTGGCTGCGCGCGGCGGGGCAGTAGCGCGAATCACCCGTTCAGCCCATTCAAGTAGGCACCTCCGGCCAACCGATCACTAACCCGTACGGCAGACGAACGACCCCCCCGGACGGAGCCCTGAATGACTGTCGTGTCGCTCCCGGTAGCCGGCGCCCCCCGGCCCGCCCTGCGCCTCGCCCCGCACGCCGTCGCGGTCCCGGCCCTGTCCAGCCACGTCCGGCCCGCCATGGTGCTGGCCGAGCGCGAGACCCGCGAGCTGCTCGACCTCGCGGCGCGGTACGACGTCGGCGACGGCGGCCGGTTCTCCGCCGGCCCGGCCGGGATTCAGGTCTGGAGCGGGCCGTTCGACGGCGAGAACGGCGCGCACGGCAGCGCCGTCCACCTCGGCTCGGTCGACTGGAGCTACGACACCCCCGTCCGCCACTACGCCACGATCTACCGCGCGATGGTCACCGCCGCGGGCGTCGCCGCCGGCGAGACCACCACGACCATCCTGGCGGCCGTCCTGGGCCTCGCGGACATCGCGATGGACGGCGCGCGGGTGCAGATGCCGGCGCCGCCGCCGCGGGACCCGTTCCGCCGGGCGGGATAGGCCCCCACAGACCCGCGGGTCCCCGCCCGCGCGGTACGCGGCCTCCCCGGGCCGCAACCCCTGGTCGAAGACCTCCTTGCGCTCCCGCGAGGAGGTCTTCGGCTCTTCCGTCCCTGGTCCCGCCCGGTCCCCCCGCGCCTACTGGTGAGTAGCGGCGTCGCCACTCACCAACCGGCCCTTCACGCGCGCCGCTACTCACCAGTAGGCGCGGAACCGCGCGCCGGGAGGAGTGCGGAGTGGAGGGTGTGGGTTACGGCTTGCAGACGCCGCAGGCGGTGTAGCCCTGGCGCTTGGCGGTGGCCTTGGCGATGGTGAGCGTGCCGGGCACGTCCTTGACGAACCGGCAGGTCTCGGTGTGGAACTTGCCCCGGTCCGGGATCACGACGACCTGGCCGGCGACAGCCTTCGCGGGCGCCGCCTTGGCCGGCGCGGCCTTGGCGGCAGCCTTGGTGGGGGCGGCCGCGGCCTTGGCGGGCGCAGCCGCGACCTTGGCGGGGGCGGCCTTGGCCGGTGCCGCCTTCGCGGCGGACTTCGCGGGGGCCGCCTTCGCGGTGGTCGTGCTCCGCGACGTACGCGACGCGGCGGCGGCCTTCTTGGCCGGCGGCGTCTCCAG
>JAVEEC010000043.1 GCA_030840645.1 Frankiaceae bacterium
GCGGGAACGCTGCTCGACTGCGCGCGGCCCGAGGAGGCGCTGGCCGTCGCGCGCCGCGCGGTGGAGACGCCCGCGGAGGACGTACGCTCCCGCGTCATCGCGCTGCGCGCGCTCGGCTCGGCGCTGCGGGCGACCGGCGCACTCGGCGAGGCGGAGGCCCGGATCCGGGAGGCGCTCGCGGAGGCCTCGGCCACCGAGCAGGTCGCCGAACGCGAGCAGACCGAACGCGTCCTCGCCGACCTCCTCTCGGCTGCCGACCCGCGCAGCTAGTGCGCGCGGCGCTCCAGCCGATCGGCGTCGAGCAGGACGACGGCCCGGCCGTCGAGGCGGATCCAGCCGCGGGTCGCGAACTCGGCGAGCGCCTTGTTGACGGTCTCGCGCGACGCGCCGACGAGCTGTGCCAGCTCCTCCTGCGTGAGGTCGTGCGCGACCCGGACGCCGCCCGTACCGTCCGGCTCGCCGAACTTCACCGCCAGCGAGAGCAGCGTCTTGGCGATCCGCCCCGGCACGTCGGTGAACACCAGGTCGGCCATCGCCTCGTTCGTCTGGCGCAGGCGGGTCGCGAGCGCGCGCAGGAGGTCGAGGGCGACGGCAGGGCAGTCGGCGAGCCAGCCCGCGAAGTCGTGCCCGCTCAACGTCGCGAACGCGCAGTCCGTCACGGCCACCGCGCTCGCGGCGCGGGGCTGCGCGTCGAAGATCGACAGCTCGCCGAGCAGGTCCCCAGGACCGAGGACCGCGATCACATTCTCCCTGCCGTCGTGGGCGGTCCGGCAGATCTTCACCTTGCCCTCGGCGACGACGTGCAGCGCGTCGCCCGGGTCGCCCTCGGCGAACAGGTGCTCGCCGCGGTCCAGCCGCCGCTCCGTGAGGCGCGGGCGCAACGCCGTCCAAGCCGCGTCGTCCAGCCCGGCGAACAGCGGCGCCGCGCGGAGGAGGTCGTCCATGCCGGCGAGCGTATTAGTCGGTCTTGGCGCGTCGCTTCCAGTACCGCTCCAGCGCGGGCGCGAACCCCTCGCTGACGAACGTCTCCACCTCGTCGGGCCGGGCCGAGTCGAGGAACGACTCCAAGTCCAGGCCGAGCTCGTCCGTCCGCAGCGGCTGCTCGACCCGCTCCATGCCGATCAACGCCGCGAGCATCGCCAGCGGGAACAGCAGGGCCAGGTAGATGAACATGGGCACCTCTCCGGGACGCGTCCGGTCGTACCCGCGCGTCGGGTCGGCAACCGGCCGGACAGCCTAGAGTCGCCCGCATGAGAGCCGTCGTCTACCGCGGCGAGCACGACGTCCGGGTGGAGGACGTTCCCGAGCCGTCATTGGTGGATCCCGGCGACGCGGTCGTGCGGGTCCGCAAGGCCGCGATCTGCGGCAGCGACCTGCACTTCTACAACGGCCGGGTGCCCGGGGTGTTCGAGGGCACGGTGGTCGGCCACGAGTACGTCGGCACGGTGGTCGACGTGGGCTCCGAGGTGACGACGTTCGCCGTGGGGGACGAGGTCGTGGGGTCGTTCCAGATCGCGTGCGGCTCGTGCGCCGGGTGCCTCGCGGGCCGGTTCAACCACTGCGAGGAGCTGGGCGTTCTCGGGTACGGCATCTTCGTCGGCGACCTCGCGGGGGCGCAGGCGGAGTACGTCCGCATCCCGCACGCCGACGTCAACCTGCTCCGCGTGCCGGCCGGGCTGTCGGGCGAGCGGGCGCTGTTCGCCGGGGACATCCTGACGACCGGCTGGTACGCCGCCGGCATCGCGCCGGTCTCCCCCGGCGACGACGTCGTCGTCGTGGGCGCCGGTCCGGTGGGGACGTTCGCGGCGATGGCCGCGCGGTCGATGGGCGCTCGACGGGTCGTGGCTATCGACATGGTCGCGTCGCGGCTCGCGTTGGCCGAGTCGTTGGGCGCGATCCCGGTCAACAGCGCGGAGCGTTCGCCCACCGTCGCCGTCGAGGACGTCCTCGGCGGGCAGGCGGACGTGGTGATCGAGACGGTCGGGCTGCCGCCCGCGCTGATCACCGCGATCGAGTGCACCCGGACCGGCGGGACCGTGTCGGTGATCGGGGTGCACACGGAGTTCGAGCACCCGCTCCCGCTCGGCAACCTGTTCGCCCGCAACATCACGCTGCGCTTCGGCGGCTCGTGCAACGTGCAGGGCTGGTGGCAGCGCGCGCTGGCCGCGATCGAGTCCGGCGAGGCCGACCCGACGGTGATCGTGTCGCACCGGCTCCCCCTGGAGGACGCGGCCGAGGGGTACCGCCTGTTCGAGGCGAAGGAAGCGATGAAGGTCGTCCTCGACGTGTCATGACGCAGAAACTAGCGCGGATCGAACATTGAACACATCTCATCTAGAACCGACGATATTTGGTCGAAGTATTGCTTTACGGCAGATATCGTGACACTGCTGGTTTCGACTCCATGTGAGATTGCATTTCTCGCGGCAGACACGCTTCGAAGGCCGACAACTCATCTGCTCGGTCGCGTTCTAGGTCGTCCCACCACTCGGCGCTGAATGATCTCACGAGTTGCCGCAACTTTTCCAAGTCGATGTTGTGCAGTCTCTTGAGTTGGGCGCCTACGTACCTCTGCACCTGCTCGGGACATCGTCGTCTGCAATAATGAGCGACGAGCTCTTTGACCGATTGCTCTGCATGCCCTGATACGAGGACGCATAGGTACCTCGCATAATGCGATGTGAGTTCAGCATCCAGGCCCGCGCCGTCGATCGCGGCGATCAAGTCCCTAAGTTTGGTACGTCGACGGGCAACCTCGTCGCGTCCGAAATGGGTCATCAGTCCAGCCGAGCGAATGCTTCGGTCGCCAACCGGAGCCGGGTGGCGACCGTCTCCTCGGCGGCGGTTGAACTCGTTGTTGCTGCTGCGTAGTCTTTACTTTGGATAAGTTGATCATATAATGAACGACAGGCGGTCGGATCGTTCACCAGGCCCACACTCAGTCGACGCATAGTTCCAACCATTATCGAGTCCAAGACTGCGGCGTTCAAGGGCCTCACGGGACGGAAGGCTCGCGGGCCAATGTTCTCGAATATGAGGCGAGAGGCGTCCGCGAACAGGTCGCTGACTGCCAGGAACGAAGCCGAGGCTCTATTCCGATTATTGCTGAGGTAGCGATTCAGGAAACCCTTGACCGGCCGGTTGTAGTCATCAGATGCCTCGAACAGCGCGAGAACTCTCAAGATTAACTCATGATCTTTGAACCGCGGCGATGGCGCGCCGTACAATCCGCGCCAGTTCGGGTCCTCGTTGAGGCTTCCAATTAGCCGCAGGAAAGACCCATTATATAGGGCAACGCGAATCTCCTGCGGCTGCAAAGGGCTTCCCCCCGTGTTGAGCCGCTCGAAGATTGAGTACACCGCATCCTGTGACTCTGCGGGATATTCTTGGCGAAGCACGGTTGCGTGGATGATGCTGTCATCCAGGCGTCGCCGATCCTCATCGTCGAGGGTCTGGTAGGACCTGTCGCGAAATGGCTCTTGAACATGCTTCAACCGGTACTCGCGTCCGGCGTGGATGCCGTTATAGTAGGCGTGTAGGGTTCGGAGTCTCTGCTGGCCGTCAAGCACTAGCAGTACATTCGACCTCTCCCGTACCAAGAAGATCCCGGGAACAGGCAACCCGAGCAACAGAGATTCAAGAAACTTATCCATCTGCGGTCGTGACCAAACGAACCGTCGTTGAAAACCTTCGATCTCATCACTTTCGGCATACGCTGGATCGAATGACGGAACCTTGATATCACCTTGACCTAGACGCTTCACGAGTCCGTCGACAGGATAATCTGCACCGTATGAGGTGATGTCATACGAGACGTTCATTACCTCTTGTTCGGGGTCGACGTCGAGAACTTCCTCTTCATCAACCACTTCAAGAGTCTCATGGGAATCGGGCACTTGGACCCTCCTGGGGCTTTGCGAAACCTCTGGCGCATCCTGCATCAGTCAGGGCACGGCAACAACCTGCCCCGACCGCGGCCGGTCTGTGGCGTGGCGACGATGCCCGCCTTGGGATCAACACGTGTCGTGACGCGCGCGACGGGGCAGACCGTGCCCATGGGAAGCGTCAACGCTGCCAAGGTGCGCCAGGACCGCAAGCTCGCGTTCGTGCCGGTCTGGCCGGTGGTGGCGGCGTTCATCGTCGTCGCGTTCGCCGTCTGGCTCGCCGTCAGGTGAGCGCCCGGATCAGCGCGCGGACGTAGGGCTTGCGCACCTGGCGTTCGAGGGTGGTCTCGCCCGCCACGAGCCGCGAGAACAGCCGCCAGCCACCCGGCACCGCCGCGAGGAAGCCGTGGAACACCTGGCGGTTCTGGCGGAACGCGGCCAGGAACGCCCGCCCCGCCGCCATCTCCGGCTCCAGCTCGGCGGCGACGTACCGCTCGTACGCCGCCGGGTCGCCGGCCGCCGCCGCGAGCCCGGCCGCGCGGCCCGAGCGGAGGGCGTAGGAGATCCCCTCGCGCGTCCACGGCTCCAGCAGCCCGGCGGCGTCGCCCGCGACGAGGACGTTGCCGCGCCGCAGCGGCGACCCCGGCTCGCGGCAGCGGGTGAGGTGCCCGGAGAACGTCGCCGGCTCGACGCCACCCAGCCCCACCCGCCCGACGAACGACGCGTAGTACGCCCGCATCGCCGCCCCCTCGTCGCGCGGGCCGATGACGCCAACGGTGAGCAGGTCGCCCTTCGGGAACACCCAGCCGTACGAGCCGGGGACCGGACCCCAGTCGATGTGCACCCGGCCGCGCCAGTACGCCGCCCGCGCGGCCGGGGTCGGGAACTCGCCTTCGAGGCCGACGTCGACCTGCGCGAGCCGGACGCCCGCGTACCCGCCGGTCCGGCCGCCGCTGCCGTCCGCGCCGACGACGTACCCGGCCCGCAGGACCTCGCCGGAGGCGAGCGTCACCGACACGACACCGCCGGACTCCGCCAGCGAACGCACCGCCACACCCGTCCGCAATGACGCGCCCGCCTCGACGGCCGCCGCGACCAGAGCCGCGTCGAAGTCGGCGCGCATGACCAGCCGGAACACCGGCCGCCCGCCGCGCGCCCGGCGGGTGTAGCGCTGCCGCCCCTCCTTGGTGAACGTCATCCGCGTCACCGCGTCCCGCGCCAGCGGCGCGAGGTCGATGCCCGCGTGGCGGGCCGAGACGCCGATCAGGCCGCCGCCGCAGCACTTGTACCTGGGGACGTCCGCCCGGTCGACCAGCAGGGTCCTGGCGCCGGAGGAGGCGGCGGCGTGCGCGGCGGCCGCGCCGGCGGGGCCGGTCCCGATCACGAGGACGTCGTACGGCGCGGGAGGGGTCACCGGCCTCCAGACAAAGAGGTGCCCGGGCGTCGCCGACGGGGGACGCGGCGACGCCCGAGCGAGGCGACCATATCCAGTCCGGACCCGGCGCGCCACTCGAAGTTGGCAACCCGGCAGAAAAAATCCGGACGACCTACCCCAGAACGGCCCCGGCGGTCCCGAGCGGCAGCCGCAGGACCGAGCCCGCGAGCACGGCGATCTGCTGGCCGGCGACCGCGTCGGGCACGCCCCACACCGCGTCGGAGCCCGCGATCGTCAGCACGAGGTGGTGGCCGGCCGCGAGCACGTAGTCCTGCGGGCGCAGCGTCACCGTGGCGTTGAACGGCGCGCCGGTCGGCACGTCCTTCGCGACCGCGAGCGAGTCGCGGAAGCGCAGGTCCAGCAGCCCGAGCGTGATCACCTTGCCGGCCGTGGCCTCCGGGCCGACGTCGAACAACGTCGCCGCCACCTGCCCGCGCGGCAGCGAGCACGTCATCCGCAGCACGACCGAGCCGGACCCGGCGAGCCGGGTGTCCTTGCGCACCGCCGCGCCGGTGTACGCCGTGAAGCCCTGCTGGGCAGTGGGGTTCGCCTTGTACCGCTTGCTCGCCTCGGCACCGGAGTTCACGAACGTTCCGTTACCGGTGCCCTTGACCCCGAGCGTGCCGGCGCCCGCCGCGGGGTGCGCGAGCACCAGCGACGTCTGCGGCGCGGTCATCGGCAGCGTGCTGCGGAACGACTTGTCCTGCGCCTCGCTCATGATCTTCGGGAAGCGCTCGTACTCCTTGCTGGTCCTGCCCTTGAGCCACTTCGCGAAGAAGCCGTCGAGGACGTCGAGCGGCGGGACGGGGAACGGCACGCCCGACGGCGGGGTGTCGAAGATGTCGGTGTGCTCCCACTGGCCGACGATCGCGCGCTTCTCCGCGGCCTTGGACAGGTTCAGCCAGTAGCGGGTGAAGTTGTTCGGCTTGGTGTTCATGTCGCGCCAGCCGTGCTGGAACAGCACCGCAGCCTTGACGTTCCCGGCCCGCAGGGCCCAGTCGCGTTCCTTCCAGAAGTCCGTGTACTCCGGCTGCGCGTAGTGCCCGCGCAACTCGTGGTCGGAGATGCCGCAGCCGCTCGCCGCGTCCCTGGCGTCCTGCTGCGCGCGCTCGGGCGTGACGTGGGTGGCGTCGGGGTTCGGCGTCGTGCCCAGGACGAAGTCGAACAGGTCCGGCGTCCCGACCGGGTAGCCGGTCTCGCCCGCGGACGTGTCGTCGGTCGAGTTGTGGGTCACGGCGTGGTCGTAGTTGTACTCGTACCAGCTGCTCACCGGCTCCTGCGGAACGATCGCCGCGAGGTGCTTCGGCGCGAGCGTCGCGATCTCGAGCTGGATGGCGCCGTCGTACGACGTGCCGACCATGCCGACCTTGCCGTTGCTCCACGGGCGGGTGCCGAGCCACTCGACCAGGGCGGCACCGGACTCGGCCTCGGCCTTGCCACCGTAGTTCCAGCAGCCGCCGGACAGCCCTGTGCCGAGGAGGTCGCCGTACGCATACGCGTAGCCGTCGCGGTTGTACCTCGCGCGGTAGAAGTCGGTGCGGCTGGCACCCGGGTCGGCGTCGGTGTAGAGGTAGCGGTACGGCGTGATGTGCAGGATCACCGGCGCCTTGCCCGTCTTGGGCCGGACGAAGTCGACGTACATCTCGCCGTACTTGGTGGGGACGTACGCCCGCTCCTCGACCCACTCCGTCGCGGCGTGCGACGGGACGGCGAGGGCGGTGGCGACGACGAGCGACGCGAGCAGCACGGGCAGACGGAGGCGCATGCGGTCTCTCGTTCGACACGGGCCGCGTCCTGACCTGCCGAGGGCTCAGCCGAGGGCGGCGTGGACCGGGTCGAAGTCCACGTGCCCGTAGCCGGGCGGGTCGTCCTCGAACGTCTCGTCCAGGACCGCCAGGCCGGCGATCCGGTCGACGGTGAAGTTGCGCCACTGCGGCAGCCCGCCGTGCCGCGAGCCGCCGCCGGTCTGGTACCCGTGCAGCGTCTCGTGCCCCGCCAGCACGCCGAGCACGGCGGGCCGGACGGTCCGCGGCAGGCCGTCGTAGGCGAACGTCACGACCCGCCGGTCCCGGATCGCGCCTGCCAGGCGGGCGTGCACGGCACTACCGCAGCGTGAGCTGGCGGCTGATCAGGCCGGTGCGCGCGCGGCGCTCCTCGTCGGTCAGCGGCCGCGGGGCCTCGAGCGCGGCGACCAGCCTGTCGTGCAGCGCCTTCGCGGGCGCCTCGACGTCACCGGCCTCCATCTCGCGCGGCAGGTCCCACACGGGGACGAGCAGGCCGTGGGCGCGGAACGACCCGACGTACTTGGTGCCCTCGCCGAGCCCCAGCTCGCGCTGCGCGGCGACGCGGGCGAGCGCGTCGAGCGCCGGCTCCTCCTCGTACGGCAGCGCCCAGCGCAGGTGCGAGCGCTCCTTCATCCGGCACCAGTACGCGGACGCCACGCTGGTCAGCCGGGCGGTCGGGATCACGGCGGCGTTGGCGCGTTCGAGCGACTCGGTGACCTCGCCGGTCGGGTCGTCGACGCCCTCGACCCAGAAGTCGAAGCCGTCGCGGACGTCGATCGCCAACGGCGCCGGGTCGATCAGGTCCTGGATGCGGGGTGCGGCGCCGCGCTCGATCGTCGTGATCGCGGTGCCGGGCTCGGCCTCCATCGCGAGCGCGAGCGCCCCGCCGAGGTCCGCGGCGATGTCGCCGGAACGGCCCGGCACCTGCAGCCCGACGAACACCATCCCGTCGGCCCGCACCATCGCCGGCCAGGCCAGCGGCAGGACGGTGGCAAGCGTGGCGGTCCGCCCGTCGACGAGCTTCAGCGGGGCGACGGCCGCGGGCACGACCTCGCGGAGCATCACCCACTCGCTCTCGTCCACCCGGCCCGCGAACGGCCGGGCGACGTACGCCCGGTCCGCCTTGCCGGAGCCGTGGCACGCCTTGTACCGCCGCCCGGAGCCGCAGGGGCAGGGCTGGCGCGCGCCCACGGGCGCGAAGTCGGTGTCGGTCACGCCGCGAGAGCCTAGCGGTGCGCGGGGCGGCTAGGTTCGGGGCCATGAGCCGCAGGAGAAAGGTGGCAGCGCCACTGGACCCGCGACGCAAGCGACGCAGCCGCCCCAGCGGGTCCGGTGGACCGTCCGCCTACACCCGGCGCAACGGCCCGATCCTGGTCGCCACGATGGTGGCGGCCGCGGTGCTGACGCGGATGGCGTTCCACGGGCCGGCCGGCCGGGTGCCCGCGCTGGCGTTCGCGATCGCGGGGGTGCTGCTGGCGGGGACGTACCTGTCCGGCGGCATGCCGCGACCGCACAAGACCGGCAGGCATCCGGTCGTCGGCCCGGTGCTTACGGCGGCCGCGCTGTTAGCGGCGTTCGCGCTGCTTGACGGCCTGTCCAGGCTGGTCCCGCCGGTGCACCACGCGACGCAGACCGTGCTCGCGCGCGCGGACCTCACGACGGCGCTGGTCCTGGGCACGATCGCGGCGAGCGTCGCCGAAGAGCTGTTCTACCGGGGCGCGCTGTTCGAGCGGGTGCGGCTGCCGATCCTCACGACGACGGTGGCGCACATGCTGACGACGCTGCCCGCGGCGAACGTCGCCCTCACCGCCACCGCGGGGCTGCTCGGCCTCGTGCTCGGGATCACCCGGCGGACGAGCGGCGGCTGGTGGGCGCCGGCCGTGACGCACGTTGCGTGGGCGTTCATGGTCCTCGCCTGGCTGCCGCGATGACGCGGTTCGGGGCAGTGTGTCCGGGCATGATTGACCAGTGACCACGGAGCTGCGCGACGAGGACACACTGGTCTACCGGTTCGAGGCCGACATCGACGGCTCGCTCTGGCTCGCGCGCCAGCTCTGCGAGCGCTGGCTGACCGAGCGCCACGTCCGTTCCGACGCGATCGACGACTTGGTCCTGGCGACGGCCGAGCTCTGCACCGCCGCCGCGCTCTGGCCGTCGACCCACATCGTGCTGCGCGGCCACATCGTCGGCGCCGACGTCGAACTGGTCGTGGAGACCTCGGGCCCGCAGCTGGTCGCGCTGTCCGACGACGAGATCCGGCCGGCCGGCGGCGACCTGCGGCTCGCCGCCGCCCTCTGCGACGAGCTGGTGCTGCGGGTGCGGCCGGAACGCACCGTGGTGATCGCCCGCAAGCACGGCGTGGTGCTGCCCGTCCTGCCCTGACGGCAGGTCCCGCGCCGGTCGTTGTCGAACGTCGTTCGGTACGTCCCCTACGTTCGTCGACTGGAGTCACCGTGCGTCGCGCCCTCCCCCTCCTCGTCGCCGGCGGCGTCGCCGCCGCCGCCCTCGCGCTGCCGACGTCGGCCGCCCCACTCGCGTTCACCTCGACCGCGTACGTGATCAACGTCGTCGACGGCCCGCACGACGACGAGCACGTCGCGATCGACGCGACGCTCTACGTCCCGGCCGGCGTCGACGCGGCGAACCCCGCGCCGGTCGTCGTCGCCGCGAACGGCTTCGGCGGCAGCAAGGACGACTTCGTCGGCAGGGAGGCATCGTTCCTCGCGTCGCACGGCTACGTCGTCCTCGCGTACTCCTCGCGCGGCTTCGGCGCGTCGACCGGCGAGATCGGCCTCGACTCGCCGGATTACGACGTCAAGGACGTCAAGCAGCTCGTGACCTGGCTGGCCGGGCGGCCCGAGGTGCTGCTCGACGCGCCCGGCGACCCGCGCGTCGGCATGATCGGCCCGTCGTACGGCGGCGGCATCCAGCTCATGGCCGCGGAGTACGACCGGCGCATCGACACCATCGTGCCGTTCATCACGTGGAACTCCCTCGCCTACGCCCTCGACCCGAACAACGACAGCCCCGCGATGCGCCACCCGGCGAAGGAGGGCGTCTTCAAGTACCAGTGGACGTCGCTGTTCTTCGGGCTCGGCACCGCGCAGCCCGTCGCGTCGCCGCCCGGCGCGACCACGCCGCCGCGCGAGTGCCTCGGCTTCGTCGACGGGCTCTGCGAGGCGTACTACACGTCGATGGCGCTCGGGTCGCCGACGCCCGCGACGCTGGCGCTGCTCGCCAAGTCGTCGCCCGAGACGCTGAAGCGGCGGCTGCGGGTGCCGACGCTGCTGATCCAGGGGCAGAGCGACACGCTGTTCAACCTCAACGACGCCGTCGCCAACTACACCGCGCTCCAGCACAACGGCGCGCCGGTCAAGATGATGTGGTTCAACGGCGGTCACGGCGGCTACACCGACGCGCCGGGCGAGCGGTCCTGGACCGACCCGTCCAAGGACGTCATCGCGGGTCGCGTGCTCGCCTGGTACGACCGGTACCTGCGCCGCGACACGTCGGTCTCGACCGGTCCTGGCTTCGAGTACTTCCGCGACTGGGTGTCCTACGACACGGCCGGCTCCGCGGAGCCCGCGTACGCGTCGGCGCCGTCGTTCCCGGTCGGCACGCCGCGCCGGCTGTTCCTCTCCGGCAACGGCACGCTGGTGTCCGACCGCAGCGCCGTAGTGCCCGGGACCGCGACGTTCGTGAACCCGCCGCTCGGCGCACCCACTTCGTACTCCGAGACGTCGAACTTCCAGGCGACCAACTTCTCGTCGGTGCCCGCGACGGACGCGCCGGGGACGTTCGCGTCGTTCACGTCGGCCGCGTTCGGTAGCGACACCGACGTCGTCGGCATCCCGGTCGCGAAGGTCCGGCTCTCGTCGCCGACCGGCGTCGCGACAGTGTTCGCCAAGGTCTACGACGTCGCGCCCGACGGGACGACGACGCTGGTCCGGCGGCTGGTCGCGCCGGTTCGCGCGACCGACCTGTCGCGGCGGGTGACGATCACGTTGGCGGGGTTCGCCCACCGGTTCGCGGCGGGGCACTCGTTCCGCCTGGTGCTGGCGTCGACGGACGCGGCGTACCGCGCGCAGCAGGTGCCGACCGTCTACACGGTCTCGACGGACCCGCGCGAGCCGAGCGTCCTGACCATCCCCGTGGTCTAGTACGGCCCCCCAGCCCCGGCGCCGCTACAGGCCGAGGCCCTTGGCGATGTTGGTCTTGAGGATCTCGGACGTGCCCTCGTAGAGGCGCATCGCGCGGACCATGCGCGCGTGGCGCTCGATGCCCATCTCCGTCATGTAGCCGTTGCCGCCGTACACCTGGATGGCCCGGTCGGCGACGCGGCCGACCATCTCGGACGCGACGTACTTCGCCTTCGCGGCCCACATCCGGCCGTCGCCGCCGTTGTCGATCGTGTCGGCGGCGACGTAGGTCAGGTACCGCGCCTGCTCCAGCTCGACCAGCGAGTCCACGATGTGGCCCTGCACGTACTGGTTCTTGCCGATCGGCTTGCCGAACGCCTCGCGCTGCTTCGCGTACTCCGTCATCTTGGCGAGCAGCATGTCGGCGATGCCGACGGCGGCGGCGGCGATCTGGATGCGGCCGCCGTTGATCCACTTCATCGCGGAGTAGAAGCCGTACCCCTCGCGGCCGAGGATCTGCGACTCGGGCACGGCCATGTCCTCGAACACGAGCTCGGCCTGGTGGTCGTCGTACATCGTCTGCTGCTTGCGCGCGACGGTGAAGCCCGGCGTGTCGGTGTCGACGAGGAAGCAGGTGATGCCGCCCTGCGCGCCCTTCTCCGGGTCGGTGACGGCGAAGAGGAGGACGTAGTCGGCGTACGCGCCGTGGGTGATGAAGTGCTTGCGGCCGTTGACGACGAACGTGTCCCCGTTGCGCACCGCCCGGGTCTTGATCTTGGTCGCGTCGGAGCCGGCCTCCGGCTCGGTCAGCGCGAACGCCGACTCCCGCTCGGCCCGCATCGTCGGGTCGAGGTAGCGCGCGCGCTGCTCGGGGTTGCAGTCGAGGAGGACGGGCGTCGGGCCCTCGACGTTCGGCAGCAGGCCGCCGCCGCCGGCGAGGTACGAGCCGGTCGCCGCGACGGCCTCGTACGCGAGCGCCATGCCGAGGTAGCCGATGCCGCCGCCGCCGACCTCCTCCGGCATGAACAGCTGGTAGAAGCCCGCGGCCGCGCTCTTCTTCCGCAGCCCGCGGCGCAGCTCGACCGCCCCGGTGATGTGGCCGGTCTCCTGCAGCTCCTGCGCGTGCGCCTCTTCGAGCGGGCGGGCCTCGCGGTCGACGAAGTCGCGGAGCGCGTCGGTGAGGGCGGCGTACTCGTCAGGGATCGCGAGAACCGGCACGGAGGCCTCCGAAGTAGTTACCGAACGGTGTTCGGTAGAGCGTACGCCGAAAATTGTCACAGGGGTGTGGCCTACTCTGGGAGAGCCACGGAGGAGGCGCACATGGCACCACAGGTAACGACCCATACGCTCGAAGACCTCGTCGCGAGTCGGGAGGCTCTGCTGTCCTCGCTCGATGTCAGCGACGTCGCCGAGGCCGACAAGCGCGCCGAGGCGGGGGATCTGACTGGCGAGCAGTGGTTGCTCCTCGACGCGTTGCACGACGTGGAGTTCCTGATCGGGGGAGGGGAGTAGGCGATCGAGGCAACGGGGGCTGCAACACTGCGCGAACAGGCGGTCCGGTTCGCGGCCGAGGTCCAGGCACTGCTCGACGGGACGCTGCCGGGCGAGCGGCACGTGGTGGCGGACGAGCACGAAGAGCGCTACGTCGTGCGTCCAGCGACCGACGGCGCCAACCCGGCTAGGGCGGCGCCGATACCGCTGATCGTCAAGGAGGTCGTACACGCGCGACTCTCGATTCTCTTCCGCTGTCGGTTGGATCGCAGCGGTGCGTTCCTCGCCGTCGAGCACTCCGCGTTCAAACTGTTCACGCCGGCCTCGAACCCGCTCGTGCGCCTGGAGTTCGACCAGGGACAGGCGCCCGCGTCGCACTGGCACGTGCACGCCGACCGGACCGCGCTCGGCTCCTTGCTCAACGCGGCGCATCGCCAAGGCCCGCACGACGTGGCCCGGCTGCACCTTCCAGCGGGTGGTACGCGGATGCGACCGTGTCTGGAGGACTTCATCGAGTTCCTCATCCGGGACCTCGGCGCGGACTGGGTGCCAGGTTGGGAGGGCGTGGTCGCCGAGGGTCGTGAGGTCTGGCGCCGCCGCCAGATCCGTACAGCGGCGCGCGACGCGCCGGAGGATGCGGCGACGACGCTGCGGGCTCTGGGTTACGCCGTCACCGCGCCGCCTGCACCGGTCGCCGAGAATCGCGTCGCGCTAAGGGGCTACTGACGCGTACGCCGCCACCCGGCCGGCGAGGAAGCGCCGGTCGGCCGGATCGGTCGCCAGGGCGAGGCCGCGCGCGTACGCCTCCCCCGCCGCCGCGTCCCGGCCCAGCCGGGCGAGCAGGTCGGCGCGGGTCGCGTGGAACAGGTGGTACGACGCCAGCGCATCGCCCAGCGCGTCCACCTCCGCGAGGGCCTCGGCAACGGAGCCGCACTCGGCGTCGGCGACGGCGGCGTTCAGCGCGACGACGGGGCTAGGGTCGATCGCGCGCAGCGTCCGGTACAGCGCCGCGATCTGCGGCCAGTCGGTGTCGTCGTACGCCGGCGCCGCGGCGTGCACGGCGGCGATCGCGGCCTGCACCTGGTACGTCCCCGGCCGGCCCGAGCGCAGGGCGTTCTCCACGAGTGCCGCGCCCTCGGCGAGGAGAGCGGCGTCCCACGCCGAACGGTCCTGGTCGCGCAGCAGTACGAGGTCGCCCGAGGGCGTTACGCGGGCGGCGGACCGGCCGACCGACAGCAGCATCAGCGCGAGCAGCCCGGCCGCCTCCGGCTCGTCCGGCATCAACGACACGAGCACCCGCGCCAGCCGGACCGCCTCCTCGCACAACGGCGCCCGGACCGGCACGGCGGCGTACCCCTCGGTGAACACCAAGTACAGAACGGCGAGGACGGCGTTGAGCCGGTCGGGCAGCTCGTCGTCGTCCGGCACGCGGAACGGGATGCCGGCGACCGCGATCTTCTTCTTCGCCCGGGTGATCCGCGCCGCCATCGTCGGCAACGGTACGAGGAACAGCCGGGCGACCTCCTCGGTCGTCAGCCCGCCGAGCAGCCGCAGCGTCAGCGCGACCCGGGCCTCCATGGCGAGGCCCGGGTGGCAGCAGGTGAACAGCAGCGCCAGCCGGTCGTCCGGGATGCCGGAACCGGCCTCGTACGCGACGTCGGCACCCGGCTGGTCCAGCGCCGCGAGCCGCAGCAACGCCTCCTGGCGGGCGGCCAGCGAACGTTCGCGCCGCAGGTGGTCGATGGCGCGGTGCCGCGCGGTCGTGAGCAGCCACGCGCCGGGGTTGTCCGGAACGCCGTCGCGCGGCCACGTCCGCACCGCCGCCGCGAGCGCGTCCTGCACCGCGTCCTCGGCCAGGTCGACGTCACCGAGCACCCGGACCAGGTAGGCGATGACGCGACCGGCCTCGGCGCGGTACGCGGCGGTGACGGCGTCCGTCAGTGCTCCTCCGCCAGCGCGCGGACCTCGATGGTGCCGGTCCGCGCGCCGGGGATCTTGGCGGCGTAGCCGACGGCCTCGTCGTGGTCGGCGGCCTCGACCAGGAAGAACCCGGCCAGGTGCTCCCGCGTCTCCGCGAACGGCCCGTCGGTGACCATCCGCTCCCCGTCGCGCAGGCGGACCAGCGTCGCCGACTTCGGGTCGGCCAGCTCCTCGCCCGCGAGCATCTTCCCGGCCGCGCCGAGCTCCTCGGCGAACGCGCCGTACTCGGCGTAGACGTGGGGGCTGGTGTCGTCGTCGGCCGGCACGTGGATCAGCAGCATGTACTTCATGCGTTGTCTCCTCTCACTCACCTTGACGACGTAGGCCGGACGCCGGATTCGACAGCCGGTCGTGCACGCGTTCCAGAACGAGCCCGAGACCGAACCACACCGGGGCGTACGCCGGGCGCACCAGCCCCTTGACGTGCACCGGCACGGGCCGGGTCCCGCGCGGTCGCGCGTAGTCCCAGGGCACCTCCCCCGTCAGCCCCTTGATCGCGGTGCCGCTTGCCGCCTCGACGGCGTAGAACCCGGCCGTGTACGCGAGCCCGCGCTGCCACCACGGCCGGTCGCGGATCGCGTCGTGCACCGGCTCGAACGCCACCGCCGCCGAGCCGTAGACCGGCAGCATCCAGAGGTACGTGTGACTCGCCAGCCGCCAGTCCTTGTCGCGCACCGGTCCCTTGACGCCGGTGAACAGCACCTCGAAGACCCAGCCCCCCACGCCGTACGCGAGGAACCGCTCGTGGCGCCGCATGGCCGCGACGCTACGCCTCACGGAACGCGCGCCGCGTACGTTCTACTCGCCGTGGAGCCGTTCCAGACCTTCTTCGCCGAGCACCGGGACGCGGTGTGGCGGCTCCTCGTCGCGACGGTCGGCCGGCAGGACGCGGACGACTGCTTCCAGGAGACGTGGGTCGCCGCGCTGCGCGCGTGGCCGCCAGCGAACGAGACCAACCTGCGCGGCTGGCTGTTCACGATCGCGCACCGCAAGGCGGTCGACGAGCACCGTTCCCGCGCCCGCCGCCCGCTTCCGGCCGTGCTGCCGGAGCCCGCCACGGTCGCGCAACCGGAGCCCGAGCCCGCGCTCTGGGCCGACGTACGCCGCCTGCCGTCCAAGCAGCGCGTCGCCGTCGTCCACCGCTTCGTCGCCGACCTCGACTACGCCGAGATCGGCACCGTCATGGGCACCTCCGCCGAGGCCGCCCGCCGCAACGTCCACGAGGGCGTCAAGAGACTGAGGCAGACATGGCAGACATCGAGTCCCTCCTGAAGGCCGGGCCGCCGGACACCGGCGTGCCGTCGCGCGCTGTCGACGCGTTCCTCGGCGCGGCCACGGAGGCCGGGCTGGTCGACGTCGCCGTCGCGCCGGTCGACGCGCCGTTCGGCCGGTTGTTCGTGGCGGTCACGCCGCGGGGAGTCGTGCGGGTGTCCTACGACGACCACGACGCGCTGCTCGCGGACCTGGCCCGCCGCGTCTCGCCGCGGGTGCTCGACGCGGCAGGGCCGACCGACGCCGTACGCAGGGAGCTCGACGCGTACTTCGCCGGGCGGCTCACGCGCTTCGAGGTGCCGCTCGACCTGTCGCTGGTGCGCACGGAGTTCCAGCGCCGCGTCCTCGCGGCGGCCGGGCGGATCCCGTACGGCGGGCGGCGGACGTACACCGACGTCGCGACCGAGGCGGGCAACGCCAGGGCTGTGCGCGCGGCAGGGACGGCGCTCGGCCGCAACCCGCTCTGCATCGTCGTCCCCTGCCACCGCGTGCTCCCCGCCGGGGGCGGGATCGGCGGATACGCGGGCGGCGGAGCGGCGAAGCGGTGGCTGCTCGACCGCGAGAGCCCGCAGCCCGGTACGCTGCGGCGCTGACCGCGGACGAAGGGGTGCATCGTGGACACGTCGGACGACCAGCCGCCGATCGAGCAGGACGCCGAGCCCGGCCTCGCCGAAGAGACGACGTTCGCCGACGAGGGTGTCGCGCCGGACGGCACGGGCGGCCCGAGGGGCAACCTCGCGCTCGGCATCCTCGCCGGCATCGGCGCGGCGGTCGCCGGCGTGCTCGTCTGGGCGGGAGTGACGTTGAGCAGCGGGCGGGAGTTCGTCGGCATCTCGGTGCTGACCGGTCTCGCCGTCGGGTACCTGATGCGCCGCGTGTCCGGCCGGACCGGTGTCGGCACCCGCCTCGGCGCGGCGCTGATCACCGCCGCCGCCTGCATCGCGGGCACCGTCATGGCGGTCGTGGCGATCACGTCCAAGACGTACAAGGTCGGCTACGTCGACCTGCTGCGGCACTTCATGTACAGCGAGACGTTCACCATCGTCCGCAAGCGACCCGGTCTGACGCTGGTCGTCTACGCCGCCGCGGTCGTCGTGGCGTTCCTCTCGGCCGGTCCGCAGAAGCCGAAGCCGAGCCGGGCCGTCGCGGCACCGCCGGAGCCGGTCGAGACCGTCGAGCCGGTGGAGCCCGCCGAGCCGGAGTGACTCGGTCGGCGACGTAGACGTTCGCGCCCCGTGAGCAGAAGTCGTCACGCCCGATCTCATTGACCCGGTCGCGATCGCGCCCTACCGTCCCCGGCATCCTGATTCCGTCGTACGGGGGTCGTCGATGAGGCGAGTGCTCGCAACTGCTCTGGCCGCTCTGGGTGCGTTCGGTCTGGCACCGCTGCCCCACGCGGGCGCCCAGGAGTCGATCAAGGTACCGGTCTGCCACTTCGTCACGGTGGTCGTGTACCCGCACACAGTGGTCATCGCAGGGGTGGGCACGGTTCACCTGAACGGCCACAAGATCTGCGTCTAGGAGGCTCCGCGAAACTCCTAGCTCGCCCGGCTCCGTCGCGTTCTGTGCAGCGACGTGGTGGAGCCTGCCGACTCGGAGTGACGCGTCAGTCGGCGACGTAGACGTTCGCGCCGAGCTCGACGAACTCCGCCGACTTCTCCTTCATCCCCGCCGCGAGCGCCTCGTCGTCGCCGAGGCCGTGTTCGGCGGCGTACGCCCGCACGTCCTGGGTGATCTTCATCGAGCAGAAGTGCGGGCCGCACATCGAGCAGAAGTGCGCGGTCTTGGCCGGCTCGGCGGGCAGCGTCTCGTCGTGGTACTCGCGCGCCCGGTCCGGGTCGAGCGCGAGGTCGAACTGGTCCGCCCACCGGAAGTCGAACCGCGCGTCCGAGAGCGCGTCGTCCCACGCCTGCGCACCCGGGTGGCCCTTCGCGAGGTCGGCGGCGTGCGCGGCGATCTTGTAGGTGATCACGCCCTCCTTGACGTCGTCGCGGTCGGGCAGGCCGAGGTGCTCCTTGGGGGTGACGTAGCAGAGCATCGCCGTGCCGTACCAGCCGATCATCGCCGCGCCGATCGCGGACGTGATGTGGTCGTACGCGGGCGCGATGTCGGTCGTCAGCGGCCCGAGCGTGTAGAACGGCGCCTCGTGGCAGAGCTCGAGCTGCAGGTCCATGTTCTCCTTGATCTTGTTCATGGGAACGTGCCCCGGCCCCTCGACCATCACCTGCACGTCGTGCTCCCACGCGACCTTGGTCAGCTCGCCGAGAGTGCGCAGCTCGCCGAGCTGCGCGTCGTCGTTGGCGTCGGCGATGCAGCCGGGCCGCAGGCCGTCGCCGAGGGAGAACGCCACGTCGTAGGTCTTGAGGATCCGGCAGATGTCCTCGAAGCGCGTGTAGAGGAAGTTCTCCTGGTGGTGCGCGAGGCACCACGCCGCCATGATCGAGCCGCCGCGGCTGACGATGCCGGTCTTGCGCCTGGCGGTCAGCGGGACGTAGCGCAGCAGCACCCCGGCGTGGACGGTGAAGTAGTCGACGCCCTGCTCGCACTGCTCGATCAACGTGTCGCGGTACACCTCCCAGGACAGGTCGGCCGCCTTGCCGTCGACCTTCTCCAGCGCCTGGTAGATCGGGACCGTGCCGATCGGGACCGGCGAGTTGCGCAGCACCCACTCGCGGGTGGTGTGGATGTTGCGGCCGGTGCTGAGGTCCATCACGGTGTCGGCGCCCCAACGGGTCGCCCACGTCATCTTCTCGACCTCCTCCTCGATCGAGGAGGCGACGGCGCTGTTGCCGATGTTCGCGTTGATCTTGACGAGGAAGCCGCGGCCGATCGCCATCGGCTCCGACTCGGGGTGGTTGACGTTCGCGGGGATGATCGCGCGGCCCCGTGCGACCTCGTCGCGCACGTACTCCGGCGTGACGCCCTCGCGGATCGCGACGTACTCCATCTCCGGCGTGACCTCGCCGAGGCGCGCGTACGCGAGCTGCGTCACCGCGCGGCCGGGGTCCTTGGCGCGCAACGGCTTGCGGCCGGCCTGGTCGAACACCTCGTCGAGGTTCCGCCCGTCCGTCACCGTGCGGCCGTCGTCTGCCGGCAGCACGTCGCGGCCGTCGTACGCCTCGACGTCGCCGCGTTCGGCGATCCAGCCGGCGCGCAACGGCGGGAGGCCGCGGCGCACGTCGGTGACGACGTCCGGGTCGGTGTACGGCCCGCTGGTGTCGTAGAGCACGACGCTGTCGCCGGTCGTGAGGCGGACCTCGCGCATCGGTACGCGCAGGTCCTGGCGGCTTCCCGGCAGGTACGTCTTCGAGGACGGCATGACGTTCGCTCCCTACGCCGGCATGACCCGGACAGGTTCCAGCGGTCGGCGGCCTCGTAGCCGCCCTCTCAGCCCGGTCAGGCCCGGACTCCCGCGACGGGTGCAGCGTACGTCAGCGGGGGCGTTCGGCGGAGACCAGTTCCGACGGGACCACCGTGACGGGGAACGGCACCGTCGCCGCGAACGCCTGGTCCCCGCTCACCTCCGCCGGCTGCACGTAGGCGCCATCCCGCAGCTCCCACGCCGTCAGCGAGGGCACGAGCGGGTCCACCACCCAGAACGCGGGCGTCCCGGCCCGCTCGAACGTCGCCCGCTTCATGTTCCTGTCGAACATCCGCGTGGCCGGCGAGAGGACCTCGACGGCGAGGAGGGGCGCGGCGGGGAGGTTCTTGTCGGTGAGGTCGGACCGCCGCGCGACGAGGACGTCCGGCTGCAGCACCGTGTCGTCGCCCACCACGACGTCGAACGGCGCGAGGACGACGTGACAGCCGGCAGGTGCCGCTGACCGCAGGAGGACCGCGAGCTCGAGGACGACGTCCTGGTGCCGCAGGCCCGGCGACGGCGTCACGACGAGCGTCCCGTCGATGAGCTCGTGACGGCGGCCGTCATCGGGCATCGTCTCGAGGTCCGCCCGGGTGAACGGGCGGCTTCGCTGCACGGCCGGCGGCGGCAGGGCGGTCACGGCAGTCATGGTGCACCTCACGTCCGGAGTTCGTCACGGCGGCGATGGTGCCGGATACGCCAGACGACGCCAACACGCCGTCCACAGGGGGTTCGGCACGATCCACAGCCGCGTCACGAGCGGCCCGGACGTGCTACAGGACGGTCGGCGGGGCGCCGTTCTCGCTGACGAGGTCGCGGCCGGCGGCGACCCACGACACGACGCCGCCGTCGAGGTTGCGGACCGTCGTCCACCCCTGCTGCAGCAGGTACGCGGTCACCTGCGCGGACCGGCCGCCGACCTTGCAGACAACGACGACGTCGCGGTCCTTCGGGACCTCGGCGACGTGCGGCAGCAGGCCGCTCATCGGGATGTGCACGGCGTTCGGCGGATGCCCGGCGGCCCACTCGTCGTCCTCGCGGACGTCGAGCAGCCAGGTCTCCTCGGTCACGTCGGACGGACGCGCGATCTCCACGGAACAGCTCCTACTTCAGCAGTCGGGACAGGCGGCGGTCGGCGAGCGGCTTGCCGCCGGTCTGGCAGGTCGGGCAGTACTGGAGCGACTTGTCGGCGAACGACACCTCGCGGACGACGTCCCCGCAGACCGGGCACGGCTGCCCGGTCCTGCCGTGCACCGCGAGCCCGGACTTCTTCTCCGCCTTCAGCTCACCGGCGGGCAGGTCGCGGGAACGGTCGACGGCGGCGGAGACGACGGACACCAGCGCCTCGTGCAGCCGCGCGACCTCCTCGGCCGTGAGCGTCGACGCCATCTTGAACGGCGACAGCTTGGCCGCGTGCAGCGCCTCGTCGGAGTACGCGTTCCCGACGCCGGCGATCATCGACTGGTCGGTGAGCGCGCCCTTGACCTGCGTCCGGCGCGCGGCGAGCAGCGTTGCCAGGGCCTCGGTCGTGAACTCCGGGGACAGCACGTCGATGCCGAGGCGGTCGACGCCGGGTACGTCGTTCGGCGAGCGGACGACGTAGACCGCGAGGCCCTTCTTGGTGCCCGCCTCGGTGAGGTCGAAGCCGCTGCCGTCGTCGAGCACCACGCGGAACGCGAGCGGGTTCTTGCCGCCTGGCCGGGCGAGCGTGTCGGGCTGGCTGTCCTTCCAGCGCAGCCACCCCGCGCGCGCCAGGTGGATCACCAGGTGCAGCCCCGACACGTCGACGTCGAGGAACTTCCCGTGCCGCGTGACGCCCGTCACCTCCAGCCCCTGGAGGCCCTGGACGGGCGGGTCGAACGTCTTCAGCGCCGAGATCGCGACCGGCTCGACGCGGGCGACGACGCGGCCGACGGCGCGGGCGGTGAGCCAGCGCGCCAGCGACTCGACCTCGGGCAGCTCGGGCACCGGACCATTGTCGTCCTAGAGGACGGTGATGATCCCGCGCATGCCGTACGCGTAGTGGCCCGGCAGGTGGCAGGCGAAGAACTGCGTCCCCGCCGTGTCGAACGTGATCGTCGTCTCGACGGTCTCGCCCGGCGGCAGGTCGCGCTCGGTGGGGCGGGCGCCGTGCTTCGGCTCGGTGCCCTTCTCGTGGCGTTGCTGGACGCCGAGGTCGCCGACGATCAGCTCGTGCGCGATCGGGTCGTCGTTGCGGACGACGAACCGGACCGGCACGCCGCGCGGGACCTCGATGGCACCCGTCGAGAACGCCGACCAGTGCACGTCGATGGCGACCTCCCGCGCGCCGCGGGCCTCCGCCGCCGTACACGCCGGCAGGGCGAGCAGCGCGAGGAGCAGCGCCGCCGCTCTCATCCGGCACGCCGCCGCAGGAGGGTGAGCGCGCCCGCCGCGAGCAGGCAGCCGGCGACCAGCCCGGTGGCGACCGCGGGCGCGGTGGAACCGTTCCCGACGCGCAGGTTCGCGGCCCGGACCTCAGCCGGCCGGCTGAACCCCGCGGCTACCGTGGACGGGCGGCGCACGCCCTTGGCGTCGATGGCGAGGTCGCCGGTCAGCGTCCCGGCCGGTCCCGCGATGCGGACCTTGGTCAGCCACCCGGTCGCCGGCACCCAGGACCCGGTCTTGTCGTCGTGCAGGTCCTTCAGCAGGCTCTTCGTGGCCCGGGCGTCGTGGACGACAGACAGCGTCGGGCCGTCGAAGCCGGTGCCGATGGGGCCGGTCGACAGCAGCGTCGGGCGCTCGTCGGTGAGCAGGTAGACGTCGGCGTTGACCGGCTCGGCGCCCTGCTTGCCGAGGCCGAGGATGCGCAACGGCACCCACGGGTTCGCGGTCGGGATCGTGATGTGCACCGGTGTGCCGTCGCCGACCTGCTGGCCGCGCTCCTTCGCCGCATCCGCGTCGAACGCCGCCGCGAGGAAGATCGGGCTGCGGTCCGCGTAGAAGTCGAGCACCTGCGGCGCGTCCGGCGGCAGCCGGAAGCCGTGCTGGGTCGCCCAGCGGCCGACCTCGGCGCCGCCGCCCTTGAGGACGGTGATGTCGAGCGCGTCGACCCGCACCTGCAGCAGGACCTGGGCGTCCTTCGCGGTCTCCGCCGAGGCGAGCGACACCCCGGCGCTGAGCCGGACCTCGGTCTCGCGAACGAGCCGCTGGAGTGTCCAGTCGCCGCCGCGTTCGACCTTCGTGGGAACGCCGGGCAGCGGTGTCAGCGAGCCGAACCTCCCGCCCCCGCCCTGGAACGAGAACGACGTCACGTAGTGCTCGACCCCGGCGTGGTACCCGGCGAACGTCGTGGTGCGCGTCAGGTTGACGGCGCCGTTCGGGCCGATCAGCCCGCCGCACGCGAGAGCGGGGCCGCCCGTGCCGACGACCAGTGCGAGCGTTCCTGCTGCGACTGCGAGTGCGCGCCTCATGCCCGGCCTCCGTTGCTGTCTGGTTGCGGGTCTGACGGGCATGGCGGCGGGGCGGTTCCGCGGAAACCGGGACGAGCCGGATCTCGGTCCGTACTGTCGGACGCATGAGAAAGCGCTGGGCCGTGCCCGTCGTCGCCGTCAGCCTCGCCGCCGTCGCGCTCGGCGCGACGCCCGCGCAGGCCGCCACCAAGTACAAGAACTGCACCGAGCTGCACAAGAAGTACAAGGGTGGCGTGGCCAAGCCGGGTGCGAAGAACAAGGGCGGCAAGACGCGGTACAAGCCGTACTACAACGCCGCCCTCTACAGCACGAACAAGGGCCTCGACCGCGACAAGGACGGCATCGCCTGCGAGGCATGACCGTCGACGTCCGGCCCGCGGCGACCCGCTTCGCGACCGATGCGGGGTGGCTGGACTCGCGGCACTCGTTCTCGTTCGGGCAGCACTACGACGCGGCGAACACCCACCACGGCCTGCTGCTCGTCAGCAACGACGACGTGGTCCGGCCCGGACGCGGCTTCCAGACCCACCCGCACCGCGACATGGAGATCGTGACGTGGGTGCTCGACGGGGAACTGGCGCACCGCGACACCCTCGGCAACGAAGGCGTGGTCTACCCGGGACTCGCGCAGCGGATGAGCGCGGGCACCGGCATCTGGCACAGCGAGACCAACGCGCGCGACGACGCCGACGTGCACTTCGTGCAGATGTGGGTGCGGCCGGACACGGCGAGCGCCGACCCGTCGTACGCGCAGCGCGACGTGTCGACGGAACTCGCGCAGGGCGGCCTGGTCGCCATCGCGTCGGGGCGCGGGCACGACGCGGCCATCTCGATCCGGCAGCGGGACGCGGTGCTGTGGGCCGGGCGGCTGGCGCCGGGATCGGTGGTAGCCGTTCCCGACAACCGGCACGTCCACGTGTTCGTGGCGCGCGGGGGCGCGGCGCTGGAGGGCGCGGGATCGCTCGCGGCCGGCGACGCGGCCCGGCTGACCAGCGCGGGGTCGCCCCGCCTGACCGCCGGCGACGGCGGCGCCGAGGTGCTGATCTGGGAGACCGCGTAGGACTGCACGCGAGCCGTGGGTCCGGCAGGGCCGGGCCCGTTCGCGGCGAAGTGTCCCCCGATCGCCGAGACCCGGAGGCCCGTCGTGTCCGTTCGCCGTGCGCTGCTGACCGCAGCGGCCGCCGTTCCGCTGCTCGTCCCGCTCACCCCGTCGGAGGCGGCGCCGCCTGCCGGCGCGATCTCGAAGAACGTCGAGTACGTCACCAACCTCCCCGAGGTGCAGACGGCGATCTCGATCAACTTCATCGGCGAGACGATGTTCGTGTCCACGCAGACCGGGCTGTTCAGCTACGACGTGACCGACCCGCGCGCGCCGAAGCTGCTCAGCTCGCTGCCGCAGGTGATCTGGGAGAACGAGGACGTCGACGTCGACGCGGCCCGCAAGCTGGTGTTCATCAGCCGGGACCCGCGCCCGATCGGGGCGTCGGCGGGGCCGGTGACCAGCCGGACGTTCCCGAAGGGAACGATCGAGGTCATCGACGTGGCGAACCCGCGCGCGATGGTCGTGAAGTCGGTCGTCCTCGCGGACGCGTGGCACACCACGACGTGCATCCAGAAGTGCCTCTGGCTGTGGAGCGGCGGGCCGTTCGCGTACAACGGCCCGGTGGGCGCCCAGCCCGCCGACTGGAACGGCCGGCCGATCTTCGCGACCGACCTGCGCGACCCGGCCAACCCCAAGGCGTGTCCCGTCCCGATCGACCTGAAGCGCAACGACGGCAAGACCGACTACGCGCACGACGTCCAGGTCGACCCGAACGGCGTCGCCTGGGTCAGCGGCTTCGGCGGCACCCGCGGCTACTGGACGTCGGGCAAGCACAGGAACCCGGTGACGGGGAAGGTCGAGACCGCCGACGGCTGCCACCCGGTGCCGTTCGGCGGCGGCGGCACGACGATCGGCCGCGGGGCGTCGTTGATGCACAACGCCCTGCACAACCCGAAGTACGCGGTCGACCGCCGCCGCGGCGACCTGCTGATCGGTACCGAGGAGAACGTCACCACCAACTGCGAGACGGCCGGCCGGGCGGCGACGTTCGACCTGCGCGGCAGCTACGACGGCTCCGGCTGGAAGAACCCGAAGCAGCGCATCAAGATGCTCGGCACGTGGACGCCGGAGGAGCAGGAGGGCAGCAGCGGCTGCGACTCCGCGCACTACTTCAGCGACCGCGGCGACGGGGTGCTGGCGTGGGCGTTCTACGGGCAGGGCACGCGGTTCCTCGACGTGAGCGACCCGCGCCACATCCGCCAGATCGGCTACTACCGGCCGACCGACGCGACGACCTGGGCCGCGTACTTCCACAACGGGTACGTGTTCGTCGCCGACAACTCGCGCGGCGTCGACGTGATCAAGTTCACCGGCAAGGGCCGCGGCTCGTCGAAGGCGGTCGTGGCGCCGCGGCTGGTGCGCGACGTGACGCCGCTGCGCTTCGCGCCGAACGGCCCACTCGGCTGGATGTGCCCGACCCCGCGCTGACCGGGTCCGCGGGCTAGCTGAGGAACAGCCGCCGGGGGTCGAGCCGGCCGACCAGCGGCAGGTGGACCAGCGTCTTGCCGCTCGTGTCGACGGTGACCGTCGCGCCCTGGCCGCCGGCCGGGTCGTCGTACGGCTTCGGCACGACCCACTCGGTCTGCACGTCCATGACCAGCAGCCCGATCGCGTGCCCCTTGCGGAACGTGTAGTCCTGCGGCTTGGCGACGATCGTGGCGCCGTTCGCGCCGGGCTTCCAGAGCTCGCGCTTGGCCAGGGTGTTGCGGTACCGCGAGTCGAGCCAGCCCCGGGTGACGCCGAGCAGGGCGTTCTTCTTGCTCGGGTACCGCATGCCGCCCGCCGTCGAGAAGTGCGCGGGGTCGATGTCGACCACGCTGACGGCGTACGTCACCCAGGTGCGCTGCACGGTCGACCAGACGGTGACCGACGGCGAGCCGAACAGCCGGACGTCGGAGGCCAGCGTCGGCGACTCGAACCACGCGCCGGTGCCGCCCTTCTGCCGGGCGGCGGCGAGGGCGCCGGACTCGCTGCTGTTGCCGGTGAGCGCGTACGTGGCGCCGGTGCCCGCGGACTTCGGCCTGGTCGGCAGCAGCGCCTGGTCGTAGCCGTTGACGCTCGCCTGCTGCGCGTAGAGCACGACGTCGGTCGTCTTCGGCACGGGGCCGTTGACGAAGCCGATCGTGCCCTTCGAGTCGGCGGTCTGCGAGATGACCTCGGGGGTCCGCAGGACGTCGTTCTTCACCCCGCGCAGGAAGTGGTCCATCCACGCGTGCCGCAGGGCCGGGTAGTCGCCGCCCGGGGTGCCGTGGCCCGCCCACCGCGTACCGACCGCGAGGCGGCGGAACGACGACTTGGTCAGCCCCTTCCAGAAGCGGATGCCGGTGTCCTGCTTGACGTTCCAGTCACCCCAGTTCAACGCCACGAGCACCGGGATGGTGACCTTCGCGGCGTCCTTGGCGTAGTCGCGCTCGGTCCAGAACGCGTCGTAGTCGGGGTTCGGCGAGTACCCGCCCTGCATGTGCTTGACCTCGTCGCACGGCGTGACGGTCGTGGTCGCGCGCTCCTGGTAGTGGTCCTGGTCGTATGTCGTCGGCGGGAGCTGGTTGGTGCCGAAGTCGAACGACACCGGCGTGTCGAAGCCCTGCTCGTCGATGACCAGGCCTGGGCTCTCGTTGCCCATCCGCTCGTTGTTGAACGAGTACCGCATGCCGCCGGAGAACGCGTAGTCGTACCAGCGGGAGATCGCGGCCTCGGGCACGATCGTCGTGAGGTGCGGCGGGCGGGTGACGGCGGCCGCCATCGCCGTGGTGCCGTCGTAGGAGCCGCCGATCATGCCGATCTTGCCGGTGGACCACGGCTGCTTCGCGATCCACTCGACGATGTCGTACGCGGTCTCCTTCTCGCGCTTGCCGCCGTAGTCGTAGCAGCCGCCTGACTCGCCGGTGCCGATGACGTCGGCGTTGACCCGGGCGAAGCCGTCGACGGTCCACTGGCCGGCGTCGGAGAGCCGGTCCTCGAGGGTGCCGTAGTACGGCGAGTAGGTCAGCACGGAGGCGGCGCGCACGACCTTGCCCCCGACGGTCGGGTGCGCGACCGAGAGGTGGATGAACGCGTGCCGCGTCGGGACGATGTACTCCTTCGTCACCGAGCTGTACAGGCCGTCGGTCGCGGCGGGCGACGGCGCGGCGAGAGCGGTCGCGATCAGCAGGCCGGCGACGACGCCGGCGACACGGGCACGCACGGGAACGCTCCAGGGGTCGCGAGACGGGAGACCCCTGAAGTTCGCCACCGGCCCGCTCCTGACCTGCCCCGGGCCGGTGGCGACGGCCTCAGCCGAACAGGCGGCACACGTTGACGTGCTGGCAGATGGTGTCGAGCGCGGCGCAGAACTCGGGGAACGCCTGCTTGTTGCACGCGAACGCGTGCGCGGGCGGGGCCATCGGCGCGGAGACCGCGAGCGCGACGCTCGCGCCGAGGGCGAGCCGGAGGAGACGCTGCTTCATGAAGTGACCTTTCGAGGGGAGGGGTCAGTCGAGGTTGCAGGCGAGCCCGAACGGTTCCAGCACGTGGCAGGCGGCGGCGATCGCGTCGCAGACGAGGTGGAACGTCGGGTTGCAGGTGGACGCCTGAGCCGGGGCCGCGGGTGCGGCGACGGCGAGGGCGACGGCGGCGCCGAGCGCGAGCGCGGCGAGGCGGGCCGTCATCCGAACGAGCAGAGCTCGGTGTTGCCGCCGGCCTCGCCGAACGTGCGGCAGGTGGTCCCGACGACGAGACAGGCGGCCTGGCCGACCTCGTCCTGGCACGACCACGCGTGCGAGGGGGCGGTCATCGGCACGGACAGGAGGGCGGCTGCGGCGCCGCCGAGGGCGATGCGGACGAGGCGACTCACGAGGGGTTCCTTCCGTAGGGGGTGAAGGTGCCCGCGTGCTTCGTCACCGGACCCCCGGGTACCTGCCGGTAGCCTGCTGCCCATGACCAAGGTGGCGGAGATCCTCGCGCGCGGGCGCTCGTTCTCGTTCGAGTTCTTCCCGCCGAAGAACGACCTGGAGCAGGCCGCGCTGGTCCGCACGATGCGCGAGCTGGAGCCGTTGGAGCCGTCGTTCGTGTCGGTGACGTACCGCGGCGGGCGGTCCTCGCGGGAGCGGACCCACGACCTGGTCGCGGGGATGCTCAAGACCACGTCGTTGAACCCGATGGCGCACCTGATCTGCGTGGCGCACACCAGGATCGAGCTGGCCGAGATCCTGGTGAACTTCCGCAAGGCCGGGGTGGAGAACCTCATGGCGCTCGGCGGCGACCCGCCGACCGACCCGGACGCGGCCGAGGGCGAGCTGCGGTACGCGGCGGAGCTGGTCGAGCTGGCGCGGGCGATCGGCGGCTTCTCCATCGGCGTGGCGGCACACCCGATCGGGCACCCGCGGTCGCCCTCGATGGCCGAGGACCGCGACCGGCTCGCGGAGAAGCTGCGGATGGCGGACTTCGCGGTCACGCAGTTCTTCTTCGACGTCGCCGACTACCTCTCGCTCGTCGACGACCTGGCGAAGCGCGGCGTCGACAAGCCGGTGCTGCCGGGGATCATGCCGGTCACGTCGCTCGCGTCGGTGCCGCGGATGGCGACGATGGGCGCCGCCGTCCCGCCCGCGCTCGCCGAACGCCTGGAGCGGGCCGGCGATGACGAGTCGGTACGCCGGGCCGGCATCGACGCCGCGACCGAGCTCTGCGACCGGCTGCTCGCCGAGGGCGCGCCGGGCCTGCACTTCTACACGCTGAACCGGTCCACGGCGACGCGCGAGATCCACGCGGCGCTCGGTCTCAGCGCCACTCCGTGAGCCGGGGGCCGCGGGTCGGCTGGCTCGGCCGGCGGGACCGGCTCTGGACCGTGTACCTGCCACTCGTCGCCGCGGGGGCCGGCACGGCGCTGCGGCTCTCGGCGTACCTGCACCGGCGCTCGCTGTGGTTCGACGAGGCAATGGTCGCGCAGAACATCGCCCACCGGTCCTACCGCGGCCTGACGCACCCGCTCGCGCTGCACCAGGGCGCGCCGGTCGGGTGGCTCTGGGCGCAGCGGACCTCGATCCTCGCCTTCGGGGAGAACGAGTACGCGTGGCGGCTGTTCCCGCTGCTCTGCGGCATCGGGGTGCTGCTCGCGACGTGGGCCGTCGCGCGGCGCCTGCTGCCGAAGCCGTTCGTGTTCGTTCCGGTCGCGCTCGCCGCGGTCAACACCGCGTTGATCGACTACTCCAACGAGGCGAAGCAGTACGAGACCGACGCGTTCGCCGCGGTCGGGCTGCTCGCGCTGACGCTGCCGCTGCTCGACCGGGTCACGCCGCGCCGGCTCGCGGTGTGGACGGCGGCGGGCGCGGTGGCCGTGTGGTTCTCGCACCCGGCGGTCTTCTTCGCGGGGGCGTACACACTGGCGGTCGTCGTCGCGGCGCTGCTGCGGCGCAACGTCCGCGACGCGGTCCTGGGGGCGGCGGCGGGCGCGGCGGTCGCGGCGTCGTTCGCCGTGGGCTACCTGCTGATCGTCCGCCATACCAACGACGACCCGGTGCTGTTCCAGTACTGGCGCAACGCGCACGGCTTCCCGCTGGCGGGGCAGCGGCGGCAGTGGGTCGGGGACGCGCTGCGCGGGTTCCTGCACACGCCGGCCGGCCTGTCGCCGCCGCTGTGGCTCGCGGTGCTGCTGCTCGCCGCTGGTCTGGTGACGTACGCCGTCCGCCGGCCCGCCGTGCCGGTCGCGCTCGCGGTGCCGGCGGTGCTGCTCGTCGCGGCGGCGGTCGCCCAGCGGTACCCGTTCGCCGGCCGGCTCACGATGGGCCTGGTCCCCCTGGCACTGGTCACGGCCTGCGGGCTGCTCGCCGCGCGGTGGCGCCTCGCCCGCGTCGTCGGTCTGGCCGCGCTGCTCGTCGTGGCCCGCGCGCCCGCGGACCTCGCCGTCGAACGCGTCGAGCACCCGCGCGAGATGCAGGAGGTGCGGCAGGCTCTCCAGTACGTCCGCGCCCACCTGCAGCCGGGCGACAAGGTCGTCGCGACCGGCCACGGCTACGCCGTCACCGCGTACTACGCCGGCCTGCTCCACGTGCCCATCGACGCGACCGTCGAGCACTCGCCCGAGGCGGCGGACTGCGACGACCGCGACGACCTCGCCCCGGCGTTCGACGGCGGCGGGCGGGTCTGGCTGGTGATCGCGCAGATCGCGCCGGCGCAGTTCTACGATCTCCTCGCGCGCTTCGGCGAGGTCGCGGAGCGGGTCGACGCGGACACCCCGACGGGTGCGTGGGCGTACGCGTACACCGCCCGCCCGGCCGTCCCCGCTGACGTCCGGCACCGGCAGTGCCTGCTCCTGGAGACGCCGCCGCCCCTGGCGCGGTGACGCCGAGTAATTCTTCGGCGCTCGTCTTGATTCGTACCGCGCGGTGGGGGCAGGGTAGGGGCCACGCTCCGGGTCCGGTCCAGACAGTCGCCGAGCCTGCGGCACGGGGAAAGCCGGCTCGTCGTGACGCTCACCGTCCAGACAGCCCCGCCCGCTCACATCACCGAGCAAGCGGTTTCGGCACTCGTCCGAACCCACCTCGCCCTCGCCGAACGGCTGGCGCTGCGCTACGCGGGCCGCGGCCAGCCGTACGAGGACCTGCAACAGGTCGCGTACCTCGGCCTGGTCACCGCCGCCCGGCGGTTCGACCCGGAGCGGGGCGTGCAGTTCGTGACGTTCGCGCAGGCGACCGTCGTCGGCGAGCTGAAGAAGTACTTCCGCGACTACTCGTGGGGGCTGCGGGTCGCCCGGCCGGTACAGGAGCTGTACCTCGCGGTCCGTACGGCCTCCGAGGAGCTGACCCAGCGCACCGGCCGGTCACCCACACCGGCCGAGCTGGCGGCGGTGGTCGGCGCGACGGAGGACGACGTGGTCGAGTCGCTGGAGGCGGGTGCCGCGCTGCACGTGGACTCCCTGGACCTGCCGGTCCGCGACGAGGAGAGGCCGCGCGAAGTGCCGTGCGACGAGGACGGGTTCCGCGTCGTGGACGAACGGTCGTGGCTCGTTCCCGCGCTGCACACGCTGCCCGAGCGGGAGCGGGAGATCCTGCGGCTGCGGTTCTTCGAGGGGCTGCCGCAGTCGGCGATCGCGCTGCGGATCGGCGTCAGCCAGATGCACGTGTCGCGGCTGCTGGCCCGGTCGCTGGCGGCGCTGCGCGCCTGCGCCCCTGACTGAGCGGGCACGCGGCGCACCGCCGGCCTGGGCGAGCGGCCGGCTCGTTCCGTGAAGATCACCACGCTCGAGAGGGGCGGGTGGGCTGCACAGAACGCGAGGGGACGGGGGCCGAGCGGGAGGTTAGCTCGGAGCAGTGCCCGAGCGCCGGCGGCGCGGGCGCGGCGGCGGCGGCTCGGGATCGGGCTGCAGCCAGGACGTCGACGCGAGGTCGAGCGCCCGCCGCAACTGCGTCGTCACCGAGCCCGAACGGTCGTCGCGCGGCGACGAGAAGTACCGCGTGTGCGCGTACGCGGGCGCCCACCGCCGCCAGTCCTTCGCCGTCACCGGAACGTCCTCGATCCCGGGCCCGAACAACGGTGCCAGCGGACCGCCGAACCAGTCGCCGAACACCCCCCACCCCGCGGGGAACCACAGGTTGGTCCACCGCACCGGCGCGAACGGCGCGCCGTGGTAGAGCACCCGCCGCTTCTTGTTCGCCGTCTGCCAGGAGAACCAGAGCCGCGTCGTCCCCTTGTTCCAGTCGCCGAGGTCGGACTGCGGCGGGCAGGTCGGGATCTCGCGCCGGAGGACGTGTTCGTCGAAGTCCGCGCGGTTGCGGGTGTAGAGGTCGTCGGCGAAGTACATCGGCGTGCCGACGCTGACGAAGTCGGTGACCAGCCACGGGCTGCCCTGCGCGCGCAGCCCGCGCCAGAGCGCGCGTTGCGCGTCGCGGTACGCCGCCACCTGCGCGGGCGAGGGCTCCGCGGGCAGGTCGGAGGCGAGGCGTTCGACCTCTGCCAGGCCGGCCGGAGCGCCGTCGGCGACGTGGGTGTTCGGCAGCAGGTCGTGCGCGTGCGCCCACAGGTACGCGATGCCGTCGTACGCGATGTACGCCCCGAGGCTGTGCGCGACGACGACGATCCGGTCGTACTTCTCCGACTCGTGCAGCCCGCGCAGCAGGTCGACCATGCCCTTGCGGATCTCCCGGCGGACCTCGTACGAACGCGGCGACGTGTCGAGGTAGCGGACCACGTCGACGAACGAGTTCGTCAGCGGCCCGGGCAGCACGCGCGTGATCACGTAGATGAGAACGGTGGAGAGCAGCCCGGTGCCGAGGAGCCGTTGCGCGGCCTCCGCGACGCCGTTGCCGCCGAACACGTTCAGCGGATGGCCGAACACCAGCAGCGAGGCGACGAACGCCCAGAACACCACCCAGACCAGCCGCAGGCCGGACGGCACCCGCCACGGCGGGCGCAGCAGCATTCGCCGGAACGTCGGCCAGAGGTCGCCGAGCCGGTTGCCCTGCATCAGGTGCGCCCAGTGGTACTCGTAGAACGCCGTCTTGGCGTGCCGCTCGACGCCGCCGAACGCCGGCTCGCGCCGCGCCAGGTAGATGCGCGACTCGAACGAGTCGGTGATCGGGTCCGGCTCCGAGTAGTACGCCGGCTCGCCGTCGGCGCGGTCCGGGATCGCGGCGGCGATGAACCGATGCAACGTCTCCTGCGGTCGTTGCTCGCCCATGCCGTGCACGATCACCACGGCCTGCCTGACCTGCTCCATGCCGTCTCCCCTCGACCTGCGGCCAGTCTGCCCCGACGGCGGGACCAGCGCCGCCAGGCCGGTGTACCCGCCGCGCGTACCGTCGGGCGTATGGCTGCCGTCGTGACCGACAACCCCTCCGCGCTGCGCTACGAGATCCGCGTCGATGACGACCTCGCCGGCTTCGCGGCGTACGGCCGGCTGCACGACGTCATCACGTTCACCCACACCGAGATCGACCCGGCCTACGAGGGGCAGGGCCTCGGCTCGACCCTGGCCCGCGCGGCGCTGGACGACGCCCGCGCGAAGGGGCTGCGGGTGCGGCCCCACTGCCCGTTCATCCGCTCCTACATCGGCCGCCACCCCGAGTACGCCGACCTCGTCGACCCCGGCTGACCGCCATCCCCAGAATTCTGGGGACATCCCCAGAAAACTACGGATGGAGCTCAGCCGACGAGGGCGGCCAGGACCGCGCGTTCGAGGCGGTCCACGTCGGTCACCTTCGCGCCGGTCCTGCGGTCGGTGACGTAGAACGTGTCCACGACCTCGTGCCCGAACGTCAGCACCCGCACCACCCCGATGTCGCCGTCCGCCCGCGCGATCGCGCCCGCGAGGCGCGCGAGCAGGCCGACGCTGTCCGGGCTGCGGACCTCGACGATGGTCGCGCGACCGGTCGAGTCGTTGTCGACCAGCACCCGCGACGCGGGCGGGGTCGCGGCGCCGGGGCGGCGCGGGAGGCGTTCGGCCCGCGACCGCGACGCCAGCCGGACCTCCACCGACGCCGGGTCGTCCAGCGCGACAGCGAGCGCCGCCTCGACGTCGGGCCATCGCGGTACGACGGAGGGCTCGACGTCGAACACCTGCACGGCCATGCCGTCCTCCGTCGCGCCGTTCGCGGCGCGGACGGGCAGGCGGTGCAACGCCAGCACCCCGGCAACGACGGCGAGCAGCCCGGGCCGGTCCGGCGCGACGACGGTGACCCGAGCCTCGTCGGGAACGACGCGCAACGCGCGCCCGGCCATCAGCGCGCGGTGGGCCCCGGTCGGCAACGACACCGCCTCCGGGGTACGACCCGCGAGCCGCTCGGCGACGCGCGCGACGAGGGAGTCGACAAGCCCGGCCTTCCACGCGCTCCACGCGGCCGGCCCGGTCGCGACCGAGTCGGCGCGGGTCAGCGCCGCGAGCAGCTCCAGCTCCATGACGTCCGGCACCCGCGCGAGGACCGCGTCGACCGTCGCCGGGTCGTCCAGGTCGCGCCGGGTCGCGGCCTCCGCGAGCAGCAGGTGGTTCTCGACCAGCCGCACCAGAACGGCGACGTCTGCCGCGCCGAGCCCGAGCCGCGCGCCGATGCCGGCGACGAGCCGCGCGCCGACCTCGGTGTGGTCGCCGGGGAACCCCTTGCCGATGTCGTGCAGCCATGCCCCCAGCAGCAGGAGATCGGGGCGCGCGACGGCGCGCACCGACGCCGCCGCCTCGGCCGCCGCCTCGAACAGGTGCCGGTCGACGGTGAACCGGTGGTACGTGTTCCGCTGCGGCCGCGAGCGGACCGCGGCCCACTCGCGGACGTAGCGGCCGAGGACCCCGATGTGGTCCAGCGTCTCCAGCAACGGCACCGCCGCATGGCCGCACCCGAGCAGGTCGACCAACGCGTCCCTGGTGGCCGCCGGCCACGGCTCCGGCGGGGAGACGGACTCGTTCTCCAGCCGGACCAGCGCCGCCTGCGCGACCGGCAGCCCGGTCCGCGCGGCGGCCGCCGCCAGCCGGAACGGCAACGCCGGGTCCTCCCCTGGCAGCGCGGTCGCGTCCAGCACCAGCTCGTCGTCGACGACGGCGACTCCTGGCCCGAGCGGCCGTGCCAGCGAGCCGCGCCGCGGGCCCGAACGCCATGACTCGATCCGCCGCCACACCTGGTCGGTCGTCCACTGCACCCGCCGGGCGGCGGCCGCGACCTGCGGCAGCAGCTCCTCGGCATCGGCGAGACCAAGCCGCCGCGCTACCAGGTCCTGCTCTTCGAGACCGAGCCGGTCGCCGCGCTTGCCGGTCGCCGCGTGCAACGCCACCCGCACCGACAGCAGCTCGTCCGCCGCGGCCTCCAGCCCGGGGTCGTCCAGGATCGCCGCGGCAACGGGCGCGGCCAGCGCGGCGGCGTACAACGCCTCGACGTCGCGCAGCCCGCCGCGCGAGAGCTTCACGTCCGGCTCCAGGAGGAACGCCAGCTCGCCGTGCTGCGCCCAACGCCGTTCCATCGCGTCGCGCAGGCCGCCCAACGAACGGTCGGAGCGCGCCGCCCACCGCTCCCGGACCGAGGCCACCAGCCCGCCCGCGAGCGCGGCATCTCCCGCGACGCAGCGCGCGGTCAGCAAGCCGAGCGCGACCCGCAGGTCGGTCTCGGCGAGCCGGACGCACTCGCCGGCGGTGCGGACGCTGTGGTCGAGCTGGAGACCCGCGTCCCAGACGGCGTACCAGAGGCGTTCGGCGACGTCGCCGATGCCGCGGACCCCGTCGTGCACGAGCACCAGGTCGAGGTCGCTGCCCGGTGCCAGCTCGCGGCGGCCGTACCCGCCGACGGCGACGAGCGCCACCCGGCCGCGGGCGGCGGGCAGCAGGGCGCCGACCCAGGCGTCGACGGCGTCGCTGTACGCCTCGGTGAACCGCCGCCCGCGCAGCCGCCGCTGCCCCAGCAGCGCGGCGGCCGCGGCCCGCGGCTCAGAGAGCGTCGTCGCCGACCTCACCAGTCCGCACCCGGACGACGCGGTCCACCGGGACGGCCCAGATCTTGCCGTCGCCGATCTTCCCAGTGCGCGCGGCGTTCGCGATCAGATCGATGACCTTGTCCACGTCCTCGCTCGGCACCACGACCTCCAGGCGGACCTTCGGCACGAACGACGTCTCGTACTCGGCGCCGCGCCACGTCTCGTTCTTGCCGCCCTGGCGCCCGTACCCCTGGACCTCGCTCGCGGTCATGCCGAGCACCCCGGCGCCGCGTAGCGCCTCCTTCACCTCCTCGATCTTGAACGGCTTGATGATCGCGGTGACGAGGTGGATCACGACTCCTCCGAACCCACGCGCTCCGGCCTGCGGACCTGTTCCTCCTCGGGGAACGACCTGGGCGCGCCGAGCAGCGTGCTGTAGCTCACGCCCTGGCCGAACTCCATGTGGTACGCCCGGATGCCGTGCTCGAACACGTCGAGCCCTTCGAGCTCGCCGTCCTTCTCGACGCGCAGCGTCCCGGTCGCCTTCACGCCCCACATCAGCGCGATCGACACCAGGCTGATCACGACGATGCAGGTGAGGCTGCCGATCGCCTGCGCGAGCAGCTGGTCGGTACCGCCGCCGTAGAACAGGCCCCGCACCACCGACGTCGTGTCGGCCCCGGCCGGGCCCGGCAGCCCGAACTGCCCCGTCGCGAACAGGCCGACCGCAAACGTGCCCCACACGCCGCAGCCCGCGTGCACCGCGACCGCGCCGATCGGGTCGTCGATGCGCAGGTACTCCAGCAGGTCGACGGCGAGCGGCACGATCACCCCCGCCGCCGCGCCGATGAGCACCGCGCCCATCGGCGACACCCAGTAGCAGGGCGCGGTGACCGCGACCAGGCCGCCGAGGAGGCCGTTGCACGTCATGCCGAGGTCCCACTTCTTCGACCGCGGGTAGACGAACGCGAGCGCGACCAGGCCGCCCGCGCACGCGGCGAGCGTGGTGTTGGTCGCGACCCGGCCCATGCCGACGTAGTCGAGCGCGGATAGCGTCGAGCCCGGGTTGAAGCCGTACCAGCCGAACCACAGGATGATCGCGCCCAACGAGCCGATCGTCAGGTCGTGCGGCGGCAGCGGCCCGCCGCCGTCGCGCTTGAACCTCCTGCCGAGACGCGGCCCGAGAGCGATGCCGCCCCAGAGCGCGATGAACCCGCCCACGGTGTGCACGACGGTCGACCCCGCGAAGTCGCGGAACACCGCGCCGTGCGTCCACGAGCTGAGGAACGACGGGGACATGGTGCCGAGCCAGCCGCCCGGGCCCCAGACCCAGTGGCCGAAGATCGGGTAGATGAAGCCGGACACGGCGGCGCTGTAGATCAGGTCGCCCTTGAAGCCGGTCCGCCCGACCATCGCGCCGGACGTGATCGTCGAGCAGGTGTCCGCGAACGCGAACTGGAACAGCCAGAACGCGAGGAACGCGACCCCCGTCGACCCGTACGTGTCCGGGGCGCCGTCGAGGAAGAAGAACTCGTGGCCGATGAAGCCGTTGCCGGTCCCGAAGTGGAACGCGAACCCGAACGCCCAGTAGAGGATGCCGCACAGGCACGTGTCGACGATGCACTCCAGCAGCACATTGACCGTCTCGCGGGAGCGGGCGAACCCCGCCTCCAGCGCCATGAACCCCGCCTGCATGAAGAACACGAGGAACGCCGCCACCAGCACCCAGAGGGTGTTGACCGGGTTGATCAGGTCGACCGCCGCCTGCGCGGCGCGTTCCGGCGGGGCGGCCGCGGAGGCCGCCGTACCGAAGTACCCGGACAGGAACCGCATCCCGGCGAACAGCGTCAGGATGCCGATCATCTTGCCGCCGAGCAGCGCGAAGAAGATGCGCCGGGTGCCGGCGTCCTTGAACCTGGCGAGTCGAGTCCTCATGACGGCTGACCGTACGGAGCCCGGGTTTCGGGACCGTGTGGCCCGCGTTACGCGTTCGTGTCGTCCGGGCGGCCCGCGTTTCGGCCGCGTTACGTCGTCCGGGCCTTCACTTCGCACCCGGTGATGCCGACGCTACGGGTACGACCCCCGAGGGACGCTTGGTTTGGGCAGGACGACACCGCGATCGTCCCCCGTGCAGGCTCGACGCCGCCTCTTCGTGCAAGGAGCAAGAGGAGCGTCATGTCGGTACCGCGCGCAGTCCGTGTCCCGGCCGCCGCAACGTTCGTCGCGCTCGCCCTCGGCTCGGCTCTGATCCTCGCCGCCCCGGGCGCGTTCGCCGCGCCGAACCCGGTCCTCCTGCGGACCGCGGACAGCTTCGCGATCCTCGCGGGCACCGGCATCACCTACACCGGTGCCAACACCATCAAGGGCGACGTCGGCTCGTTCCCCACGCTCACCCAGTCCGGTCCTGGCACGCTTGTCATCACCGGTGCCAACCACCACGGCGACACCGTCACCATGGGCGCCAAGGACGACCTCGTCACCGCGTACGACGACGCGGCCGACCGGCTGCCCCACACCCCCACGGCGGTCGAGCTCGGCGGCACCACAAAGTTCGCGGGCGTCTACAGCGGCGGCACGTTCGGCATCACCGGCACGCTCACCCTCGACGCGCAGGGCGACCCCGACGCGCAGTTCGTGTTCCAGTCCGCCGCCACCGTGATCGCCGAGGCGGGGAGCCGGGTCGCGCTGCTCAACGGCGCCAACCCGTGCAACGTCGTCTGGCAGGTCACCAGCTCCGCGACGTTCAAGACTGGGTCGCGGTTCGTCGGCGACGTCATCGCGCTCACGTCCATCACCGCGCAGACCGGCGCGACGTTCCGCGGCCGGCTGCTCGCCCGCAACGGCGCCGTCACGCTGGACACCAACACCATCGACAACGCCACCTGCGTGACCGTCGTGGCGACCGCGAGCGCGACCCCCTCGGCGCGCGCCACCGCGTCGGCGACGCCGACCTCCGGGACCGGCGGCGGGCCGTCCGCGACCCCGAGCCCCGTCGTCGCCCTGGTCGCGGGTCCCGGCCAGCCCGGTCAGCCGGGCCGGCCCGGTCAGCCCGTCGTCCCGCTCGGCGGGCCGCCGCGCCGTACGGTCGACACCCCGCCTGCGCAGCGAACCCGCCTGCCCGTCACCGGTGCGCGCACAGCCTGGTTGCTCGCCACGGGGCTCGGCATGCTCGCCCTCGGCGTCCTGAGCCTCGGCGCCGCGCGCCGGCGCGGGCTGCACGCCGTCTGACAGTTCGCCGGTTCCCCGGACGCGGGCGCGGGCCCGACCTTAGTGTCGGGCGAACACCCACAGAACGGGGCGGTTCATGCGGTCGACTCACCGGCGCGCCGGGGGCGTCCTCGTCGCGCTGGTCCTCGCCGCGTCGCCGGCCCCCGCGAACGCGGCCCCGCGGCGGACCGTGTCCGGCTGGCTGCCGTACTGGTCCGCCGCCACGAACATGGCGCACTTCGCGGCGAACGCCGACCTGTTCCGCAGCGTCAGCCCGTTCTGGTACCGCGCCGACGGCACGACCCTGATCGTCGCGCAGCCCGGCGCCGAGAGCGCCACCGTCCTCGGCGGCGCCCGCGCCCAGGGCGTGCCTGTCATCCCCACGGTCACCGAGACGATGAACGCGGCCGCGATGGCCGCGATCCTCGGCTCGCCGTCGCGGCGCGCGGCGCACGAGGACCGGATCGTCCGGCTGGTCACCAGCCACGGCTACGCGGGCATCGACCTCGACTACGAGCAGTTCGTCGTCACGACCGACCAGGCGATCGCGGCGACGAACAGGGACGGCTTCTCGGCGCTCGTGCGCGGGCTCTGCGGCAAGCTGCGCGCCCGCGGTAAGAGCTGCGTGATCACTGTCAACGCGCGGGTCGACGACGCGATGCAGGCGAGCTACCGGCCGACGCACGCCGTCGGCGTCTTCGACTACGCCGTCATCACCAGGTATGCGACGACGATGCGGATCATGACGTACGGCCAGCACTTCCCGTCCGGCGCGCCGGGACCGGTCGCCGGCTACGGCTGGGTCGACGCGGTCGCCAGGTACACCGCGAGCAAGGCCGGCGCGTACCGCGGCCGGGTCGAGCTCGGCGTGGCGCAGGTCGGCTACGACTGGGGCCGCCCGGGTACGCGCGCCGCGACGTACACGTTCGCGCAGGCCGTGGCGAAGCAGCGGGCCGTGCACTCGCCGCGGATGTGGTCGGCCGCCGAGCAGGCGCCGTACTTCAACTACCGCTCGGCCGACGGCGTCGGGCACCGGGTCTGGTACGACGACGCGGCGTCGGGCGCCGCGCGGGCGCGGCTCGCGCTGCGCTACGGCTTCGCCGGCACCGCGCTCTGGTACCCGGGCGTCGAGGACCCGAACGTGTGGCAGGCGCTGCGCCGGATGTCCTGACGCGCGGTCAGGAGGAGCGTTCGTACCCCGGCAGGCCGCCGTTCGCGGGGGCCGTGGCGGGTGAGCGCGGCTCGTAGTGCGACAGGCCCGGCTCGAACGGCGGCTCCGCGGGCGGCGGCGCCTCGCTGATCGGGTCGCGCATCGGCTCCCGCGCGGGTACGCGCGACGGCGCGGCCGGCGGGAGGTTGATCGTCTGGCCGGCCGGCTCGCCGGCGGCCCGGTGGTTGCCGGCGAGCGAGGTCGTCGCGCGGCGCACCGCCGCTGTCGCCAGCTCGCCGCGCAGGATCGGCTTGGACGAGTCCTTCGTGTCGTAGCCGTACCCGTAGCCGTACGCGTACGAGCCGCGGCCGCGGGTCGGCGCCATCGTCAGCACGCAGCCGAGGACCGCCGCGTCAACGGCGGCCAGCGCCTCCATCGCCCGGCGGACCTGCTCGCGGCGGACCTTGCCGACGCGGACGCAGAGGATGGCGCCGCTCGTCAGCGTCGCGATCACCGCGGCGTCGGTGACGGGCAGCAGCGGGGGCGCGTCGACCACGACGACGTCGTACGCCTGCTCCATCTGCGCCATCAGCGCGCGCATGCCGGCCGACGCCAGCAGCTCGCTGGGGTTCGGCGGCAGCGGGCCGCTCGACAGCACCGCGAGGCCGGAGTCGCCCCACGGCTGGATCGCGTCGGCCAGCTCGACCTGCCCGATCAGCACGGAGGTGAGGCCGACCGCGCCCTCGATGCCGAGGTAGTCGGGGATCTTCGGGCGGCGCAGGTCGCCCTCGACCAGCAGCACCCGGATGCCGGCCTGCGCCAGCGTGATCGCGAGGTTGCAGGCGCTGGTCGACTTGCCCTCGCCCGGCAGCGGGCTGGTCACGACCAGCGAACGCAGCGGCCGGTCGATCTCGACGAACTGCAGGTTGGTACGGAGCTGGCGGAACGCCTCCGCGCGGGGGGTGTTCGGGTCGTCGTGGACGACGAGCGGTCGCGACGACGCCCGGCCGTCGTAGCCGATGGAGGCCAGCGTCGCCAGCCCGGCGATCTCGAGCACGTCCTCCGGCGTCTTGACGGTGTTGTCCAGCGTGTCGCGCGCCACGGCCAGCGCCACGCCGAGCAGCAGGCCGGCGAGCGCGGCGAGCGTGAGGTTGCGCAGCGGGCGCGGCGACACCGGGACGGTGCCGAGGCGCGGGTCGGCGACGACGACCACCCGGACGTTCGCGGGGCCGCCCGCGGTCGGGCGTTCGAGGTTCGAGACGAGCAGCGGGAACTGCCGGCCGAGGGCGGTGGCGATGTCGCGCGCGAGCTTGGGGTCGGCGTCGGTGACCGTCGCGCTGAGCAGGACGGTGTCCGGCTCGACGTTGGCGCTGATCTTCTGGCTGATCTGGTCGATCGTCAGGGGGAGGTTGAGGTCCTTGCGGACCGCCTCGGCCAGCCGCTCGCCGGTGAGCAGGTCGGTGTAGGACTTCACCCGCTGCTGGGAGAACAGCCCGCCGGTGTACGCCGCCTGGTTGTCGGTCGACGTCGCGGGCGTCGAGACGAAGAACTTCACCGAGGACTGGTACTGCGGGGTGGCGCGCACGGTCATGGCCGCCGCGGCCAGGATCGACAGCAGCGTCACGACGACGACGAGACGCCAGTGCTTGCGCAGGATGCCGAGATACGCCGCGAGATCCAAGACCCATCCTCGGGTAGTCGGTGTGGAAGCAGCCTAACCGGGTCAGGCCGTCTGATGCTTCCCCGTAGCGCGCGCGGGTACCCATCCCGGTCACGGAACCGTTCGCCGGGGCGGGCGTCCCCGCCTGCGAAGATCACCAAAAGGTTCCCCCGACGTTTGTCGTGGGGCTACTGTGGTTACCAATGGGGAAGTATGGAAGACGTGACGGGTTCCTACGGGCCATGACGAAAGAAGACATCGTGACGCTGTCGAAGCTCGCCGCAGTCTCGTTCGCGGCGGTGGTGGTGCTCGCTCCGGCGACCGCCGCATACGCCCAGGTCCCGTACCCGCCGACCGTGGGCAACGCCCGCGTCAGCGCGACCGCCGTCAAGCCGGGCGGCTGCGTGACGTTCTCCGGCGACGGCTTCCTGCCCGCGAGCCCGGTCGTCGTCACCGACGACGGTGCCGCCGTCACCACCGTCACGACGGGTACCGACGGCTCGTTCAGCACCCAGGTCTGCCCGAGCGTCCTGGGCGTCCACCTGATCCGCGGCGCGGGCACCGGCACCAACGGCGCCGCCCGCGTCCTGAGCGCGTCCGTCACCGTCTCGGCCACCGGCCTGGCCGGTACCGGCGCCGCGAACACCGTTCCGATGGTGGCCGTCGGCGCGGGCATGATCCTCGCCGGCGCGGGCGCGGTCGTCGTGGCGAGCCGCCGCCGCCGCGCCACCGCCGTCGCCTAGCCCTCAGAGCCCGGCCGCCGTCGGCGGCCCTGGAGCAGCCGTGCCAGCCGTCCTGAGTGCCCCCGCCCAACGGCGGGAGGTCGCGCAGGGTGCCGTCGACGCGCTGGCGTGGTTCGCCGCCGTGCCGGTCGCGACGCTGCTGCGGTACGAGTTCGTCACCGCCGACGTGACGGCCCGCGGCGTCCTCGCCATCGCGCTGTTCGCGGCGAGCGCGCAGGTCGTGTCCGGCTACGTCGTCGGCGTGTACATCGGCCGCTGGCGGTACGGCAGCTTCGACGAGGTCGCCGCGCTGACCCAGAGCGTCGTCGTGGCGACGGTGCTCACGCTGCTCGTCGACTGGGCGTCCGGCGTTCCGCGCTGGGTCCCGTTCGGCGCCGTCGTCGGCAGCGGGGTGATCGCGCTCGTTCTCATGGCCGGGGTCAGGTACGCCGTCCGCCTCGTCCGCGAACGCCGCCGCCGGCCGGTCGACACGACCGAGCGGCTGCTCGTGTTCGGCGCGGGCGACGGCGGCGTGCAGGTCATCACGTCGCTGCTCCGCGACCCGGCCAGCGTCTACCTCCCGGTCGGCCTGCTCGACGACGACCCGGCCAAGCGGCAGCTCCGCATCTGCGGCGTGCCCGTCCTCGGCGACCGGACCCGGCTGGAGCACGTCGCCGAACGCGTCGAGGCCACGACCCTGCTGATCGCCGTGCCGAGCGCCGACTCGGCCGTCATCGCCGGCCTGACCGAGTCCGCCGAGGCGGCCGGGCTCGCCGTCAAGGTGCTCCCCCCGGTCAGCGAGCTGGTCGGGGGCCTGGTCACCGGCCACGACATCCGCGACGTGAGCGAGGCCGACCTGCTCGGCCGGCACCAGGTCGAGACCGACGTCGACTCCGTTGCCGCGTACCTCACCGGCCGGCGGGTGCTCGTCACCGGCGCCGGCGGCTCGATCGGGTCCGAGCTCTGCCGCCAGATCCACCGCTTCTCGCCCGCCGAGCTGGTCATGCTGGACCGCGACGAGACGATGCTGCACGACGTCCAGCTCTCCATCGACGGCCGGGCGCTGCTCGACTCGCCTGACGTCGTCCTGGCCGACATCCGCGACGCCGAGGCGATCGACCGGGTGTTCGCGCGGCACCGCCCGGACGTGGTGTTCCATGCCGCCGCCCTCAAGCACCTGCCGATGCTCGAACGCCACCCCGACGAGTCGCTCAAGAGCAACGTGCTCGGCACGCTCAACGTCCTGCGCGCCGCGCAGCGGTACGGCGTCGAGCGGTTCGTGAACATCTCGACCGACAAGGCCGCCAACCCGTCCAGTGTCCTCGGCTACACCAAGCGGGTCGCCGAGCGCCTCACCGCGTACGTCGCCGCGGAGACCGGCGGCGACTTCCTCTCCGTGCGGTTCGGCAACGTCCTCGGCTCGCGCGGCTCGGTGCTGCCGACGTTCCGCGCCCAGGTCGAGGCGGGCGGGCCGATCACGGTCACCCACAAGGACGTCACGCGGTACTTCATGACCGTCGAGGAGGCCGTCCAGCTCGTCGTCCAGGCGGGCGCGATCGGGCGCCCTGGCGAGGCGCTCGTCCTCGACATGGGCGAGCCCGTTCGCATCAACGACGTCGCCCGGCGGCTGGCGGCGCGCGCGACGCGACCTGTGAAGATCGCGTACACCGGGCTGCGGCCCGGCGAGAAGCTGCACGAGGAGCTGCTCGGGACGGGCGAGCTGGACCGCCGCCCGATCCACCCGCTCGTCTCCCACGTCGACGTGCCGCCGCTCGACCCGGAGCGCGTACTCGCGGTGGACCTCGCCGCACCCGCCGACGAGCTGGTGGGCCGCCTCGCGGCGCTCGCCGCCGTCGACATCGACCGCGCCCGCCGCTAGCGGACCCGTACCGCGACCTCGTCGGGGACGACCAGCGGGGGCTCGCGGACCAGCGGCCGCCCCGGCGGGACCTGCGCGAGCCGTAGCGTCAGCACCGCCTCGTGGCCGGGGTCGACGTCCACGTACGCCGACCAGACGGGGTGGCCGCGCTGCAGCTCGGACTCCACGGCGATCGCGCGCCCGTCGAGCGCCGCACCCTCCAGCAGCGAGCCGAACGCCCCGAACACCGAGACGTACGTGTGCTGCTCGCCCGGCCGGAACCCCGCGCCCGGCGGCAGGTCGAGCCGGCCGCGGACGTACGCGGGCAGCCCCGGCGGGGCGAGGTTGCGCAGCCGGACCTCGACCGTTCCCGTGCCGTCGCGGCGACGGTCGTAGCTGATCGAGCGGCGGACGTAGTAGTCGAGCTTGTTGCCGGCCGCGTTGACCGTCGTGACCTCGAGGTACGGCCCCGGCTTGTCGGGCAGCACGCCCGCGAGCGGCATCGTCTCCAGCAGGGCCCGCTCGCCCGGGTGGGTCGACGCGATCTGCAGGTGACGGCTCCCGGCCGCGTCGGCCAGCGCCGTCACCAGCCCGGCCGTCGGGCCGCGGCCGGACGTGAGGTCGCGGTAGACGGCGACCGCGACCTGCTGGAGGAACAGGTCGCGCAGGTGCCCGTTCGTCGCGAACCGCGCGTACGCGTCCCGCTCGGTCAGCCGCACGACGTTCGCCGCGGTCACCTGCTCGCCGCTCGGCAGCGTCGTCGGTCCGGTCACCGTGAGCAGTCCGGAGAGGGCGACAGGGTCGATCGCGATCGTGCCGTCGAGGCGTTCGCCCCGGGTCCGCAGCCACAGCGCGGTCCAGATCTGGTCGGCGTCGGGGAAGTGCGGGGAGAGGTTCCCGCTCGTCCACCACGAGTCGGCGTAGAAGCGGCCGTACCGCGTCACGAAGTCCGGCGGCATCCGGGTCGCCGGGACCGGCGTGGTGTTGCGCAGCTCCTCGGCGACGCCGAGCCGGGTCAGCCGCAGCCGGCCGTGGTCGGCTTCGAGGATGCCCCACGCGCCGAGGAAGCCGCCGGAGCCGCGCATCTCGGCGTTGTTGAGGATCGCCAGGAAGTACCGCCGCACCCCCGAGCCGCCGAGCATGTCCGGCGCGAGCCGCGCGGCGAGCGTCGCCGTCGACACCGAGGTCCGCAACGTCTCGAGCTGGTCCAGCAGCGCGGCCCGCCCGCGCCCGACCGAGCCGAGGAGGAACGTCGAGGGCAGAGCGCGGACCGCGCCCTCGGTCCTCGCGACCGAGGCGCCGACCCGCGCGAGGTCCGGCTGCGCGGCGCGCAGCGGTTCGAGCCGTACACCGCCGGCGTTGTCGCGCAACGACTCCAGCGAGAGCCCAGCCGCGACCCGGTCCAGGTCGGGGAACGTGCGCGTCGCGAGGTCGTCGACGGCCCGCGCCAGGCCTCCGCCCGTCCGCAGCGACCGGCCGAACCACGGCACGTGCGAGAGCACCCGCCACACCGGGTCGGACGTCAGCCGCCGCGCGGCGTGGGTGTCGCGCTGGATCGCGGCGAGCCGCGCAGGCACCGAGGCGCGGTCGGCGGAGAGCGCGTCCTGGAGCGTGGGCACCGCGGCCCGCGCGGCGTCGAGCCGCACCCGCGCCCGCATGCCGCGTACGCCGACCCAGCCGACGAGCAGCACGGCGACGGCGAGTGCGACCAGCAGGGCCCGGACGATCGTGCGTCGTCGCGGGACGGTCACCCGCCCGGACCCCAGCGGGGCTGCCGCCGTCCGGCCGCGGACGGCTCGACCGGCTCGATCTCGACTGCCTGCTCCGGCTCGGCGGGCGCCGCAGGCTCCTCCGGCGCCGGCTCGGCCAGGTCGACCATCTCGAACGGCGCGAACATCTCCGGCGACAGCCCCTCGACGAGGAACCGCTCGACGTCGGCGAGCGCCTCCGCCGCGGTCTCCGCGGCAGCGACCACGGCCGCGACCCGGTCGGCGAGCGGGTTGTCGGTGGCGCGCAGCCCCGCGACAGCCGCGTGCCCGCGCGCGGAGCCGAACGTCAGCGCCTCGGTCGCGTGCCACCACGCGTCGTGCGGCAGGACGATCGACAGCGACGTCGCGGTCACGGCGGGGCGCTCGGTGGCGAGGCCGGGGAGGTGCTGCTCGTCCCAGAGGTGGCCGAGCGCGAGCACGTCCGCGACGACCTCGTACATCGAGGAGACGCAGGAGCGCACCCGGCCGGCGACGAGCGCGGCCGCCGGGTCGTCCGCGGCGACCCGGGTCAGGACGTCAAACGGCCCGATCGCGCGCGACACCGGAGCGAGCGCGTCGAGCAGGGCCTGCACCGACTCATGAAGAGCGGAGACCGCTCGCACCGCGTCCACGTTCGCATCGTAACCGCGCGTCAGCCCGTCCAGGTGCCGCCGCCGTCGGTGCTGCGCAACGACCGCGTCGTCCCGCCCGCCACCACGACCGCCAGCGCGGTCCGCGCATCGGCGAACGTCACCGCCAGCACCCGCGTCACCGACGCCGCCGAACGCGCCGGGCAGGGCCGTGCGGTCCAGCCCTCGCCGGCGTTGGTGCTGACCCGCAGCTGCCCCTCCGGGCAGCCCGCGCCGCGGATCAGCGTCCAGCCGACCGTTCCCGGCAGGAAGTCCAGCGCCACAACGACTCCGGCGCTCGCGAGCCCGGTCTCGGGCCGCCGCCCGGCGAGGCGCTGCCAGGTCGTGCCGCCGTCGTACGTCCGCAGCAACAGCCGCCGCGCGCCCGACGCGTCCTGGCAGAGCAGCCAGGCGATGTTCCCGGTCGCCGCGCTGACCAGCGACGGCGGGCCTGCGGCGTTCGTACGGCAGCCGTTCGTGGCGGTCGCCGAGCCACGGCGTACGCCGCCCGCGCCGGCCGACCAGACCCCGCCGCCCGCGACGACGTCGGCGGCCGTGGTCCCGGCGGGCACGACGGCGGGGCGCCAGGTGAGGCCGCCGTCCGCCGACGTCGCGGCGGCCGGGCGGCACGCGGCGTCCAGGCCGCGCGCGAGACCGTTGGCCCCGGCCAGCGAGAGCTGCTCAACGACGGCGAGCGGGGACGTGCGCGCGGTCCAGGTGCGGCCCCCGTCGGCGCTGCGCTCGTACGCCCCGTGCGGGCCCGGACAGCCGGTACCGGTCCAGCGCAGCGCGACGCTGCCCGCCGCCGCGAGCGCGGCCCGCTGGTCGGTCATGACCGGCGGGCTCGCGGTCGCCGGCGGCGGCGGCGCGGACGTCGGGAGCGCGGTGGGCCCCGAGTCGCTGGTGGGCAGCAACGCTGACGGCCGCGGGTTGCGGCGTACGGACTGCACGGCGACGACGAGGACGGCGAGTGCCAGCACGACCAGGAACACGTCGGCGGCACGCCTCGCCGGACGAGACAAGACCACGCGCCCCTTCCCACCCTGGTACGGCCATTGAACAGCATCGCCCGCGCGAAACCCCGCAGGTCAGGGCCCGGGTAGCGTGCAACGCGTGACGACCGAGCGGGAGCCGCGGCTGCGCCGGATCGCCGGTGACGTCCGCGCGCTCGGCCTCGCGGCGCCGGTCCGCGCCGGGTACGAGGCGTCGAAGCGCGCCGGCGGCCACCGCCTGGTGTTCGGCCGGCTCCGTTCCGCCGACGCCGTCGACGCGCCGGACACCGTGCTGGCGCCGCCCCGATGCGTGCCCGGGGAGGCGAGGGCGCGGACGCTGGCCGACGCGCGCACGATCCTCGGCGGCACCGCACCGGTCTTCGGCCGGGCGGTCCCGCTGGCCCTGGGATGGCACACGGCGCCGGACACGGGCAGCGACTGGAGCCGGGCGCCGTGGTGGCAGGTCGACATCCGTTCCGGGGACCGGGTCGCCGACGTGAAGTGGACCTGGGAGCTCGGCCGCCACCGGCACCTGCTGGTCCTCGCCCGCGCCGCGTGGCTGGAGTCGGCCGACGCCGCGTGGCTCGACGCCCTGGTCGCGCACCTGCGTTCGTGGGTCGCCGAAAACGCGCCCGAGCAGGGCGTGCACTGGTACTCGAACCTCGAGATCGCGCTGCGCGCCCTGGTCTGGCTGCAGGTGCTCGGCCTGGCCGGCGACCGCCTGCCGCCGGACCTGGCTCGCGACATGTACCGGCACCTCGACCACGGCCGGCGGCACCTGCTGGCCGACCTGCCCTACACGATGACCAGCATGCGCAACAACCACCTGCTCGGCGACGGGCTGGGTCTGATCGCGCTGGGTACGGCGTTCCGGAAGCCGCGGTCGCGGGCGGTCGGCGAGCGGCTGTTCGACGCGCAGCTGGCCAGGCACATGCGGCCGGACGGCTCGATGATCGAGGACTCGCTGTCCTACCACCGGTTCGTCACCGAGATGCTCGCGGTCCGCGTCCTGCTCGGCGGCGCGCCGCCCGCCGTGGGCGACGCGCTCGCGCGCTCCGGCGCGTTCCTGAGCCGCCTCGGCGTCCTGGACGGCGGCGTCCCGCAGTACGGCGACTGGGACGAGGGCCGGGTCCTCGGCTCGTCCGGCGACCCGCTCGACGTCGCGGGCGCCGCCGCCCTCGCGCTCTCGCTCGCGGGCACCGGCGCGAACGACGCGTGGCGGGCGGCGTACGACGAGTGCGCGTGGTACGCCGCGCCCGCCACGCCGCTCGACCCGCCCGCGGCCGTGCGCGACGGCACGCCGGTCGGCGGTGGCTTCGCCCGCAGCGCGCGCGGCCCGTGGACGGCGTTCCTCAAGGCGGGTGGCGGTACGTCGCACCAGCACGCCGACCTCTGCTCGACCGCCGTGCGGTACGGCGACCGGTGGGTCGTCGGCGACCCGGGGACGGGGACGTACAACGGCCCGATCGACCAGCGCAACGCGTTCCGGTCGTCGTCCGCGCACAGCGTGCTGCGGCTCGGCGGCGCGGACCAGCTCGTGCCGCACCGCGCATTCCGCTGGCGGCACGCGGCCACCGGCGTCGTCGGTCCGCCGCCCGACGTGCCCGGCTACGTCGTCTCGTGGGGGGTGCACGATGCGTACCGCCGCCTTCCGAACGGTGGCCGGGTCGCCCGCCTCGTCGTCCTGGACGACGACGGCGTGACGGTCGCCGACGTGACCGAGGCGGCGCCCGGCACGCCGTGGGCGCTCACCCTGCCCCTGCACCCGGATGTCGAGCTCGACGGCGCCGAGTTCGCGTTGCGGACACCGGGCACCGCGGAGCCGGTGCGCGGCAGCGAGGAGCCGTACGCCGGCTGGTGGAGCGAGACGTACGGCAGCGCCGTTCCGGCGACCTGGCTGCACTGCTCCGGCACGGTGGACGGCCCTGTCGTCTGGTCGGTACGCAGGCCGGGAAGCCCTGCGCCGCAGCGACTTCCGGACGGCATCCGGGTGGGGACGGCCGACCTGCACGTCGCGTTCGACGACGACGGAGTCACGCTGCGCGCCGCCAGTCAGGTCCGGTCTGTGAGCCTGCGCCGGTGAACCGCCGGGTCGTGGTCCTCAACCACTTCGCCGCGCCCCGGGGTGCCCCCGGCGGCACGCGGCACGTCGAGCTGTTCTCGCGCCTGCGGCGCTGGGACGCGACGGTGATCGGCTCGCGGGTCAACTACCTCACGCGCGAGCCCGTCCACCTGGACGACGACCTGTACCGCACCGTGCCCGTCCTCCCGTACCGGAGCAACGGCGCCGCCCGAATCCTGAACTGGTGCTCGTACGCCGTCACCGCGCTGGTTGCGGCGCTGCGGCTGCCAAGACCCGACGTCGTGTACGCGTCGTCGCCGCACCTGCTGACCGGACTGGCCGGGTGGGCGCTCGCGCGGCTGCGCCGGGCGTCGTTCGTGCTGGAGCTGCGCGACCTCTGGCCGGTCGTCCTCGTGGAGATGGGGCAGCTCTCGCGGACGTCACCGCTGTACCGGCTGCTCAGGTCGCTCGAACGCTTCCTCTACCGTAAGGCGGACGCGATCGTGGTGCTGGCCGAGGGAGTGCGCCGGGTGCTGGTCGAGGACGAGGGCGTCGCCGCGGACCGGGTGTACTTCGTCCCGAACGGCGCCGACCCCGCCGACTTCGTTCCGTCCGCGCCGCGGGCGGCACTGCGCGAGCGATACGGGCTCGACGGCATGGTGTTCGCGTACACCGGCGCGCACGGTCCGGCGAACGGCCTCGACCTCGTCCTCGACGCCGCGGCCGAGGTCGCGGAGCAGCTGCCGGACGTACGGTTCCTGCTCGTCGGCGACGGCGTCGCCAAGGCGGCGCTGCGGGAGCGGGCGGCGCGCGAGGGGCTGCGCAACGTGGCGTTCCGGGCGCCCGTGCCGAAGGACGAGATGCCGGACCTGCTCGGCGCCGTGGACGTCGGGCTGCACGTGCTGGCCGACGTGCCGTTGTTCCGCTACGGCGTCAGCCCGAACAAGCTCTACGACTACCTCGCGGCCGGGCTGCCGGTCCTCACCAACACCGGCGGCGAGGTCGCCGCTCTCGTCGACGCCGCGAATGCGGGCGTCGCCGTCGCGCCCGACGGCATCGCGGACGGCGTCCGCGCGCTGGCGGGCAGGAACGCGGAGGAGCTGCGCCGGTTCGGCGACGACGGCCGGGCGTACCTGGCCGCGACCCGCTCGCGGTCGTCGCTCGCGGAACGCGTCGAGACCCTGCTGGACGACCTGGCCGGCGCCCGTGCGTGACTTGGTGATCGTCGGCGCGGGCGGCCACGGCCGCGAGGTGCTCGACATCGTGGAGGCGGTGAACGCGGTCCGGCCGGCCTGGCGGTTCCTCGGCTTCCTGGACGACGGAACGCCGGACGCCGACCGGCTGGCCCGGCGCGGCGCCGTACACCTGGGCGACACCGCCATGCTGCGCGACCTGGACGCGGACTACGTCGTCGGCATCGGCGACGGCGACACGCGCCGCCGGGTCGCCGAGGCGGCGGGCGACCGCGCGGCCGCCGTGCTCGTGCACCCGCTGGCGTCGTGCGGCGCCGACGTCGAGCTGGCGCCCGGCGTGATGGTCGCGGCGGGCGCGCGGATCACGACCAACGTCAGGATCGGGCGGCACACCCACGTCAACTGCAACGCCCTCGTCTCGCACGACTGCCGCCTCGGCGAGTTCGTGACGTTGAGCCCGGGGGTCCTCGTCAACGGCACCGTGACGCTGGACGACGGCGTGCTGCTCGGTACCGGCGCGATCGTCACGCCGGGCCGCACCGTCGGCCGCGGCACCTGGGTCGGCGCCGGAGCCGTGGTCGTGGACGACCTGCCGGCCGGTGTCGTCGCGACCGGCGTCCCTGCCCGGGTCCGGCGCGAGCGGTGACGCGGCCGTACCGGGGCAAGCGGGCGGTGGACCTCGCGCTGCTCGCGGTGCTCGCGCTGCCCGCGCTGCTGCTCGGCGCGGTCTGCGCGCTCGCGATCAAGGTGGACGACCGGGGCCCCGCGTTCTTCCGCCAGGAGCGGGTGGGGCGCGGCGGGGAGACGTTCCGCGTGGTGAAGTTCCGCACCATGCGGCACGACGCCGCGAACCCCGTCTTCCCCGACGCGTCGCGCATCACCCGGGTCGGCCGGGTGCTGCGCCGCCTCTCGCTGGACGAGCTGCCGCAGCTGCTCAACGTCCTGCGCGGCGAGATGAGCGTCGTGGGCCCGCGCCCGACGCTGGCGTACCAGGTCGAGCGGTACACCCCCGAGCAGCGCCGCCGCCTCGCCGTCCGCCCTGGTCTCACCGGCCTCGCGCAGGTGAGGGGCCGCAACGCCATCGCCTGGGCGGACCGCATCGCGCTCGACCTGGTCTACCTGGACAGGCAGTCGCCGTTCTACGACCTGTACCTCGTCCTGCGCTCCGCGGGCGCGGTGTTCGGCGGCGGCGTAGAGGGCCACCCGACCGACGACCCGATCGCCAGGATCGACTGACGTATCGTCGGGCCGGTGACCGCACCGCGCATCCGCCTCGCGCGCCCCGTCACCGGCGAGGAAGAGGTCGACGCGATCCGCGCGGTGCTGGCGAGCGGCGTCCTCACCAACGGCCCGCGAACGGCGGAGTTCGAACGCGTCTTCGCGCAGCGCCACGACGTCGCGCACGCCGTCGCGTTCGCCAACGGCACCGTCGCGCTCGCGGCGATGTACCTCGCGCTCGGCATCGGTCCTGGCGACGAGGTGGTCGTTCCGTCGATGACGTTCATCTCCTCGGCCACCTCCGTGCTGCACGTCGGCGCGACGCCGGTGTTCGCGGACGTGGACCCGCGGACGTTCAACCTCGACCCGGGGGACGTACGGCGGCGGATCACGCCGCGCACCAAGGCCGTGCTCGCGGTGCACTACGCCGGGCAGCCCGCCGCGATGGACGAGCTGCGCGAGGTCTGCGGCGACGGCGTCGTCCTGCTGGAGGACGCCGCGCAGGCCGTCGGCGCGCGCTACCTCGGCAGGCCCGCGGGCGGGCTCGGCCGGATGGCGATGTTCAGCTTCACGCCGACCAAGAACATCACCACCGGCGAGGGCGGGCTGGTCACCACCGACGACGCGGAGCTGGCGGAGGCGCTGCGGCTGCTGCGCAACCACGGCCAGTCGGCGCTCTACCGGCACGACGTGCTCGGCTGGAACTGGCGGATCACCGAGATGCAGGCCGCGATGGGCGTCGTCCAGCTCGGCCGGCTCGACGGCATCCTGGACCGCAAGCGGCGCAACGCCGCGTGGCTGACCGAGCGGCTCGGCAACATTCCCGGCGTGACGCCGCCGTGGCACGACCCGCGTACCGAGCCGGTCCACATGCTCTACACCTGCCTGCTGGACGAACGCCGCGACGAGGTGCTCGCGGGGCTGACCGCGGCAGGGATCGAGGCCCGCCTCTACTTCCCGCCGGCGCACCGCCAGGCGGTGTTCGCGGGCATCGACGCCGACCTGCCCGTCACCGAGGATCTGGCCGCGCGGATGCTCTCGCTGCCGATGCACAGCCGGCTGACCGATGACGAGCTGGACGAGGTCGCGGCCACCGTGGAACGGCTGGTCACCCGCTAGCGACCCGGACCGGCGCGCCGGTCAGCAGCGACTCCGCTGCCGCGAGCGTGACTCGCGTCGTGTGCAACGCAGCCTCGGTCGTCGGGCGGCTGTCCTCGCCGGTCGCGAGGAGGCGACGTACCTCGGCGAGGCAGGCGGCGTGCCCCTTGTCCTGGCCGGCCGCCTTGCTCTCGTGCCCGTCCAGCAGCGTGCGCCGGAAGTCGTCGATGACCGCGGAACGGCTGCGCCCCAGCACTTCCAGCCGTTCCTTCGGTGTCGAGGAGTGGCCGCCGGACGCGTACGTGACCGTCGCGAGCGACCCGTCCGCGTAGCGGAGGCTGACGACCAGGTCCTCCTGCAGCAGCGCCTCCCCGACGCCGGACCCGAACGTCAGGACCGACTCGACCGGCGCGCCCGCGATCACGTTGCAGGTGTCGACGAAGTGGCAGACCTCGCCGAGCAGGCGGCCGCCCTGGCGGCGGTCCTTGTACCAGTGCTTGTCGCCGAGCCGGCCGGCGTTGACGCGGTACGTCATGACGAGCGGCCCCGCGCCGCCGGCGAGGTGGTCGCGCACCAGCCGGACGGGCACGGAGTACCGGCGGTTGAAGCCGACGAACAGCGCGCCCGGCGACGCGCGCCACGCGTCGACGACGGACGACAGCTCGTCCTCGCTCAGCGCCAGCGGCTTCTCGCAGAACACGTGCTTGCCGGCGCGCAGCGCGCGGGCCGCGAGGTCCGCATGGCTGTCGTGGCGCGTCGCGACGACGACCAGGTCGACGTCCGGCAGCGCGAGCAGCGGCTCGGCGTCGCTCATCACGTGCTCGCCGCCGTGGCGTTCGGCGAGGTGGCGGGCCGACAGCCCGGACGCCGACGCGACCGCGACCAGCCGGTCGAGCCCGGCCATCTTCATCGCGGGCAGCAGCGTCGCCTTGGCGTACGCCCCGGCGCCGATCAGCCCGACGCCCGGGCTCGCGCTGACGCGCTTCGGCGCGACGTCGACCACCTCGTGCCGTGGCGCGTCCGGCGTGTACGTGAGCTGGATGCCGAGGGAACGCTCGCCGCCCTCGACCAGCGCGTACGCCGCCGCCGCCTCCTCCACCGGGAACGTGTGCGTGACCAGGTCGGCGACCCCCATCCGGCCCGCGGCGACGAGGTCGAGGAACGCTTCGAGGTTGCGCCCCTCGGTCCACCGGACGTAGCCGACCGGCAGGTCGACGCCCCACTCCTCGTAGGCGCGGTCGTAGCGGCCCGGGCCGTAGGAGCGGGCAAACAGCAGCCGCAACTCCTTGTCGTAGAACGGCGTCCGCTGCAGGTCGAGGCCGACGTCGCCGACGACGACGAGCGCGGCGCGGTCGCGGGCCAGCTCGGTCGCGCGGCGCACCGGCTCGGACGACGGCGTCGCGGCGGTCAGCACGACGGCGTCGGCGCCGCGGCCGTGCGACCAGGACAGCACGCGTTCGGTCGTGTCGGCGCCGGACTCGACCAGGCCGAGACCGCCCGATGCGGTGAGCAGGTCGGCGTTCCACGGGTCGAGGTCGATGCCCGCGACCGAGCAGCCGGCGGCCATCGCGAGCCGGGCGGTGAGCTGGCCGAGCAGGCCGAGGCCGACGACGCAGACCCGGCTGCCCGGGCCGACGTCGGCCTGGCGGAGGCCGTGCAGCGCGATCGCGGCGACCGTCGCGAACGCCGCGTCCTCGTCGCTCACCCCCTCCGGTACGGGGACGGCGAGGTGCGCGGGGACGAGCTGGTAGTCGGCGTGCCCGGCCGATCCGGTCGCGACGCGCTGGCCGACGGTGACGTTCTCGACGGCCTCGCCGACCTCGACGACGACGCCGCAGCCGGAGTAGCCGAGCGGCATGTCCTCGTCGAGGCGGCTGCGGACCGAACGCATCGTCGCCGCGACCCCCTCGGCGCGCGCCTTGCGCGCGACCTGGCGGACCAGGTCGGGCCGGGCCCGCGCCTTCTGCAAGAGGCTCGCCGACGCGAGCCGTCGCACGGCGCGTTCGGTCCCCGGCGAGAGCACCGTGCGGCTCGTCGCCACCAGCACCTCGGCAGGACCGGGAACGGGTCGCGGCACGTCGAGCACGCGCAGGTCGCCGCGCGCCACGCTCTGCACCACCTGCTTCATCCGGCACCCCCGCGCCGCGTCGCGACCATGAAGTAGCCGAGCGGATGCTCGGCCGAGCGGCCCGCCAGCGCGACCCGGCTGCGTACGGGGTAGCGCCGGCCCTTGTCAGGGCGCCGCAGCCCGCGGACCGCGCGCGCCAGGGCGCGGCGGGGCAGTGTCGAGCTGGGCGACGGTGCGAGCGCGGCGTCGTAGACCACGCCGAGCCGGCCGCCGTACGCGCGCAGGACGTCGATCTCGAACTCCTCCTCGAACAGCCGCCGCAGCCCGAACTCGGTGAAGCGGAAGAAGTCGTGCGGCGCCGCGTGCACCATGAACATGAACGGCACGGAGACGACCAGCGCGCCGCCGGGCCGGAGGACGCGGCCCAGCTCGCGGGCCGCGACCCACGGGCTGTGCAGGTGCTCCAGGACCTGGCTCGCGACGACGCTGTCGAAGCACCCGTCGGCGAACGGCAGCGCGTGCGCGTCGCCCACGACGGCCGGGCCGCGCGCCGGGTCGTGGTCCAGCGTCACGACGCGCGCGGAGGGCCAGAGCCCGGCGTACGGGTTCAGCCCGGCGCCGAGCTCGAGCAGGCGGCCACCGACGCGGTGCGCGAACTCGTGCGTCAGGGCGGTCGCCCCGTCGCGCAGCAGCGTCACTCGGTGCACTCCTCTGTGCGGGAACGGCCCGCGTCACACCCTACGATCAATCGCGGGGAGTCACGGTCCGACGAGAGGCAGGGGCCATCAGCCGGCTGAGGGCGTTGTTCGCCGGCCCCTCGCTCACCCGTTCCGCGGGAACCAGCCTGGTCGTGCAGGTCGCGGGCGCCGGGCTCGGCATGGCCGTGCAGGTGCTGCTCGCCCGCGCGATGTCGCTCGGGGAGTTCGGGGCGTACTCCTACGCCGTCAGCTGGGTCGGCTTCGTGGTGCTCGTCGGGCGGGGCGGCTTCGACAAGAGCGCGGTGCGGTTCCTGCCGCAGTACGACGCGGTCGGCGACTCGATCGCGAGCGCGGCGTTCCGGCGGTTCAGCGTGCGGTTCAGCCTCGTCGCGTCGACGCTCGCGGCCGGCGTCACGGCGTTGGGCGTCCTCCTCGTCGGGTCGCAGCTCGGGGCGTCGCGTCAGCACGCGCTGGTCGCGGCGCTGCTGATCGCGCCGCCGCTCGCGGCGTTGCAGGTCGAGTCGAGCCACCTCCGCGCCGCCCGCCAGGCGGCGCTCTCCGTCGTACCCGAGTCGGTGGCGCAGCCGATCCTGCTGGCGCTGTTCGTCGGCGCGGCCGCGGTCGCGGGACTCCGGGTGAACGCCGTCACGGCGGCGCTGTACACGGCGCTCGCGTGCGCGCTCGTCGCCGTCGCGCTGCACGTCTTCGTCGGGCGGCGGGTCGGCACGACCGCCGGGCCGCGGGAGGACCCGGCGCTGCGCCGGCTCTGGCTCACGGCGTCGGGGCACCTCGCGCTCGGCGGCGCCGCGGCGCTCGTCCTCGTCCAGGCCGACGTCATCGTGCTCGGCATCGTCTCGACGCCGGAGGCGGTCGCGCGCTACGTCGTCGCGGCCAAGCTCGGCGTCGCGCTGAACCTGCTGCCCAGCGCGGTCGGCCTGATCCTCGCGCCGACGCTGACCCACCTGCTCGCGCGCGGCGAGCGCGCCGAGGCCCAACGCGTGCTGACCACCTCGACCCGCGTCGCGCTGCTCGGGGTCGCCCTGCTCGCGGCGGCCCTCGCGGTGAGCGGGCACCTCGTGCTCTCGCTGTTCGGGAACGAGTACCGCGGCGGCTACGACATCCTGCTGATCATCCTGGCCGCGCAGGTACTGTTCGCCGCAGCCGGGCCGAGCGAGATCGTGCTCGCCGTGTCGGAACGTCCAGGATCGCTGACCGCGATCTTCGCCGGCTCGGCCGCCGCGAACGTGCTCCTCCTCTTCCTGCTCGTCCCGCGGTACGGGCCCGAGGGCGCGGCGGCGATCGCGGGCGGCGTGCGGGTGGTCGAGACCCACCTGGCGCGGATCAAGGTACGGCGGCTGCTGGGGCTGGCGACCGGGCCTTTCGGGGCTCAGCTCCGGTCGGAGTAGTGCGCGAGCGCCTCCGCGGGCAGCCCCATGAGCCACTCCCACTGGCGGCGCAGCCCGTCCTCCAGGCCGACCTTCGGTGACCAGCCGAGCCGGTCGCGCGCCGCGTCGGTCAGCCCCGACGTCCGCCGTACGTCGCCCGCCGCCGCCTCCTGCGTCACGGTGTCCGGCGCGCCGCCGGTGATGGCGGTCATCAGCTTCAGTACCTCGTTCACTGTTGCCTCGCTGCCGCCCGCGACGTTGTACGTGCCCGGCTCGCTGCCCGGCTGCGCGGCCAGCCAGTTCGCCTCGACCACGTCGTCGACGTAGGTGAAGTCTCGCGACTGCTCGCCGTCGCCGAAGATCGGGACCGGCGGCGCCCCGAGCCGCGTCGCGAGCAGCCGGGAGAACGCCATGTCCGGGCGCTGGCGCGGGCCGTACACCGTGAAGTACCGCAGGGCGACGGCGGGCAGCCCGAAGTTGTCGCGGTAGACCTCGATGAGGTGCTCGCCCGCGCGCTTGGTGACGCCGTACGGGCTGCGCGGGCGCGGCAGCGCGTCCTCGGCCAGCCGGGGGGCGAGCGCCTCGCCGTAGACCGACGAGCTGGACGCGTGGACGACCCGGCCGACACCCGAGTGCAGGCAGGACTCCAGCAGGTGCTGCGTCGCCACCAGGTTGTGCCGTACGTAGCCGGGGAACTCGCTCCACGACGCCCGCACGCCCGGCTGCGCAGCCTGGTGGAACACCACGTCGAACGGCGCGCCCATCTCCGCCAGCGACAGGTCGAGAACGTCGGCCTCGACGAACGTGAAGCCGGTGCCGTCGAGGTGCGCGAGGTTGCGCCGCTTCAGCTCGGGGCTGTAGTAGCCGGTCAGCGCGTCGACGCCGACGACCTCCCAGCCCTCGCGGACCAGCCGCTGCGACAGGTGGCTGCCGATGAACCCGGCCGCGCCGGTGACCAGCGCCCTCATCCCGCGTCGTCCTTCACGAGTCCCGGCTCCAAGCTGCGTACGGCGTCCGCAAGGCGGTCCTGCGTCCGGTCGAACGTGTTGCGCCCCAGGTGTTCTGCGGCGGCGTTGACCCGCGCGGTGACGTCGGCGCAGCCGTCCAGGACCGTGGCGATCGCGGCGGCGAGGCCCGCGACGTCGCCGGGCTCGACCAGCCAGCCACGTCCGTCGCCGACGAGGCCGCGGATGCCGCCGACGTCGGCGGCCACCACGGGGACCCGCCTGGCCTGCGCCTCCATCACGACCTTCGGCACGCCCTCCCCGCCCGTCGAGGGCAGGACGAGCAGCGCCGCCCGCGCGTACTCCGCGTCGAGCGCGGCGGCGTCGAGCCAGCCCGCGACGGCGATGTCTGCCGCGCCCGGCAACCGTGTGTCGAGGGCCTGCTGCCGCAGGACGCCGTCGCCGACGAGCCGCAGCTCGAAGTCGCGACCGGCGGCCGCGAGCGACCCGGCCGCGGCGAGCAGGTCGGGCAGGCCCTTGTGATGGTTCAGCCCGCCGACGAAGAGCACGACCGGCCGCCCCGCCCGCACCTCGCGCGAGGCCGCGACCGTCGAGTGCAGGAAGTTCGCGAACACCAGCCGCCGCGGCGCGGACCTGCCGTACCGCGCGTCCAGGTCCTCGCCCACCGACATCGTCAGCGCGGACCCGCGCGCGACCGCATGGGTCCTGCGGGCCGTGGCGCGGGCGCGCAGCCGGTGGTACGCCCTCGCCGGCGGCGTCGCGGCGCGTTCGGCCCGCAGGTCGAACACCCCGGCCGCGTCGCCGTGCAACGACACCCAGTACGGCCGGCGCAGCAGGCGTGCCGCCCGGCACGCCGCGAAGCCCCACGGCGACGGCAGCCGGGCGTAGACCCAGTCGCTGCGCCGGACGGCGGTCGCGATCCGCAACGCCACCGCCGGCCACTCGGCGAGGCGGGCGGCGCCGACGTTGGGCAGCCGGTTGGCGACGATCGCGGGCGAGAGGCTCGACGCCGCCGTGAACGACGCGGTGTTGGTGCTCTCGCGCACCGCGAGGTACGTCGGCGCGGCGAGGAAGCCGGTCGCCAGCGCGAGCATCCGGCGTTCGACCGGACGCTGCGCGCGACCGCCGGGACCGTCGGCGAAGCGCACGTTCAGCCCGGCCACCAGCACCCTCACCGGACCGCGGCCAGCGGCCGCCGCTCCGGGACGGCGGCAGGTGGTCCTGGTGCGTCCTTCGCCTCGGCCTCGGCCCGGTCCGCCTGCGCGAGCGCCACGCCCATCAGCACCCAGAACAGCACGCCGGACCCGATGATGTCGTGGGTCAGCGAGACCATGATCCCGGCGAGCGCGACGTACATCCCGGCCACCGCCATCGGCTCGCCGGTGGCGCGCGCGTACCTGCGCAGCCGCACCACCACCATGACCAGCACGAGCGCAAACAGCAGGCCGATGAGGACCCCGTGGTCCGCGAGGATCTGGACGACGTCGTTGTGGTAGTTGGCGCGCTGGTTGGCGAACGTCGCGTTCGCGTCGCCGACGAACGGGCTGCGCTTGAGGATGTCGAACGCCTGGTTGTACCGCCCGCCGCGCGAGGTGTCGGTGGTCAGCCGTTCGAGCTGCCGGTCGGGGAAGAGCCGGGCGAAGATCGCGGCCGTCTGCGTGTAGAGCACCACGGCGGTCGCCCCGACGGCGAGCAGCGCCATCGAGCCGCCGACGCGGTGGCGCCGCAGCGCGCGGGCGACCTCGGCGCAGATGGCCAGCACCAGCACCAGGAACCCGGCCCGCGACTGCGTCATCAACGCGGCGAGCCCGATGAGACCCACGCAGAAGATCCCGGCCACCCGCTTGAGGCCGCGCAGCGTGCGGATGCGCACCATCAGCGTGACGAGCGAGAGGCAGAGGTAGAACGCCGCGGCGTTCGGGTTGCCGTAGAGGCCGGTCACGCGCTTGATCAGGCCGAGCGCGTAGCTCGGCGGCAGCTCGATCAGCCCGAACAGCGTGGGCGAGTAGAAGTACTGGATGACGCAGGCGAGCGCGACGACCGCGCCGCCGAGCACGACGGCGTCGAGCATCCGGTTCTGCGCGTCGACGCCGAACCTCGGTAGCCCCTTCATCGTCAGCAGGATCACCAGGATCGCCAGCGCGCGGACCACCGAGATCGGCGACTGCGGAACGAGCAGCAGGTGCAGCACGAGCAGGACGACGAGGAGGAACTGGAGGAGGTCGACGACGTTCAGGCTGTTCAGCCGCCGGCGGGAGAACGCGGTGTCGGCGAGCAGCAGCAGGCCGAGCACGATGGTCGCCGCCTGGGCGAACGAGAAGCCGATGGCGCGCGCGGTCAGCGTGCCGCCGAAGCCCATGTAGAGGCAGATCGTGACCGTCCGGGCGAGCCCGGACACGGGCGGGCGGCGCAGCGGCAGGTAGACCAGCGGGATGAGTGCCAGCGCGATGAAGAGGTCCCTCACGGCCGCGCCTCGCGGGAGACCGCGTGCCGGGCCGCGGCGAGCAGCGCGTTCGCGTACGTCGTGTAGTCGTCCGCGGGCACCGAGTCCCTGGCGGCCTCGGGCGTCGCGGTGTCGAGGACGCCGCGTACCGCGCGCGCGAACGCCGAGAGCGGCTCCACCGCGGCGATCCTCCCGTTGCTCTCGTCCGGCCGCACCAGGTCCCGCGCGCCGTCGACCGAGGAGACCACGACGGGGCACCCGGCCGCCAGCGCCTCACTGACCGAGATGCTGAACGGCGCCACGCGGAACGGTGCCAGGAAGACGTTGCCCCGTCCGAGGGTGTCCCGAACCCCGGCCCGGTCGACCTGGCCGAGCAGCGTCAGCCGCGGGCTCTCCCGGAGCGTGTCCGCGAGCGGGCCGCTCCCGGCCACCAGCACCTCGTCCAGGCCGGCCTGCTCGGCGAGAGCGGGGAGCAGGTCGGCGCCGAGCCGCGGCGTCAGCTCGCCGACGAACACGCCGACCCGGCCGCCCTCCTTGCGGTCCTGCTTCGCCTCCGCGAAGAACGTCGTGTCGCCGACGTTGCGCCCGACCGTCGTCGCCTCGCGCGGCGCGCCGAGCGTCGCGAGGTGCTCCGCGGCGGCGTGGCCGTAGGAGACGTACGCGCTCGCCCCCTTCACGAACGCGCGGCGGTAGCGCTGCGCGAGGCCCGAGGCGTTGCGGGTGCTGAGCGCGGTGCTGCCGCTCCACAGGACGTACGGCACCCCGCGGGCCCGGCAGACGGCAGCGGCGGTCGCCGCGGTGAGCGAGTCCCAGCCGCCGACGATGACGCAGTCCCTGTCCTTCGCGGCGTGGATCGCGTCGGTGTTCACGAGCACCGCGCGGTCGCGCACCCGTAGCTCGCGGCCGGGCAGGACGCGGAAGTCGAACCCGATGTCGTCCCAGTACGTCGGCCACGCGCGGCGGCGGAGCTGCTCGCGCATGAACCAGACCGAGAGGTCGCAGTGCCGCGCCAGCTCGTTGAACACCGGGAGCCGGTACGGCGCCATGCTGTTGGTCAGCAGCAGCACCCTCACCGCGACCCCCCCACGAGCGCGCCGATCGCCGCGACCAGGTCGTCCGACCAGGCCTCCCGCGCTGCCTCCCGCGCGGCCGCGGACGCGAGCGCGGCCGGCGGCTCCGTCGCGGGCGCGCTCTCCAGGAGCTTCAGCGTCTCCGCGATCCCCTCTACGGAGGCGGGGTCGAACCACTGCACGTCGGCGCCGTTGCGCGCGACCAGCTCCTGGTGCCCGACGATCCCCGACGCGGCCACCCGCGGCGCGAGGACGAGCGCCTCCAGCAACGCGACGGGCGACGCCTCGACCAGGCTGGGGAACACCGCGGCGTGGCTCGCCCGCAGCAGCGCGAGGATGCCGGCCCGGCTCTGCGGCCCCACGTACGTGACCGCCGGGTCGCCGGCCACGCGGGCCCGCAGGTCGGCCTCCGAGCGCGCCGCGCCGCCCCCCGCGACGACGAGCGACAGGCCGCCGCCGGAGGCGCGGTACGAACGGTGCGCCGCGACGAGGCGGGCGAGGTTGCGGTAGCTGGAGATCGAGCCCGCGCAGAGCAGGAACGGCGTCGGGACGTCCGGCTCCGCCCCGGGCGCGGCGACCAGGTCGTCGAACGCCGCGTCGAGGACGTTGTGCAGCCCGTTCGACGCCGAACGCCCGCGGCGCGGGATCGCCCCCGAGATCCGCAGCACGCCGAGCGAACGCCGCATCGACACCTCGGTCGCTGCCCGCAGCGCGACCTGGCGCCGCAGCTCGGCCCGGGTCGGCGAGGTCCAGCACCAGGGCCAGGCGTTCTGCGGCATCAGCAGGAAGCGGCCGGTCAGCAGCGAGCGGGCAGGGGCGTGGTTCCTGACGAAGAGCGGCAGCCCGTCGGTCAACGACAGCGCGTCGGGGCGGCGGCGGGCGGCGTCACGGAGGTTGGCCAGCATGACGTGCCCCCCGCCGGACCACGCGCCCTCTACCACCGGCCTGACCCGCAACACACGCTCCCGGAGAGCCTCGCCCGAACCCGGGCCAGTCTGGCAGAGGCACGCGGCCGGTCGCACATCGTGCGTTCGCCGTCCTGTGCGACAGTTCTTCCGTGGCAGCACCGTCGCGGATCTGCATCGTCGGCCTGGGCTACATCGGCCTGCCGACGGCTGCCGCACTGGCGACCCGCGGTCTCGACGTGGTCGGCGTCGACGTCGTGCCCGGCGTCGTGGACGCGATCAACCGCGGCGAGGCGCCGTTCTCCGAGCCGGACCTCGCGGTCGCGGTGTCCGGCGCGGTCGCGATGGGGCGGCTGCGCGCGACGACGGCGCCCGAGGCGGCGGATGCGTTCGTCATCGCGGTGCCGACCCCGATCCGCGAGGACCAGACCGCCGACCGTTCCTACATCGAGGCCGCGGCCGAGGCGATCGCACCCGTCCTGCGGCCGGGCAACCTCGTCGTCCTGGAGTCCACGTCGCCCCCCGGCACGACGCTGCGGCTGTCGCGGTGGCTCGCGGAGCGCCGCCCCGACCTGACGTTCCCGCACGACCATCAGGACGCCGCCGACGTCAACGTCGCGCACTGCCCTGAACGCGTGCTGCCGGGCCGGATCATGATCGAGATCGTCATGAACGACCGCGTCATCGGCGGCGTCAGCCCCACCTGCGCCGAGCGCGCGCGCGACTTGTACGCCGTCGTCACGCAGGGCCGCATCCACCTCACCGACGCGACGACGGCCGAGATGGCCAAGCTGTCGGAGAACGCGTACCGCGACGTCAACATCGGCTACGCGAACGAGCTGTCGATGATCTGCGACCACCTCGGCATCGACGTGCACGAGGTCATCGAGCTGGCCAACCGCCACCCGCGGGTGAACGTCCTGCAGCCGGGGCCCGGCGTCGGCGGGCACTGCATCGCGGTCGACCCTTGGTTCATCGTCGAGGCCGCACCCGAGCACGCCCGGCTGATCAGGACCGCGCGCGAGGTCAACGAGTCGAAGCCGTCGTACGTCGTGGGCGAGGTCGTGAAGTCCGCGCAGCGCTACCGCGACCCGGTGATCGCCTGCCTCGGCCTGACGTTCAAGGCCGATGTGGACGACCTGCGGGAGAGCCCGGCGCTGCGCATCACGACCGACCTGGTCCGGCACGGCCTCGGCCGGGTCGTCGTGGCGGAGCCGCACGTCGACGCGCTGCCCGCCGACCTCGCCGCGCTCGGCGGTGTCCGGCTGGTCGACACGGCCGCGGCGATCGAGGAGGCGGACATCGTCCTGCTCCTGGTGGACCACGCGGAGTTCCGCGGCGTTAAGCGCGCCGCGCTGCGGGGCAAGGTCGTCTTCGACACGCGGGGCGTCTGGCGCTGAACGGGGAGAGCGGGACTCGATGTGCGGGATAGCGGGGACGGCGGGTGTCCGGCCGGCGGCCGAACGCCGTACCGACGCGCTCGCGGCGCTGGTCAGGCGGGGTCCTGACGGGTCGTTCTGCCACTCGGCGCGCGTCGGCGAGCGCGACTTCGACCTGCTGCACACCCGGCTCGCGATCAACGACATGAGCCCCGCCGCGGTCCAGCCCATGAGCGACGAGTCCGAGCGCTTCGTCATGGTGTTCAACGGCGAGATCTACAACTACCGCGACCTGCGCGCGGAGTGCGAGGCGCGCGGCCATGCGTTCAAGTCGGCCATGGACGGCGAGGTCATCCTGCACCTGTTCCAGGACCACGGCCCGGCCGCGTTCGACCGGCTGAACGGCATCTTCTCGATCGGCATCCTCGACTCCGTCTCCGGTGAGGTGTTCCTGGCCAGGGACCCGCTGGGCGTGAAGCCGCTGTTCTACGCCCGCGACGCCGGCGGCGGGCTGCGGTTCGCCTCGGAGCTGGACGCGCTGGCCGAGCTCGGCGCCGACCTGGGGTCGTACGACACCGTCGCGATGGCGCAGTTCCTGACGTTCCTCTGGGTGCCGTCGCCACGGACACCGTTCAGCGGGGCGGCCTCCCTGCCGCCCGGCCACTACCTGCGCTGGCACGACGGGACGACGGAGACGCGGCGGTACTGCGCGCCGTTGCACCCCGCGCCGGGCCAGCGGGCGACCGACGCCGCGGCGACCGTCGCGGAGGGCCGCGCGCTCTTCCACGCCGCCGCGCAGCGCCAGCTGCTGAGCGACGTCCCCGTCGGGCTCATGGCGTCCGGCGGCATCGACTCGGGGCTGCTCTGGTGGGCGACGCACGAGTCGCTGGACCGGGCGTTCACCATCGCCTGGCCCGGCGGCTCCGAGGGTCTCGACCACGACGTCGCCGGCGTGCGCCGGCTCCAGTCGCTCTACGGCACCAAGGTCGTCGAGATCGAGGGCGGCGAGACCGGGCTCGAAGGGCTGCCGCTCGCCGGCGACCTGTTCGCCGACCCGGCGTTCTCCCTCACCCGGGTCATCGCGACCGAGGCCCGCGCGGCGGGCGTGCCGGTGCTGCTGTCCGGGCAGGGTGGCGACGAGCTATTCGGCGGGTACCGGCGCCACCGGGTCGCCGCGATGATCGAGCGCTTCCACATCGGCCGCGCGGGCGGCTGGGCGCACCGCGGCCTGCGCCGCCTCTCGTACCGGTCGACCTCGACCGAGTACGCCGCCCGGCTGGCCCTCGCACTCGGCGAGAAGGACCCGTTCCGCGGCTACATGCAGCTCGCGACGTACAGCACCGCGGCCGACCGGGCCGAGGCGCTGGACTGCACCACCGCCGAGGTCTCCGACGACGTCGTCTGGCAGGAGCACCAGGCCGCGTACGACGCACTGCCGTCCGGCGTGCCGTTCGCCCGCAAGGCGATGGCACTCGACCTCAACGTCTACCTGCCCGGCCTCGGCCTGGCGTACGTCGACCGGGCGGGCATGGAGCACGGCGTCGAGATCCGCGTCCCCTGGCTCGACCTGGAGCTGGTGCGCTGGTCCCTCGACGTGCCGCTGGACCTGCTGCTGCGCGAACGCCAGGGCAAGTGGCTGACCCGCCGCATCGCCGAGGGGACGCTGCCCCCCGCGACCGTCGCCGCGCCGAAGCAGAGCTTCGGTGCCCCCGCGACGCACCTCTCGCGCGACGCGGGCTCGGGCACCGGCCGGGGGTTCCGGCAGGACGTCTACTTCAACCGCGCCAAGCGCCTGCTGCAGGAGTACCGCACGACCGTCGGCAAGAGCCTGCTGGGGAAGGCCGGATGACGGAGGAGCTGAAGGACCGGGTCCGCGAGTTCTGGGACGCCGCGTCGTGCGGCGAGGTCTACGCCGAGGGCGTCGCGTTCGAGGACCAGGTCGAGGCGCAGGCCCGCGCGCGGTACGAGCTGGAGCCCTACATCGCGGGGTTCGCGCGCTTCGCGGAGGGCCGCGGGCGGGACGTTCTCGAGGTCGGCGTCGGCATGGGCGCGGACCACGTCGAGTGGGCGCGGAGCCGGCCGCGACGACTCGCCGGGGTCGACCTGACGCCGCGCGCGATCGAGTGGACGCAACGCCGGCTGGCGGTCGCCGGGCTGACGTCCGAGCTGCGTACGGCCGATGCCGAGCACCTTCCGTTCGACGACGAGTCGTTCGACGTCGTGTACAGCTGGGGCGTCCTGCACCACACGCCCGACACCGCGGCGGCGTTGCGCGAGGTGCACCGCGTCCTGCGGCCCGGCGGGACGGCGCGGGTGATGGTCTACCACTCGCGCTCGATCGTCGGCGCCATCCTCTGGACGCGGTACGCGCTGCTCGCGGGGCGCCCGCGTACGCCGATGGCCGAGGTCTACGCGGCGCACCTGGAGAGCCCTGGGACGCAGGCGTTCACGGTCGCGGAGGCGCGGGCGCTGACCGCGGACTTCGCGAACGTCCGCATCGAGACGCGGCTGGCGTTCGGCGACCTGCTGCTCGGCGAGGTCGGCCAGCGGCACGGCGGGCGCGCTCTCGCGCTGGCCAAGCGGCTCTGGCCGCGCCCCCTCATCCGCCGGCTGCTGCCGCGTTACGGCCTGCTGCTCCTCATCGAGGCCGGGAAGTAGCCGTCTCGCGTTCAGTCGCCGGGAGCGCCGCCGTGTCGGGGAGAGACTTGGACAGCGCGTCGAGGATCACGCCGAGCCCGAACTCGAACTCGTTCCCGAAGTCGTAGCCGGGCTTGAGGACGTACTCCGTCGCGAGCTCGACGAGGTGCGGGTACTCGCCGGCCGGGAAGCCCTGCATCATCGGCTCGGCGACGTCGGCGACGGTGTCGGGACCGTCGAACGGCAGCGACGCCTCCTGCAGCGCGAACCCGTACACGTAGCTGTCGAGCAGGGCGTACGCGTGAGCCGTCATCTCCACCGAGAAGCCGGCGCCGCGCAGCGTCCCGATGATCGTGTCGTGGTGGTGCAGCGTCGCGGAACCCGGGGTCGTCCGGGACTCGAGCAGCCCGATCGCCCACGGGTGGCGCCGGAGCACCTGGCGGGCCGAGACCGCGCGCCGCTGGATCTCCGCCCGCCACTCACCGCCAGGGACCGGTAGCTCGATCTCGCCGAAGACGATGTCGACGATGCCGTCGAGGATCTCGCCCTTGTTGGCGACGTAGTGGTAGACCGCCATCGGCTTGACGCCGAGCTCCTGGGCGAGCGAGCGGATCGTCAGGCCCGCGAGCCCGCCCGCGTCGGCGACCGCGACCGCGCCGCGCAGCACGCGTTCCCGGCTCAGCGGCGCGCGTTCCGGCATCGTCTCCCCTGGGCTCGTTGCGTTCCCGTACTTAGTACGTTAGCATCCCGTACTAAGTACGGTGGCGACGGCCCATCGGCCCGGAGGGAACGGCCATGGGAACGCAGCTCACCACGGCGCGCGACGCCGGCAGCCCGGCAACGGACGGTCTGATGCAGGCGATCGTGCAGGACACGTACGGCTCCGCCGACGTGCTGCGCCTCGCGCGGATCGCCCGGCCGGAGATCGCGGAGAACGAAGTGCTGGTCCGCGTCCATGCGGCCGGCCTCGACCGGGGCACCTGGCACCTGATGACCGGCAAGCCGTACCTGATGCGCCTCGCGATGGGGTTCCGGGGGCCGAAGCAGCCGGTGTCCGGGCGCGACGTGGCGGGCACGGTCGTCGCGGTCGGCTCGGCGGTGACGAGGTTCGCTGTCGGCGACGAAGTGTTCGGGATGGGCAAGGGGTCGTTCGCCGAGTACACGGCGGTGCGCGAGGACAAGCTGGCCCGCAAGCCGGCCAACCTGTCGTTCGCGCAGGCCGCGACGGTCCCGATCTCGGGCGGAACCGCCCTGCAGGCGCTGGTCGCCGGCCGGGTCGAGCGGGGCCAGCACCTCCTGGTCATCGGCGCGTCCGGCGGCGTCGGCAGCTACGCCGTCCAGCTCGCCAAGGCGTTCGGGGCGGAGGTCACCGGCGTGTGCGGCACCGCGAAGCTCGACCTGGTGCGTTCACTCGGCGCCGACCACGTCATCGACTACACCCGCGAGGACTTCGCCGAGGGCGGTCGGCGTTACGACCTGATCCTCGACATCGCCGGGAACCCCTCGCTCTCCCGGCTCCGGCGCGCACTCGAGCCACGCGGGACCGCCGTCATCACCGGCGGCGAGGAGGGCGGCAACTTCTCCGGCGGCATGAACCGGCAGCTCCGCGCCCTGGTCTGGTCGATGCTCGGGCGCAAGCGGCTGACCATGCTCGTCTCCAAGGAGCGCGGCGCTGACCTCGAACGCCTCACCGAGTACCTGGCCGCCGGAACGGTGACGCCGAGCGTCGACCGGACGTACCCGCTGGCGGAGGCGCCGGAGGCCATGCGCCGCCTCGAAGCGGGCGACGTACGCGGCAAGGTCGCGATCACCGTCGCGGACCCCGCTTGATCGAGGCTCCCCGGCTACGCGCGGTCACCTCGACCAAGCGCGAATCATGTCGTAAGCCTGCCGTGCATCCGTCGACAGACTGGCCACCGCCAGGGGCGCGACCGCCATCGTTGCGGTACGTCGTCGCGTCGACGTTCGAGATCAGCGACGAGGTCGTCGCGGCATCGCGCCGGGGACGCGGACCTGGTGTTCTGCGACCGCCGCGGCGGTGCGCTACACCCGGAGCGATTCACGCGGACGTTCCAAGAGCAGGTTGCCCGGCTCTATCTGCCGCGCATCCGGCTTCACGGATCTACGTCACACGTGGGCGACTCTCGCGCTCCAGGCCGGCATCCACCCGAAGATCGTGAGCGAGCGCCTCGGCCACGCGAACATATCGATCACCCTCGACATCTACAGCCATGTCGCGCCGTCACTCCACGTCGAGGCCGCCAACACTGTTGCGGCATACATCCTCGGATGACGCGAAGGCGGGTAGGGACGCCCTCGTTCACTCCGACATTCGGGCCGACCACCGACGTCACTCGCGGTGGATGGGACGGGCCGGCCTGCCGGCGGGGCCGTAGGCCCTGCCGGCTCTTCCCGCCGGAAGCGCTCGCAGGGGCCCGCTCGTCAAGGTTCGCCCGAAGGGCAACCGCGAAGCGGCTCGACCTTGACGAGCGGAGGGCGAGCGCGCACCCTCCGGCCCGGCCCATCCACCGCGACCGACAACCACTTCGTGACGAGTGGCATTAGTCGTCTCCGGCCGAGCGTGTCGCTAACCAGCCTGCGCCAGTGTCCTCGCAACCTGTGGCCGGTTACGACCCCTCGATGTCGAAATGGCCATTGAAGTATCGGAATGTCACAGCAAACCGGTCCAAGAACCCTTGTTGTCCAAGAATTCCTTGGAAGGGCATCTGGAAATCCGTCTGCTTAATGAAAGCAACGTCGCTCCCCCAAGACACGTCAGTCATCTTGGGGATCGACAGTTGCACCTGTTCGAATTGGACCGGGCGCGCTGACCCCATCAGCGCGATAGTGCCACTGCGGTGCCCGGCTTGGCCGATCCGCACTCCGAGAGCCTCGGCGGTCCCGTAGTCGAAAACCGTCAGCGGGGACCCCGAGTCGATGAGCGCACGGGTCATCCAGTCTCCGTTGACGCCGTACTGAAGACGGACGTCCACCGTCGGACGCGGTACGGGCGGGCTGCCTTCTTCGCGGTAGCGAAAGCGCATGTCCGAGTTAGCCGACACCAATCATGACCGCGTCTGAGGGATACGGGACATACTGAGCGACCGCGCCCTTGCCTTGGTCGCCTAGTTCGTGCAGTCGAGGGACAAGATCGCGTGCGTTGCGCGCACACGTGACGACGCGCCCGTCCTTGACGGCGACCCACATGCCGACGAACTGATCAAGCTCCGCCGGTCGACGCTCCGGCTCCCATCGCGTGCCCGCGGCCATACCACGAAGGTACCCCGCGACGGCGGCGACACGCTGTACGATCCTCAACATGGCCGCCTCCCGTGTTCTGCGTAATGCGAGTCACATAACGCAGTATACGAGATGATCCGAGGTGACAGCCCACGACACGCGTCAAGTCTCCGCCTCTGTCTTCGGCAACGACAAGTGGATCGAGGTCGTCCGATCACTGGAGGAACTCTCTGGCACACCGCTCGCACAGGAGATCGCGCGGCGGTCGGATGTGAACCATGATCTCGTAACGAAGGTGCTCGTGCGGCTCGAAGCGGCACAGTTGGTGAAGCGGCTTCCTCGGATCGGAGGGCGACGTGGCCCCGTACCGTGGGAGGTCCAGCGCGGCGGCGCCTGGCAAGCGATGGTCGCGTTATGCGATGAGCTGGCTCCGCCCCAGCGGGAGTCATAAAAAAGCCCGTGGCCTCGGAAGGCCACGGGCTTTGGGGTCCGATGGACCCGGTTAAGTACGTCGTGAACCCTAGCATGGGGCATGGTGCCACGCAACGGGTTGCCTATCAGAGGGGGAGCGAGTGACGACGCCACGCCCCGGGGCGGATGCAACGTCTCTGTACAGCAGACACGTCACCGCCCGACTGCAGGACTTCTTCTCGCCCGCGACTCCCTGGCCGCGGCGTCTCTGGGGACTCGGAGCGTTGTTAGCGCTTGAGGAGCTGCATCAGGCGGGCGAGTGGATGGAGCGCCGGGCGCTCGGCGAAAGCGCCGTCGGCTGGCAGCGCCACACTCTCGAGCGGATGCTCGGAAGTGACCGAGCGCTCGGCGACAGAATCCTCCGCTCGGAACTCACGACGGTACTGCGTTCGCCGCTCCGAGAGATGAGTGACAGCCGCCGTCGGCTGCGGGAACTGATCGACAGGATCCGCCCCGGATACGTCGACCGGTGGGCTCGGTTGGCCGCCGAAGAGGACCCGCCTGGCCCCGAGAGACTTGCTCGTGCCGTCGCGGCACACCTGCTCGACCGCGGTTACAGCCCGTTCTACCTCCGCAACTGGCTACGAGACCACCCGTCCGCCTCCGCAGCCGAACTTACCGAAGCCGCTGCGACACTTGCCGCAGCGCCTAAGCGTGAGTTCGAAGTAGTAGTCCCCGTACTTCGTGTCCCTCACATGGACCAGCTACAGGGACGGATCCACTGGCTCACGGCGGCAGCGGTGGCAGAGTGGTTCAGCCGGCACGCGATCGACTCACCGCTGCCCGCGGAGGTCGTCGGCGCCTTCCGGTACCGGATCCTTGCCTACGACGCCGAGGCTGCGGCCGAGATAAGCGCGCTCTTGCTTGAGCGGCTGACCGCGCGAGTCTCCTTTGCGCCCGCCAACGATGCACTCCGTCTCCTCGGTAGCGCTTTCGTTGCCGCCTACGGCAAGGCGTCTTCGTTCAGCGGTGGACGCCAGCCAGCCGTCATCCCGTCACTCGTCGCCGAGGAGCAACTGCACGTCGTCGGCGTGGGTCGTGTCGATCCGGAGACGGCACAATCGGAAAGGCTCGACGACGCTCTCGAACTGGCGGGCGCGATCAACGGGCGGGCCGTTGCTCCGGCCATTACGGGCGGCTGGGCCGGGTTGGAGTCGCTTCTGACGGAACCGGCCGACTCCGACGACCACGGCGAGGGCCGCGTCCTCGCAGCGGCCCGGGCAGCCGATCTGATCGCGTGCTCATGGCCACGGGCCGAGATGACCGCACTCGCGCACCAAGTTCGCGACGACCGCCACGACGATCTCAGCCAGCGGATCGCTTCCTGCTCTACGAACGTCGCCCGGGCGCGGCTCGTGGCAGACCGGATTGGTTCCGGTGGCAACCTGCTCCTCCCCCCAGGGTGGAGACACGGAAGTGATCTAGCAGCGGTTGCAAGGATGCGCGTCGTCATCAACAATCCGGCGCAGGCGATTCTCGACGCGCGACTGCCGATTGAAGTCACGATGCGACGTCTCTATCGCTGTCGGAACATCATTGTTCATGGTGGCCGCGCCGGCGGGGTCCTTAACGCTGCGACTCTGCGCGTCGCAGCGCCGCTAGTTGGCGCAGCGCTCGACCGGCTGGCACACGCGCATCTGACCACACAAACGCCATCGCTGGTGCTAGCAGCTCGCGCCGCGGTCGCTCTGCAACTGGCTGGAAGTGAACTCGGCGCGCAGCCCACTGACCTACTGCTCTGAGAGACGCACTCGTCGTAACAGCGTCGACCGCGCGCTGGCAATCTGTTGGCAGCGACGGTCGGATGACGCCCTGGCGGCGTACGATCGTGCCTCTGACCTGCACGAACGCGTCGTGGTGTGGTGGGCGAGGGGGGAGTTGAACCCCCACGTCCTTTCGGACACACGGACCTGAACCGTGCGCGTCTGCCTATTCCGCCACTCGCCCGAGTGTGCCGCAGGACGCTACCACGCAGCCCGCGGCCCGGACCGGCCCGCCTCCTGGCGTACGACGCCCCGTCCGCGCCATGATCGCCCGGTATGTCCGGACCCTCCCGAGCGGTAAGGAAGCCCCCATGCGCGCGAAGCTCTCCCTCGCCGCCGCACTCGCGGCGGTCGCCGGCGCGGCCCTCGTCACGCTGAACGCCGGCTCGTCGTCGGCGCTGCCGTGCCCGCCCGGCACGACGCCGACGTCCACGACGATCGCCGGGCAGCGCGTCGGCGCCTGCAAGCCGGCGCCGTACCCGCAGTGCGACCCGGGTCCGTGCGACCCGACCGCGGCGCCGCCGGAGCACTAGGAGCCTGACTAGACCCGCTCGGACCGGGGCAGGTACGCCGAAGGGAACGGCGCGGCCGCCCCGATACGATCCTGGCCCGGAGGCGTCGAGGAGGCGGGATGGGCGTGCTGCAGCGCTTCGAACGCCGCCTGGAAGGGCTGGTCGAGGGCACGTTCGCGAAGGTGTTCCGCGGCGGCGTCGAGCCGGTCGAGGTCGCCAAGGCCCTGCAACGCGAGGCCACCGACAAGCGCGCGATCGGCGCGGCGAGGACCCTCGTCCCGAACGAGTACGTGGTCGAGCTGGGCAGGTCGGACCACGCCAGGCTGAAGCCGTACGAGGCGCCGCTGGGCAGCGAGCTGGCCGCGATGGTCCGCGAGCACGCGGCCGACCACCGCTGGGAGTTCTGCGGCCCGGTCCGCGTGACGATCGAGGAGCACGACGACGTCGGCACGGGCGCGTTCCGCGTCCGCAGCGCGGTCACCGAGGGCGAGCCGGACCCGCTGCCGAGCCCGCGGACGAAGGGCGCGCCGCGCATCAGAGTCGTCACCGGCACCAGCCCGACGACAGAGCACGCGCTCACCGACGACGTGCTCGTGATCGGGCGCGGCAGCACGGCGGGGCTGCGGCTCGACGACACCGGCGTGAGCCGCCAGCACGCCGAGGTACGCCGCGAGGGCGACGACGTGATCCTCGTGGACCTCGGCTCGACCAACGGCACCGCGGTCAACGGCCGCCACGTCGAACGCGTCCGCCTCGCCCCCGGCGACCGGATCGAGCTGGGCCGCAGCGTCCTCGTCTACGAACGCGACGAGCGCTAGATGTCGGTGCTCGCCAACCTCCTGGTGCGCCTCGGCTTCCTGGCGCTGCTCTGGCTGTTCGTGTTCGCCGCGCTGCGGACGATCCGGCTCGACGTGTACGGCCCCCGCGTGCCGCGGTCGAGCCGCCCCGCACCGTCGCCCGCCGCGAAGGCGGCGCAGGCCCCGAAGCCGAAGGGAAAGCTGCCCAGGCACCTCGTCATCACCGCGGGCTCCCTCGCCGGCCAGAGCATCGAGCTGGAGAACGCCCCCGTCACGATCGGCCGCGCGCCCGACTCCACCCTGGTGCTCACCGACGACTACGCGTCCACCCACCACGCGCGGCTGGTCCCGCGGGACGGCCAGTGGCTGGTCGAGGACCTCGGCTCGACGAACGGCACCTACCTCGACAAGACGAAGGTGACCGGGCCTACGCCGGTGCCAGCGGGCGGCAAGGTGCGGATCGGCAAGACGGTGCTGGAGCTGCGCCGATGACGCTGTCCTGGCGCTACGCCGCCGCCTCCGACGTCGGCCTCCTCAGAGACGGCAACGAGGACTCCGCGTTCGCTGGGCGCCGCCTGCTCGCTGTCGCCGACGGGATGGGCGGGCACGCGGCGGGCGAGGTGGCGAGCGCCGCGGTGATCGCCGCGCTGGAGCGGCTCGACGAGACCGACGCCGGCGACCCGCGCGCGGCGTTGCGCGACGCGGTCAGGAACGCGAACGCCGGCCTCCGCGACATGGTCGCGGCCGACAACGAGCTGCACGGCATGGGCACGACGGTCACCGCGGTCCTCGCGGACGGCGACGCCGCGTGGCTCGCGCACGTCGGCGACTCCCGCGCGTACCTGCTCCACGACGGCGAGCTGCGCCAGCTGACGCGGGACCACACGTTCGTCCAGCAGCTCGTCGACGAGGGCCGGATCAGGCGGGACGAGGCGTCCACCCACCCGCAACGCTCGCTGATCACCCGCGCGCTCGACGGCCGCGACGACGTCGAGCCCGATCTCGAACGCCTCGACCTGCGGCCGGGGGACCGCCTCCTGCTCTGCAGCGACGGCCTCTCCGCGGTGGTCTCCGACGAGAGCATCGCCGAGGTGCTCCGCGACTCGACGCCGGAGGAGGCGGTGCGCCGCCTGGTCGACCTGGCACTGCGCGGCGGCGGCCCCGACAACATCACCTGCATCGTCGCCGACGTCGCCGCGACGCCGGCGGTGGGCGAGGCGGTCGTCACGGGCGCCGCCGGCGACGGTGCGCAGGACCGCGAACACGACAGGGAAAGCCCCGCAACGCGGGCCGCGGCGCTGCCGGCGCGCCGGGCAGCGGGGCGGCACGCGCGGGACCCGGACGGCCCCGACCTTCGGGCGCGGGCCCGGCGCCTGCGCCGCCGCCGGGCGCTGGTGACCGCGCTCGCGGTGATCGTGCTCGTCGCGGTCGGCGGGACCACCGGGTACGCGTGGACGCAGCGGCAGTACTACGTCGGCGTCGCCGACGGCCAGGTCGCGATCTTCCGGGGCGTCGAGGCGAGCATCGCCGGCGCCCGCCTCTCCCACGTCGCCGAACGCGTTCCGCTCCCGGTCACGGGCCTGCCCGACTACGAGCGCAAGCGGGTCTCCGACGGCATCCACGCGGCCAGCGTCGCCGACGCGCGGAAGATCGTCGAACGCCTCCGCGCCGCTCTCCCGCCGTGTCCCGTCACCCCGACGCCGACCCCGGTCCGCACCCCGGGCACCGCGACGAAGCCGCCGCTGCCGACCCCGGCCACGCCGCCCGTCAGCCGTCCCACGCCCTCGCCCTCGCCCTGCGCAGCCGTCCCGACGCCGACGACGACCCCGCTGCCGGGACCGACGCCGTGAACCGCCGCCGCACCGAGGCCGTCCTCCTCGCGTTCGCCGTCGTCGTCGCGATGGCGGCGAGCGCCGCGGTCGACCTCGCGCACGACGGCCGGGTGACGACCGACGTCCTCACGTATGGCCTCGGCCTGGCCCTGCTGTTCGGCGTCGCGCACGCCGCCGTCCGCGTCCTGGCACCCGCGGCCGACCCGTTGCTGCTGCCGGCCGCCGCGCTGCTCAACGGCGTCGGCCTGGTCCTCCAGCGCCGCCTCGACCTCGCGCTCCACGACCGCGCCGTGCAGCTCGGCAACGAGCCGCCGAGCGGCCACGCGGGCCAGCAGCTGCTCTGGACGCTGGTAGGGGTGGTGCTGTTCACGGCGGTGCTCGCGGTCGTCCGCGACCACAGGCTGCTCGACAGGTACCGCTACACGTTCGCGGCCGTCGGCCTGGTCCTGCTGCTGCTGCCGACCGTCCTGCCCGCGCGGTACTCCGAGGTCAACGGCGCCAAGATCTGGATCCGCTTCGCCGGCTTCTCGCTGCAGCCGAGCGAGATCGCGAAGATCTGCCTGATCGTGTTCTTCGCCAGCTACTTCGTCGCCAAGCGCGAGCTGCTCTCCATGGCCACCCGGCGGATCGCCGGCCTCAACCTGCCGCGAGCACGGGACCTCGGTCCGGTGCTGCTCGCCTGGGCCGCAAGCGTTGCGGTCCTCGTGCGGGAGAAGGACCTCGGCTCGTCGCTGCTGTTCTTCGGCATCTTCGTCGTGATGCTCTACGTCGCCACCGAGCGGACGTCGTGGCTGCTGATCGGGCTCGCGCTGTTCAGTGCGGGCGCGTTCGCGGCGTACCGGATGTTCGGCCACGTCCGCAGCCGGGTCGACGTCTGGCTCGACCCGTTCCAGGACCCGGCGCGGCGCGGGTACCAGCTGACGCAGGGCCTGTTCGGCCTCGCGACCGGCGGCCTCACCGGGACGGGCCTCGGCAACGGCCGTCCCGAGACGGTGCCGTTCGCCGGCACCGACTTCATCTTCGCGACGATCGGCGAGGAGCTGGGTCTCGTCGGCGTCGTCGCGGTGCTCACGGTGTTCGCGCTGTTCGTCGCGCGCGGCATCCGCATCGCGCTCGGCGTCCGCGACGACTTCGGCAAGCTGCTCGCGACCGGGCTCGCGTTCTCGATGGCGTTGCAGGTGTTCGTCGTCGTCGGCGGGGTGACCCGGCTGATCCCGCTGACCGGCATCACGCTGCCGTTCCTGTCCTACGGCGGCTCGTCGCTCGTCGCCAACTACGTCGTCGTCGCGCTGCTGCTCCGCATCTCCGACGCGGGCCGCCACGCGGGACCGAGCGAACGCGACATGGCCGAGCTGACCGGCGAGATGACCCAGGTGGTGCTGCGGTGAACCGCCCCATCCGTCGCGTCGCGACCGCTGCCCTGGTGCTGTTTGGGCTGCTGTTCCTCAACGTCAACTATATCCAGGTCGTGCGGGCCAACGCGCTGAAGAAGAACCCGCGTAACACCCGGCTGCTGCTGGACGAGTACGGCCGCCCGCGCGGCGACATCATCGCCGCCCGCTCGACGCTGGTGGAGAGCAAGCCGACGAAAGACCGCCTCAAGTACCTCCGCGTCTACGCGAACGGCCGCGCCGACGTCGCGAGCGCGTTCGCGCCCGTGACCGGGTACTACTCCCTCGTGTACGGCGCGACAGGGATCGAGCGGGCGTTCAACGACACGCTGTCCGGCAACGACGACCGGCTGTTCGTGCGCCGCGTCTCCGACATCCTCACCGGCCGCCAGCCGCAGGGCGGCAGCGTCATCCTCACCATCGACCCGGACCTCCAGCTCCTCGCCGCGCAGCTGCTCGGCGGGCGGCGGGGCTCGGTCGTCGCGCTCGACCCGAGGACCGGCGCGGTGCTCGCGCTGGTGACCAGCCCGTCGTACGACCCGAACCCGCTCTCGTCGCACGACCCGACCCGGATCCGCGCCACCTACCAGCGGCTGCTCGCCGACAAGGACCGGCCGCTGGTCGACCGCGCGGCCGAGGAGGTGTACCCGCCGGGGTCGACGTTCAAGATCGTCACCGCGGCCGCGGCGCTGGAGTCCGGGATGCGTCCGGAGGACCGCCTCCCGTGCGCCCGCTCGATCACGCTGCCGCTGACGCGTGGCGTCCAGCTCCGCAACTTCTCCGGCGAGTCGTGCCCCTCGAACGTCTCGCTGACCGAGGCCTTGCAGCACTCGTACAACACGTCGTTCGCGACCCTCGGCATGCGCCTCGGCGGCCAGCGGCTCCAGGACATGGCGGAGAAGTTCGGCTTCAACGCCCGCCCGGACTTCGCGCTGCGGACCGTCGACAGCGCGTTCCCCGAGGGCCTGAACGCCCCGCAGACCGCGCAGTCGGCGATCGGCCAGTTCGACGTGCGGGCGACGCCGTTGCAGATGGCGATGGTGGCCGCGGCGATCGCGAACGACGGCCGGCTGATGCGCCCCTACGTCGTCAGCGAGAGCCTCGCGCCGGACCTCACGGTCCTCGACAGGACGGCGCCGAAGGAGCAGAGCCGGCCCGTCTCTGCGGCGACCGCGAACGCGCTCACCCAGATGATGGTCGCGGTGGTCCAGGGCGGCACCGGCACCCGCGCGCAGATCCCCGGCGTCACCGTCGCGGGCAAGACCGGCACCGCGCAGAACGCCGGACCCGCGCACGCGTGGTTCGTCGGCTTCGCGCCGGCCGAGGCGCCGAAGATCGCGATCGCGGTCCTGGTCGAGAACGGCGGCGGGGGCGGCGACTCCGCGACCGGTGGCCGCATCGCGGCGCCGATCGCGCAGCAGCTCATGGCCGCCGCGCTGCGGAGCGGGCAGTGACCGCCGACGTCGGGACGCGACTCGGCGACCGTTACCTCCTGGAGGAACGGATCGCGACCGGCGGCATGGGCGAGGTCTGGCGCGCGAAGGACGAGCTGCTGCACCGCGACGTCGCGCTCAAGCTGCTGAAGCGGGAGTACGCCGACGACGAGGTGTTCGCCGAACGGTTCCGCGGCGAGGCCAGGCACACGGCGGGGCTCGCGCACGCGAACATCGCCGGTGTCTTCGACTACGGCGAGGGCGACGCGGCGTCCTACCTCGTCATGGAGCTGGTGCCCGGCGAGCCGCTGTCCGCGCTGCTCGCCCGCGAGGGGCGGCTGTCCGCGGACCGGACGCTGGACATCGTCGCCCAGGCCGCGCGCGGCCTGGAGGCCGCGCACCAGGGCGGGGTGATCCACCGCGACGTGAAGCCGGGCAACATCCTGGTCTGCCCCGACGGCGGGGTGAAGCTCACCGACTTCGGCATCGCGCGCGCGGCCGACGCGGTGCCGTTGACGCAGACCGGCATCGTCATGGGCACCGCGCACTACCTCTCGCCCGAACAGGGCAACGGCGGCGAGGTCTCACCCGCGAGCGACGTGTACTCGCTCGGCGTCGTGGCGTACGAATGCCTGGCCGGGCGGCGGCCGTTCGAGGGCGACAACGCCGTCGGCATCGCGCTGGCGCACGTCTACGAGGACCCGCTCGCGCTGCCGGACGACGTCCCCGTCGCGGTCGCGGACCTGGTCGCCCAGGCGCTCGCGAAGGAGCCGGACGCGCGGTTCGCGAGCGCGGCGGCGTTCGCCAAGGCCGCCGAGGTCACCCGCGCCGGACTGAACGGAACGGTCGACGTGCCCACCGTCCCGACGCCGACGGCGGCGCTGCCGGTCACGCACCTGCGACCCGGTCGGCGGCGGCCGTCGCGCAGGGCGTTGTTCGTCTCGATCGGCGTCGCGCTGGTGCTGCTGCTCGCGGCGGCCGCGTGGGGCGCGTCGCGGCCGCCGCCGAAGCGCACCGTGCCCGGCGTCATCGGCAAGGCGCGGGCGGAGGCGTTGCGGCTGCTCGACGCGCAGGGCCTGAGGCACACCGAGCGGGCGGCGTACAGCACCACCTACCCGGCCGGGACCGTCGCCGCGCAGGCGCCCGGCAAGAACGCCGTGGTCCGCAAGGGCGACAACGTTACGGTCACGATCTCCCGGGGCCCGCAACCCGTCACACTGCCGGCCGGTCTGTCGGGGCAGCCGCTCGACTCGGTCGTCACGGCGCTAAGGGGGCTCGGCCTGACGGTGACCACCGCACCGGAGCTGAGCCTGCAGCCGTCCGGTACCGTCATCGCCGTGGCGCCCGCGACGCGCCTGCACCGGGGGGACACGGTGAAGGTCACGTACTCGACGGGATTGCCGTTCGTTCGCGGCGACGGGAAGAAGCACGGGAAGGGCGAGAAGGGTGACTGAGCCGGCCACGCTGCTCGGCGGCCGCTACGAGATCGGCGAGCCGCTCGGCCAGGGCGGCATGGCCGAGGTGTTCCGCGGGCGGGACACGCGGCTCGGCCGCGACGTGGCCGTCAAGGTGCTGCGCGCGGAGCTGGCCGGCGACCCGACGTTCCTCGCGCGCTTCCGCCGCGAGGCGCAGGCCGCCGCGTCGCTGAACCACCCGAACATCGTCTCGGTCTACGACACCGGCGACGACAACGGCGTGCCGTTCATCGTCATGGAGTACGTCGAGGGCCGCACGCTGCGCGAGATCCTGCGGACGCAGGGGCGGATGCTGCCGCAGCGCGCGCTGGAGATCGTCGCCGACGTCTGCGCCGCGCTGGAGCACGCGCACGAGCAGGGCATCGTGCACCGCGACATCAAGCCGGCCAACGTCATGCTCAACTCCGCCGGCACCGTCAAGGTCATGGACTACGGCATCGCGCGGGCGATCACCGCGTCGACGTCCACGATGACGCAGACTGCCGCCGTCATCGGCACGGCGCAGTACCTCTCGCCGGAGCAGGCGCGCGGCGAGCACGTCGACGCGCGCTCGGACGTCTACTCGACCGGCTGCCTCCTGTACGAGCTGCTGACGCACCAGCCGCCGTTCACCGGAGACTCCCCGGTGGCCGTCGCGTACCAGCACGTCCGCGAGGACCCGACGCTGCCCTCCGTCCTGAACCCCGACGTCGAGCCGGCCGCCGAGTCCGTCGTCATGAAGGCGATGGCCAAGAACCCCGGCAACCGCTACCAGACCGCCGCCGAGATGCGCGACGACCTGCTGCGCGCGGCCGCCGGACGCCCGGTCCGCGCGACGCCGATCCTCTCCGCGGCGGACACGACGCTGCTCACGCCGGCCGCGTCGACGGCGGTGCTCGGCGCGCTGCCGCCGGAGCGGCGTTCCCGCCGCGGGCTCGCGTACGCCGCCCTCGCGGCCGCGACGGTCATCGTGTTCCTGCTGTCGCTGCTCGCGGTGAAGTCACTGTTCGGCGGCGGCGGCACCAAGGTCGCCGTACCGGAAGTCCGCGGCAAGACCGTCGCCGAGGCGCGCGCGGTCCTCGAGGCGCAGCACCTCAAGCTCGGCGACGTGACCGAGGTGTTCTCCCCGAGGCCGGTCGGGATCGTGGTCGAGCAGGAGCCGCTGCCGAAGTTCTCCGTCCCCTCGGGCGGCTCGGTCAACGTGTCTGTCTCCAAGGGCATCGAGAAGATCGCCGTGCCCGACGTCACCGGCCAGTCGCTGGAGGACGCGCGCGCGGCGCTGGAGTCGCGCGGCTTCAAGGTCGGCAAGATCGTCGAGAAGGAGCAGGCCGGGCCGCCGGGCCGCGTCGTCTCGACCGACCCGGCGCCGGGCACCGTCCTCGCCAAGGGCACCGCGGTGTCGTTGACCGTCATCAGCGGGAAGCTGACGGTGCCCGACCTGTTCGGCAAGACGTTCGAGCAGGCGCGCTCCGAGCTCGAGGCGATGGGCTTCTCGAACGTCGTCCGCCAGGACGTGCCGAGCACCAACCCGGCCGAGGCGGGCACCGTCGTCGGGCAGAACCCGGCCCGGGGCAGCAAGGCCGACCGCAACGACACCATCACGCTACGGGTGGCCGAGCCGGCCCCGACCACCCCGCCGCCCACGACGGCGCCGCCGACGACCGAGCCCCCGACCTCGCCGCCTCCGACGTTCCCGTAGTCGCTGCTAGGTGACCAGCGCGGCGCGGCGGCGTTCCTCGACGCGTTCGGCGAGCGCGGGCGCGCGGTCGACGGCCCCGGGGTCGCCGCACTGCGCGAGCCAGTTGGCGAGCAGCAGGTGGCCGCCCTGGGTGAGCACCGACTCGGGGTGGAACTGCACGCCCTCGACCGGCGCGTCGCGGTGCCGCAGCCCCATGATCACGCCGGACGCGGTCCGCGCCGTGACCTCCAGTTCGGCCGGAACGCTGTCGGGCTCGACCGTGAGCGAGTGGTAGCGCGTCGCGGTGAACGGGTCGGGGAGGCCGTTGAGAACTCCCGCGTCCTCGTGTCGCACCTCGCTGGTCTTGCCGTGCAGCAGCTCGGGCGCGCGCCCCACGACGCCGCCGTACGCCACCGCGATGGCCTGGTGACCCAGGCACACGCCGAGCAACGGCACGTCGCTGGTCGCGCGGACCAGGTCGACGCAGGACCCGGCCTCCTCCGGCGTACCGGGGCCCGGCGAGAGGAGCACGCCGTCGAAGCCCGCGACGTCGTCGGGCCCGACCTCGTCGTTGCGCCGGACGACGCACTCGGCGCCGAGCTGGCCAAGGTACTGGACCAGGTTGAACACGAACGAGTCGTAGTTGTCGACCACGAGGACGCGGGCCATCTCAGCCCTTCTTCGCCGGCTTGCGCGCGGGCTTCGCGGCCTTCTCCGCCTCGGCCTTCGCCTTCTCCTCTTCGAGGAGGATGCGGCGCAGCACCTTGCCGACAACGGTGCGCGGCAACGCATCCCGGAACTCCACGATCTTCGGCACCTTGTACGCCGCCAACGACGCGGCGCAGTGCGCGACCACGTCCTCCTCGGTCAGCGAGACCCCGGGCGCGAGGACGACGTACGCCTTGACGGTCTCGCCGCGGTAGCGGTCCGGCAGGCCGACGACGACGGCGTCCGCGACGCCCTTCAACGCGAAGAGGACCTCCTCGACCTCGGACGGGTACACGTTGAACCCGCCCGCGATGATCAGCTCCTTCTTGCGGTCGACGATCTCGAAGTACCCCTCCTCGTCCATCCGCGCGATGTCGCCGGTGAGGACGAAGCCGTCGTCGGTGAACACGCCCGGCTCGTCGCGGTTCCAGTAGCCGGCGAACACCTGCGGCCCGCGGATCGCGAGCTCGCCGGGCTCCCCGACCTTCACGAGAACGGACGGGTCGTCCTGCGACACGATCTTGCACTCGGTGCCCGGCAACGGCATGCCGATGGTGCCGATCTTGCGCTTGCCGAACACCGGGTTGCCGTGGGTCGACGGCGACGTCTCCGTCATGCCGTACCCCTCGACGAGGCGCCCGCCCGAGACCTTCTCGAACTGCTCCTGGGTCTCGACCGGGAGCTTCATCGCGCCGGAGATGCACGCCTTGATCGACTTGAGGTCGTGCTGGCGGACCTTCGGCGAGTCGACGATCGCCTTGTAGATCGGCGGCACGCCGGGGAACAGCGTCGGCTTGAACTCGTCTATCGCCGCGAACACCGCGTCCAGGTCGAACCGCGGGATCAGCACCAGCGTGCCGCCGATGAGGACGGTGAGGTTCATGCAGACGGTGAGGCCGTACGCGTGGAACAGCGGCAGCACCGCGAGCGTCACCTCGCGGCCGGCCTGCACCTCGGGCAGCCAGAGGCGGTTCTGGTACGCGTTCGCGACCAGGTTGTAGTGGGTGAGCTTGGCGCCCTTGGCGAGGCCCGAGGTGCCGCCGGTGTACTGGAGCAGCGCGAGGTCGGTCCTCGGCTCGACGGGCGCCTGGCGCGCTGGTGTCTTGGCGGCGTTGAGCAGCTTGACGAACGTCGTGACGCCGGCCGGCACCGGCGCGCTGATCTCGGCCCTGGTCCGCCGCGCCTTCGCGAGCGGGAGCTGGAGGAGCAGGCGCTGCTTGTGCGGCAGGTACTCGACGACGGAAGCGACGACGACCTCGCGGACGGACGGTACCGAGCGACGGACGGCGGCGACGGTCGCGTACACCTTGTCGAGACAGATCACGACCTCGGCGCCGCAGTCGGCGAGCTGGTGGGCCAGCTCGGCCTCGGTGTAGAGCGGGTTGTGCTGCACGACGACGGCGCCGAGGCGCAGGGCGGCGTAGAACGCGATGACGTTCTGCGGGCAGTTCGGCAGGACCAGCGCGACCCGGTCGCCCTTCCTGACGCCGAGCCCGGCGAGTGCGGTGGCGAAGCGGTCGACGTAGTCCTTCAGCTCGCGGTAGGTGATCCGGGTGCCGAGGAACGCCAGCGCCGTCGTCGTCGGGAACGACGCCGCCGCGTCGTCCAGGAGCCGGGTCAGCGCGACCTCGGGGAAGTCGTAGTCCGCGGGAACGTCCGGCGGGTACGACGCCAGCCACGGCCGGTCGGCGTACGCGGGCGGCTTCGGCCGGGCCGGGCGCGGCGCCTTCTTGGCCGGCGCCTTCTTGGCGGGGACCTTCTTCGCCGGCGCCTTCGTGGCGGGCTTCTTCACGGGGGGCACGGCGGTCCTTCGGTACGCGGCAGGGGGCGGGCGGAATCCTATCCGCCGGTCGGCGTCGCTCCCGGCGTCGCCGGCGCGGACGCCGGGGACTCGTGCGGCACCGTGACGTTGTTGAACGGCAGCTTGCGCTCCGCCCAGGGGAACGCCAGGTAGAACAGCAGCGCGAGGACGCCGAGGAGCAGCACGAGCGAGCCCGCGAGCTTGCCGGGGAGGCCGCCGGGCAGGTGGCGCCAGATCCAGACGTACACGCCTCAGCCCTCCAGCGCCGGGGGGACGACGCCGGGCGCCTTCTGCTGGGTGGCGTCGAGGGTGCCGTAGACGATGATCCGGGTCCGCGCGGAGTACTTCGGGTTGCAGCTCGTCAGCGTGATCATCGCGACCTTCGGCTTCTCGCCGAGCTGGTGCGGCACCGGGTACGTCACCTCGACGGCCGACGGACGGACGATCTCGGTCGAGCCGACGCGGTAGGTGTACCAGGTGTCGCGCGTCTCCACGACGATCGCGTCGCCGACCCGCAGCTCGTCCACGCGGTTGAACGGCGCGCCGTACGTCGTGCGGTGGCCCGAGATCACGAAGTTGCCGACCTGGCCAGGCAGCGCCGTACCCGGGTAGTGGCCGGGCCCCTTGCGCAGGTCCGCGACACCGACGCCCTCGACGACGACCTTCGCCCAGTCCCTGCCGAACCGCGGCACCCGGATCACCGCGACGCCGGAGCCGATCGGGATCGGGACGAGCAGGTCCTGCGGGGTCTTGTACGAGCCGTGCCCCGCCTCCCACTCGTCCGCGATCGCGCTGGCCAGGTGGCGCTGGTCGCGCGCGGTCTCGACGCCGGTGAAGTACAGCTCGTACGACACGAACAGCAGGATCACGAGGCCCGCCGTGATCAGGGTCTGCCCGAGTCCGCGCAGGACCGTGTGCAGCCTCACTCGACCACGCGCCCGTGGGTGACGGACAGGACGCCGTCGTACGCCGGCACGGGCAGGTCGGTCGCGCGGTCCGCGCGGTAGCCGAGGCCGTACGCGGCGACGTAGGAGCGGAACAGCTGCACCCCGCGCGACTCGTCCAGCGCGCGGCCGAGGCGTTCCGGGTCGCCGATCGCCGCGACGGTGAACGGCGGGGAGTAGACGGCGCCGTGCAGCAGCAGCGTGTTGCCGACACAGCGCACGGCCGACGTCGCGACGATGCGCTCGCCCATGACCGCGATCGCGTCGGCCCCGCCGGCCCAGAACGCGTTGATCACGCCGAGCACGTCCTGCTCGTGGACGACCAGGTCGTCCGGGGTCGGGTTGCCGGGCCGCATCTCGCCAGGTCCCAGGCGCGGCGCGTCGTCCAGCGTCACCGTGAGCCCCGGCCCGCGCAGGGCGGAGAGGCCGACGGGAACGGCGAGGCTGGCGTTGATGCGTTCGAGGGCGGCGACCTGGGTGTTGCCGCGGGCCGCGTCGGCGGTGCTCCGCCCGACCTCGGCCCGCAGCCGGGCCGCGGTCGCGTCGAGGGACTCGACCTGGCGCTGCTGGGCGGCGATCAGTTCGGTCAGGCGGCTGCGGCCGCTGCTGCGCAGCTCGGTGCCGCGGGCGGTGTTCGCGCTCGCCGCGAACAGCAGCCCCGCGAACGCCGCCACCCAGACGACGGCCGCGCGCCAGACGTCGAGCCGGCGCCGTTCACCCGCCACCGCCGCCCGCCTCCTGCCCGTGTCGTGTCCGGCCCCCGTCTGCCGTTACGCTAACCGACGCCTTCGCCACGCCAACGCCGTCCGAGGAGCAACAGTGCCCAAGTCGAGGGTCCGCAAGAAGAAGACGGATCCGTACGTCCGCGCCGCGGCGACCACCTCGCCGCGCAAGCGGCAGCCGTCGCCGGTGTGGTTCGGCGGCATCGTGCTCGGCACGATGGTCGTCGGCGTCGCCTGGCTGGTGACGTACTACGTCAGCGGCGGGACGCTGCCCGTCCGCTCGCTCGACGCCTGGAACGTCGTCGTCGGCTTCCTCTGGATCGCCTCCGGCTTCGCGCTCTCCACCCAGTGGCGCTGACCTGCTCCCAGGGGCGTAGTTCCACGCGTGTGATTCGTCCACAGTGTGGACAACCGCTGTGGACGGAGTGACGTGCCGATCTACGAGTACGCCTGCCGCGCCTGCGCCGCCGTCGAGGAGCACCTGCTCCCGCTCGGCGCGGACGGGCCGGAGGCGTGCGCGGCGTGCGGGGGGCCGTTGCGACGGAAGTTCAGTCGCGTCGCGGTGAGGTACGAGGGCTGGGGCTTCACCTCGACCGACAAGCTGGTGGGCGACACCCGCGGCAAGGACTACAAGGCCCTGCGCGAACGCGCCGAACGCATCTCCGACGAGTAACGCACCCCGACCCCCCGGCCGCCCCCGTTGTGTGCGGGATACGCCTGGCTAGAGCCTGCAAATCCCGCACACAACGGGGTCAGTCAGTCCGGCGGGTAGTCGGGGACGGTCACCTCGGCGACCACGGCGAACGTCATCGGCTCGCCGCAGTGGCGCGGGGCCTTGTCCGAGCCACGGCGCAGCAGCACGAGCTGCGTGCCGCACGCCTTGCACGCGTAGACCGGCACGCCGGACTCCTCGACCACGTCGACCGGCGCGTACGACTTCGCCCCGACCTGCAGCGGCCGCAACGACGCCAGCCCCCACCGGATCACGACGGTCGCGATGAGCAGCCCGATGGCCGCCCGCGCGCCCCAGCCGACGCCGAACGGGTACCGCAGCACCAGCAGCGCGACGACCGCGAGCAGCAGCAGCCGGGTCCCCCGGCGGCGGGACCGCACTACACGAGCTCGAGGATGGTCGCGTTCGCCATGCCGCCGCCCTCGCACATCGTCTGCAGGCCGTACCGGATGCCGTTGTCGGCCATGTGGTGGACCAGCGTCGTCATGACCCGCGCCCCCGAGCCGCCGAGGGGGTGCCCGAGCGCGATCGCGCCGCCGTTGGGGTTCACGGTCTTGCGGTCGGCGCCGGTCTCGGCCTCCCAGGCGAGGACCACCGAGGCGAAGGCCTCGTTGACCTCGATCGCGCCGATCTCGTCGAGCCGCAGGCCCGAGCGCTTCAACGCCTTCGCCGTCGCCGGGATCGGCCCGGTCAGCATGGTGACCGGGTCGACGCCCGCGAGGGCGGCGGTGTGGAAGCGCACCAGCGGCCGCAGCCCGAGCTCGGCCGCGCGCTCCGAGGTGGTGATCAGCAGGGCGGCCGCACCGTCGCTGATCTGCGAGGAGTTGGCGGCGGTGACGACGCCGTCCTCCTTGAACGCCGGCTTCAACGCCGCCAGCGTCTCCAGCGTCCCGCCCCGGCGGACCCCCTCGTCCACCGAGAAGACGGCACCGCCGGCCAACGGCACCGGCGCGACCTGCGCCGCGAACCGCCCCTCGTCGATCGCCGCCGCGGCCTTCTCGTGCGACGCGAGCGCCACCTCGTCGAGCTGGGTCCTGGTCAGCCCCCACTTCGCCGCGATCAGCTCGGCCGAGATGCCCTGGGGGACCAGGTCGTACCGTTCGGTCAGCATCGGCCCGAACGGGATCCCCGGGCCCTGGGTCAACGTCACCAGCATCGGCACCCGGCTCATCGACTCGACGCCACCGGCGACGACCACGTCGTAGTGGCCGGCGACGACCCCGGCCGCGGCGAAGTGCACGGCCTGCTGCGACGAACCGCACTGACGGTCGATCGTCACGCCGGGGACGTCCTCCGGCCAGCCGGCCGCGAGGGCGGCGTTGCGGCCGACGTTCGCCGCCTGCTCGCCGGTCTGGGACACGCAGCCCCAGATCACGTCCTCGACCAGCGCGGGGTCGACGCCGGTCCGCCCGGCGAGGGCCTGGAGCACGAACGCCGACAGGTCGACCGGGTGCCAGCCCGCGAGGGAGCCGTTGCGCCGGCCCACCGGGGTACGCACGGCCGCGCAGATGACCGCATCTCTCATGTTCGCCATCGTAGGACCCCTGATATGGCTAGGGTGACGACGAGGAGTACGGCCCGCAGGGTCGCCGAGATCGTGGAGGTCTGCAATGAGAGCTCGTTCCTTCGTCTCCCTGGCTACGGCCGGGGCGCTCGTGTCCCTGGGCGCGGTGGTCTCCGCCGGTACAGGTGTCGCGAGCGCGGGCCAGACCCAGACGTACACCATCGTCGTCGACGACGACACGGTCACCCTCGAGCAGACGTTCACGGTCACCGGCAGCGGGCCGTGCACGAACGTCGGGTACACCGTGACGTTCGCGTACACCGACGAGGACGACAACCCCCAGACCATCACCCACGAAGGCACGACGGACGGCGAGGGCGGGTTCGTCCAGGAGTTCACCGTTCCCGACGACGCCCAGCCCGAGTCGGACACCGAGCCGAGCGTCCAGGCGAACGTCGCCTGCGTCGCGTCCTCGACGTCCGCGCCCTCGACGACCAACCCGCCGAACACCGACCTGGTGCGCAACGTTGCCCACAAGGCCGCGGGCGGCGGGGTCAACAGCAACTCGGTGACGATGAACATCGTCTTCGCCACCGGCGTGCTCTCGACGGACAAGACGTCCGGCCGGGCCGGGACCGTCGTGCACGTCTCCGGGACCAACTGCCTCGGCACCTCGGTCGGCGTGTTCTTCTTCCAGAACTCCGACCCGAACAACGGCTTCGCCGTCCCGGTGACGCTGAACACCTCCGCGAACACCTTCGCGGGCAACTACACCATCCCGAACGCCACCCCGGGCGCGTACTCGTTCGGGGCGGCGTGCAGCGGCACCGACTACAACGACCGGCCGTTCACCCTCCTCGCGACCCCCGGCGTCACGCCGACCGCGACGCCGTCCCCGATCCCGGCCGGGCCGGTCGTGGGTCCGGTGCGCTTCGCCGGGTGAGCACCAGGCATCTCCGGAGGGCCGTCGCGACCGCGGCGGCCCTCTGCCTGTGCCTTGCCGCCTGCGGCAACGGCGCCGCCCGGCCGCCTGGCCCCCGGGACCCGTCCGACGCGGAGGTGCGCGCCTTCGCGGCCGGGTACCTCGCGGCGACGCGGTCCGAGGTCGCCAGCCTGATGGTCACCGACCACCACCTCGGGCTCTACGTCCGCGGCAACCCGGCCTGGACGCTGGACACCTACATCACCCAGCTGCCGCTCGCGGCGGAGGCCTCGCGGCAGATGCTGCTGCGCTGGCCTGCGCTGTCCGACGTCGACATCTGCGGGGACGCGCCGTGGCGGCCGCACTCGGCGACGGTGCCGTTCGTGCCCGGCTCGCGGGTGCAGCTGTTCCGGGACCGGCTGCGGGAGCTGCCCGCGCCGATCACGACGCCGGGCGAGGTCATCCGCGAGGGGCTGCGCGTCGTGTCCGGCCCCGACCACGCGCTGGAGATGTACCTGGACGTCCGCATCCGCGAGGAGTCCGCCGCGTACAAGGTGGCGTACATCGCCGCCGGCAAGTCGAAGAGCTGACGCGCCTCAGGCGAGGATGTGCACCGGCGTGCCGAGCGGGAGCAGCTTCGCCAGGTAGGTGATGTCGGCGTTGCGCATCCGGATGCAGCCGTGGCTCACGTCCGAGCCGATCTTGCTCGGGTCGTTGGTGCCGTGGATGCCGATCACCGCGTCGCCGCCGGCGAACGTCGTGAGGACGTTCGAGAACCCGGACAGCCCGTACGCGTAAGGCCCGTAGAAACCGCCCGAGTTCGTCGGGACGAGCAGCTCCTTGAGGTAGAACGTCCCGCCCGGCGTCGGCGTGTTGTTGGTGCCGATCGCGACGGCGAAGTCCTTCTTCAGCTTGCCGTTCTCGTACAGGCGGAGCCGGTGCTCGGCGCGCAGGACGTCGATGCGGAACGGCACGCCGACGACGCTCACGTCGGTGGCGCGCACCCAGCCGGTGGAGCCGTTCGGCCGGATCGGCAGGAACATCTCCAGCCAGGTGCCGCCCGGCTGCGACTTGAGCAGGAACGTCAGCGGCGCGCCCGAGGGCTGCGGGTTGGCCAGGGTGCGCCGGAGCGTGCCGTTCGCCCTGTCGAAGACCCGTACCGACTTCCCCTTGGCCGTCGCGGCGTAGGCGGGGTAGCCGATCAGCGTGCCGTTCGTCGAGAACGTCCGCCGCGGCGTCCGCGAACGCGGCGAGCCCGACGGCGGCGTCGAGGGGCTCGGCGCGGCGGAGTTTCCGTCCGGAGCGCAAGCGGTAATAAAGAGGAGGAGCAGGACAACGGGGGCGTACCGGCGACGAGGCATGATCACCGATGATACCTTCGAAACTGTCGACAGTTTGGGGTGTTCGTACCATGCGCCTTCGCCACCTGGCCCTCGTGAGCGGCCCGCTCGCGATCGTGCTCGGAACCGCCTCCGTGCCGGTCCCCGCGTACGCGGCCGGCGAGTTCCCGATCACGGTCAACCCGGACGCCGCCCACCCCCACGACACCACCACCGTCACCGGTGACGCGACCGGCCCGACCTGCGCCAACGACGGCATCGCCGTCACCCTGCACTACACCGCGCCCAGCGGCACCCTCAACAACGTCACCGTCAACACCACGACCGACGCCAACGGCCACTTCTCCGCGGTGCTCACCGTCCCGGACAACGCCGTCGCGGGCGAGGAGGCGAGCGTCACCGCGCTCATCGCCGACTGCACGCCCCCGAGCGCCCCGACCATCAGCCGGTCCAGCGAGAGCGTGCCGTTCGACGTCCTCGCCTACAGCGGGGCGTTCACCGCCAACAAGTCCGTCGGCCGGCCCGGCGACAAGGTGCACTTCTCCGGCACCAACTGCTGGGGCGGCACCGTCGACGTGTCCTTCGGCCCGATCCACGACATCAAGGCGACGCTGCTCCCGGACAAGACGTTCTCCGGCGACTACACGCTTCCGGACATCAGCGGCGGGACGTACGACTTCGGCGCCTCGTGCCCCGGCACGGACTACGCCGCGCGCCGCTTCGTGCTGATCAACCCGGCCGCCCCGGCGACGCCGGTCCCCGGTCAGCCGAGCTTCACCGGCTGAGCCCCGTTCCGTTCGTGGTCGCCGGGCGGGTGACGTACGCCGTCCGACCCGCGCTGATCGCGCTGCTCGCGGCGGGCGCGGTCGTCGCGCTCGGGCTCGCGGCGCTCGTCGACGGCCCGGGCCGGTTCCTGTTCGCAGTCGCGGCGGCCGGTGCGGCGGCCGAGGCGCTGCGTTCCGCGCTGCTGCGGCCCACGCTCACGGCCGACGCGGACGGCGTCGACGTGGCGGTCGGGGTGACCCGCGAACGCCACCCGTGGTCCGCCGTCGCCGCCGTGAGCACGTTGCAGCCGCCCGCCGCGGGCGCCCGGCCGCGGCGGCGCGCCAACGCCGTTGAGATCGACCTCGGCGAACGCCTGCTTGTCGTCCCCGCCTACCGGCTCGGCCGGTCCTGCGCGGAGGTCGTCGCGGCGCTCGACGCGCTGAGGTTGCCGGCGAGCTGAGCGTCCTGCCGCAGCCGGGACGTCCGCACCCCGATCGCGACGAGCAGCACGACCACGGTCCCTGCGACGGCCGCCGCATGCAGCAGGTCGCGGCGCCGGGACGCCGACAGGTGGGCGAACGCGTACATCAGGCCGCCCCCGACGATCAGGCCGCCGATGTGCGCCCGCCAGTCGATCGACGGGATGGCGAAGCTGATGAACAGGTTGATGCCGATGAGCCCGACGATCTGGGTGGTGTCCATCCGCAGCCGTCGCGCGATCACGAAGTACGCCCCGAACAGCCCGTACACTGCACCGGACGCCCCCGCGCCGAGCACCTTGGGGGAGCTCAGCAGGTACGAGAGCGTCGAGCCGCCGAGCGCGGCGGTCAGGTAGAGCGCGAGGAACCGCGCCCGGCCGACGGCCCGTTCGACCTGGCTGCCGAGCATGTACAGCGCGTACATGTTGAACGCGATGTGGATGATCCCGAAGTGCAGGAACGCCGACGTCACGAGCCGGTAGTACTCGCCCTGCGCCACCGACAGCGGGTGCATGCCGAAGCGGATCGTCGCCGTGTCCTGCCCGACGGCCAGCTCGTACGCGAAGGCCGCGACGTTCAGCCCGATGAGCAGCCGGGTGAGGACGGCCTCGCGGGAGACCCGGCCGCCGAAGACCGTCCGCGCGGGGCGCATCGACTTCTGCCCCTCGCGGACGCACTCCGGGCACTGGAACCCGACCGACGCCTCGGTCATACAGTCCGGGCAGATCGGCCGGTCGCACCGCGTACAGCGGACGAACGTCTCCCGTCCCGGGTGCCGGTAACAGGTCGGCGCGGCATCCGTTTCCGTCACTAGGGCGTGTCTCTCAATCCGCGATCGTCGCGAGCGGCGTCCAGGGCGGTGCATCGCAAGGCGGAGGAGGGGTCGAGAGCAGCGCTCTCGGCGCCGACGACAACGCCGCGAGGCGCCGTGCTGGGCGTCGCGCAGCAGATCAGCGGATT
>JAVEEC010000099.1 GCA_030840645.1 Frankiaceae bacterium
ACATCTCGAAGCTCGGCCGCGGCAAGCGCCTGGCCAAGGTCGAGGACGCGGTCAACGTCGGCGACAAGCTCCAGGTGGAGATCCTCGAGGTGGACCAGCGCGGCAAGATCTCGCTGGGCCTCGTCGAGGACGCGAAGCCCGCCGAGAGCGGCGGCTCGGACGCGGCCGCCGACGCGGTCACGGCCGGCGCCCCCGCCGGCTCGGCCGAGTAGTACGCCTTCATGCCACGTACGCAGGTCCGCCAGGGCTCGGACGGCTCGACGATCCGTCGTACCGTCCTGCCCGGCGGCCTGCGGGTGGTCACCGAGTCGATGCCGACGGTGCGTTCGGTGGCGTTCGGCATCTGGGTCGGGGTCGGCTCGCGGGACGAGGCGCCGGGCCTCGCCGGCTCGTCGCACTTCCTCGAGCACCTGCTGTTCAAGGGCACCAAGCGGCGCAACGCGCTGGAGATCGCGGCGGTGATGGACGCGGTCGGCGGCGAGATGAACGCGTTCACCGCCAAGGAGTACACCTGCTACTACGCGCGGGTGCTCGACACCGACCTGCCGCTCGCCGTCGACGTCGTCTCCGACATGGTGACGTCGTCGCTGATCACGACCGACGACTTCGAGAGCGAGCGGGGCGTCATCCTCGAAGAGATTGCCATGCACGACGACGCGCCGGACGACATCGTCCACGACGCGTTCGCGAAGGCGATCTTCGGCGACCACCCGCTCGGCCGCCCCGTGCTCGGGACGGTCGGCTCGATCGAGGCGGTGTCGCGCGGCTCGGTCAACGGCTACTACCGCCGCCGCTACCGGCCCTCGCAGATGGTCGTCGCGGTCGCGGGCAACCTCGACCACAACCGGGTCGTGCGGCTCGTCCGCAAGGCGTTCGCCGACGTGCTCGACGACACGTCCGCCGCACCCGCCGCGCCGCGGGCGGGCACGCGCCCGCCCTCGTTGCTCGGCGGCGTTCAGGTCACCCGGCGCCCGACCGAGCAGGCCAACCTCGTCCTCGGCACCGGCGGGCTCTCGCGCTCCGACGAGCGGCGCTTCGCGCTCGGGGTGCTGAACAACGCGCTGGGCGGCGGCATGTCGTCGCGGCTGTTCCAGGAGGTCCGCGAACGCCGCGGGCTCGCGTACAGCGTCTACAGCTACCACTCGCAGTACGCCGACACCGGGCTGTTCGGCGTCTACGCCGGGTGCGCGCCGTCGCGCGTCAACGAGGTCCTCTCGCTCTGCCGCGAGCAGCTCGACGCCGTTGCCATGAAGGGCATCACCGCCGAGGAGATCGCGCGCGGCAAGGGGCAGCTCAAGGGGTCGCTGGTCCTCGGCCTGGAGGACACCGGGTCGCGGATGTCGCGGCTCGGCAAGGGCGAGCTCGTGTACGGCGAGCAGCTCACCGTGGACGAGGTGATCGCGCGGATCGACGCGGTGACCCCGGACGACGTGCAGTCCGTCGCGACCGACGTGCTCGCCGACTCGACGCTGGGGCTCGCGGTGATCGGGCCTTTCGACGACGTCGACTTCTCGGCCGCGGTGGCGTAGGTGGCGCTCGGCGTCGCCGTTCTCGGGGCGCACGGCCGGATGGGCGCCGAGGTCTGCCGCGCGGTGTCGGCGGCATCCGACCTGCGGCTCGTCGCCTCGCTGGACGAGGGTTGGACCGCCGACGACCTGGCGGGCGCGGACGTCGTCGTGGACTTCACGACACCGGACGCCGTCATGGACAACCTGCGTACCTGCATCGAGGCCGGCAAGCACGTCGTCGTCGGCACGACCGGGTTCTCCGAGTCGCGCCTCGACCAGGTGCGGTCCTGGCTCGCGACCGCGCCGTCCGTGGGCGTGCTCGTCGCGCCGAACTTCGGCCTCGGCGCGGTGCTGATGATGCGGTTCGCGGAGCAGGCGGCCGCGCACTTCGACTCGGTCGAGATCGTCGAGCTGCACCACCCGGGCAAGGTCGACGCGCCCTCGGGTACCGCGCGGTCGACGGCCGAGCGGGTCGCCGCCGCCCGCGCCGCGGCGGGTGTGGCGCCGGCGCCGGACGCGACCGCGTCGGCGCTGGACGGCGCGCGAGGGGCTTCGGTGTCGGGCGTCCGCGTGCACTCGGTCCGGCTCGCGGGACTCGTCGCGCACCAGGAGGTCTTGCTGGGCAGCGCGGGGGAGACGTTGACGATCCGGCACGACTCGACCGACCGGGCGTCGTTCATGCCGGGGGTGCTGCTCGCGGTCCGCGCCGTGCCGGCGCGGCCGGGCCTGACGCTGGGCCTCGACGCGCTGCTGTGAGGGTATTCACCGCGCGGCGGACGGCGGCGCTGCTGGTGCTGGCGGTCGCGTACTACACGTTCGTCATCGGGTCGCGGGCGGTGACGTTGCTCGGCGACCGGCGGCTCGCGTTCCGCGGCTTGGGGGTGGGGCTGCTGCTACTCGCTGTCGTGGGCGTCCTGCTGGTCGTGGCGGAGGTCCGCTTCGGCGCGGCGTCCCAACGGCTCGCGCGGCTGCGCGGCACCGACGCCCCGCCGCCGCGGACGGCGGACGAGGCGGACGCGGCGTTCGACGGGGTCAAGGCCGCGGTCGAGGCGGACCCGGACGACTGGCGGGCGTGGTACGACCTGGCGCTCGCGTACGCCGACGCGCGCGACCCCCGGCGCGGCCGTACCGCGATGCGCCGCGCCATCGCGCTGGAGCACCCGCGGCGTTCTGTGCAGCCCAGGCGCCCCTCTTGAGCGTGGTGATCTTCACAGAACGAGTCTGGGGCGGCGGGTCACCCCACCGCGGAGACCGGCGTGTCGAGGGCGGTGAGGAGGCGTTCTGACGCCTCGGTGATCTCGGCGACCGCGCGGTCGAACGCCTCCGCGTTGCGCCGCGACGGCGCGCGGTAGCCGCTCACCTTGCGGACGAACTGCAACGCCGCCGCCGTCACGTCGGCGTCGGTCGGCGGCGGCTCGGCCCCGCGCAGGGTCTTGATGCTCCGGCACATGCGTTACGACTCCCTGTCCGCTACGAGCGACGCCCAGACCGGCGGGTCGCTCTCCTCCCAGAACCCCAGCCGACGGTATGCCGCCACGAGCGTCTCGACCACCTCGGGTGCGGGCTGGTACGCGCCGCCCGCCGCGCGGGCGACGTCGTCGTGGTGGATCGCGAGGTCCGCGAGCCCGAACAGCGTCTGCACGCCCACGGGGACGACGCCGAGCTGGTGCGGCATCGGCTCGTCCGGGTCGGTGGCCAGATCGAGGAACGTCTCCGCCGCCGCGCGCAGCCGCGCGTCCGGGTCGCCGGTGAACTGCTCGACGGCCCGCAGGTTCTCGGTGTCGAGCGCCTCGCGGGGGAACGGCGGGGAGAAGTTCCCGCGCCGCCCCTGCTCGAGCATGGCCACGAAGCGTTCGAACGTCGCCGCCAGGTGCCGCGTCACGTCCGTTACGGTCCACGGCACGCAGCGGGTCGGCAGGTCGCCGTCGACGCCCGCGGCGGCGTAGGCGTCGAGCTCGACCCGTACCAGGGCACGGTGGTCCGGCCACTCGCCGGCGAAGCGTTCGTCCATGCCGCTGACGCTAGACCGCGGGCGCGGTACCCGGGTAGCGGTACCTGACCTCGTTCACGACGTCGCCGCCGACGTCGATGGCGCGCTCGGTGCCGTCCGACGTCCAGCCGCGCGCCGCGTAGAACGCCCGGGCTGGCGCGTTCGCCGCGAGCACCCAGAGCACGCCGGGCCGCCCGGCCAGCCACCTGACGGCGGTGTCGAGCAGGGCGGTGCCGAGGCCGTGGCGCTGCGCGCCGGGGAGGACGTAGATCGCGTACACCTCGCCGCCCTCGGCGACGTCGGCGTCGCGCGGCGGCCCGGCGCAGACGAACCCGGCCGCCGCGCCGTCGACCAGGGCCAGGTGGACCGACACGCCCGCCGTGCCGAAGTACGTCTCCCACCGCGCGGTCATCGACGCGACCGAGAGCGCGGCCAGGACGGGCTCGGCGATCATCCCCGGGTACGCCGCCCGCCAGGTCTCGACCTGGACGCGCGCGATCTCCGCCGCGTCGGCGGCGGTCGCGGGACGGATCACCACCAACCGACCCTACGGCGCCGCGGGGCGGTGTCGTTGCACGCTCTGGGGGCCCCGTCGCCGTACCATCGCCGGATGCTGACCGAGGAGAACGGCGTGGAGATCCAGGACGAGCTGGCGCTGGTGCCGTCCTGGCGCTCGGACATGACCGTCGAGCTGGTCAAGGCCTCGGCGTCGGACAACGACGTGCTCTGGGCCGCCCGCGTGTCGACGGCCGGGGAGCAGTCGCTGGAGGCGCGGGACGAGGACCCGGCGCGCTCGGCGGGCCTGGTCAACTACCTGATGCGCGAACGCCACGGCAGCCCGTTCGAGCACAACTCGATGACGTTCCTGGTCTCGGCGCCGATCTTCGTGTTCCGCGAGTTCCACCGGCATCGCATCGGCTGGTCGTACAACGAGTCGAGCGCCCGCTACCGCGAGCTGGAGCCGGTGTTCTACGTGCCGGGCCCCAACCGCAACCTCGTCCAGGAGGGCAAGACAGGGCACTACGAGTTCGTGCCGGGCACGCCGGAGCAGTACGACACCGTGGTCGCGCAGACCAAGGAGGCCTGCACCACGGCGTACGCCGCGTACCAGCGGATGCTCCGAGCGGGTGTCGCGCGCGAGGTCGCGCGCGGGGTGCTGCCGGTGGCGACATACTCGTCGATGTACGCGACCTGCAACGCCCGCTCGCTGATGGCGTTCCTGTCGCTGCGCACCAAGCGCGCGGACTCGACGTTCCCCTCGTACCCGCAGCGTGAGATCGAGCTCGTCGGGGAAGCGATGGAGTCGCACTGGGCGCGGCTGATGCCGATCACGCACGCGGCGTTCGACAGGAACGGCCGGGTCAGCCCGTAGCACGGCACGCGGGGGACGACGCGAGGAGCGTTCGATGGTGTCACTCAAGGCAGTCTCGACGGAGTCGCTGCGGAATGCGGTCATCGCCGACGGCGACGAGGACCCCGAGTTCCTCGACCCGGCGAAGCTCGACGCCGCCGCGAAGTGGACCGCCGGCGGCTTCACGCTGCTCACCGCGGTGCTCACGTTCTTCGGGATCAAGGAGGGCGTCCTCGACCGGCTGCTCCGCTCGCCGTCGGCGGCCGGTGCGGTGTTCGTGTTCTCGCTCATCGGCCTCGGCGTCGTGTGCAGCCTGCTCGGGCCCGCGTTCCGGGTGAACAAGCACGCCCGCGTCCGGTGGCTGATCGGTGCCGTCGCGGTCATCGGCGCGCTGACCTGGTGGTACGTGCACCCGGCCGGCGGCCGCTCGCTCCGGCCGGTCGTCGTCGGGGCGGTCCTGGTCGTCCTGACGGCCAGGCTGCTCTGGCAGGCCAGGCTGTCGCTCGTCGCGGTCGTCGTGCTGCTCGGCGTCGCCGCGACGTCGTTCGGCCTCTACGGCGCCGCGAACCTGTCCGTGCAGGCCAAGACGTTCCCCGACGAGCCGCGCCTCGTGGCCTCGCTGGAGACCGCCGACGGTCACGAGGTCGTGAAGGTCGTGGCGAAGGTCGCGAAGTTCGAGGACCGGCGGCTGCTCGTCACGGTCATCGGCCGGCACGCCGAGTCGGGCACGCCGAGCGGCCCCGTGATCAAGGACATCGGCGTCGTGCTCGGCCGGTCGATCCTGACCCCGGACGGCGTCGGGGACATCGACGCGACGGTCTCCGTGCCCGTCGTCTCGACGCAGTGGGCGACGCTGTCGGCCGGCTACTGCGCGCTCGGAACGGGCGCCGAGACCTGCCTGCCGATCGACGTCGTCACGTTCCGCGGGCGACCCGACGAGGGCACGCCGCACGTCGGCGCGGCGATCGCCCCGGGCACGGCGGCGGGAACGCTGCACGCGACGGTCGGTGCGTTCGGCGTCCCGGCGTCGACCACGATCGCGGTCCGCCTCAACCGGATCCGGGCGGGCGCGACGGTCACGCTGGCGTTCGCGACGATCGCGCCGGGCAAGGACGGCACCGCGACCTGGGCGGCCGACGTCACCGCCACCAAGCCGAACGACGTCTTCACGGTCACCTACGTCGCCTGCGCGCCGGACTGCACGGGCACGGCGGCCGAGATCGCGCGGTACGTCGCCGCGCCCTGACGGGGTCCGGCCGCGCACCACGCCGAATTGGCCATTGACGGGCGTCGCGCGCCGGGACGAGCGTGGGCGAGGCAACCACCCGGCCGAGGGAGCCGCCATGACCGACCACCCGAACGTCGACCTGTTCAGGCGCGGGCACGAGGCGTACGCCAAGCAGGACATGGCGACGCTCACCGAGCTGATCGCCGAGGACACCGTCTGGCACATCGCCGGCCACGGACCGCTCTCCGGTGACCTCGTCGGCAGGGATGCGGTGTTCGGCTGGTTCGCGAAGGTCGGGGAGCTGAGCCAGGGCAGCGTCAACCTGGAGCCGCACGACTACGTCGGCAACGATGACCACGTCGTCGCGCTGAGCCGGGTCACCGCGACCCGCGGCGACAAGCGCCTCGACGTCCGGCAGGTCGAGGTCGGCCACTGGCGCGACGGCCGGCTGGTCGAGAGCTTCGTCGTGACCGACGACCAGCAGGCGGTGGACGAGTTCTGGGCGTAGCGGCGACGCCGTTCGGGGGCAGTAGGTGAGCGTGGAGGCACGGCTGGAGGGCGGCGGCCGTACCGACGTGCGGCGGCGCGGTGACGTCGTTCTCCGGCCGGCCCGGCCGTGGAGCCGCACCATCGTCGCGCTGCTCCGGCACCTCGAAGAGGTCGGGTACCCGGGATCGCCGCGCGTCGTCGGCGACGGCTTCGACGCGGACGGGCGCGAGGTGCTCGCGTACGTGCCGGGCGAGCCGCCGCCGGAGCGCGGCTGGAGCGACGACGCCGCCGACGCGCTCGGCGTGCTGCTGCGCGACCTGCACCGGGCCACGTCGACGTTCCGCCCGCCGCCGGACGCCGTGTGGCGGCCGTGGTTCGGGCGGGAGCTGCCCGCGACCGTTCCGGTCATCGGCCACGGCGACACCGCGCCGTGGAACGTCGTCGCGCGGGACGGCCTGCCCGTGGCGTTCGTGGACTGGGAGACGGCGGGGCCGTTCGACGCGCTCTGGGAGCTGGCGCACACCGGCTGGCTCAACGCCCAGCTCTACGACGACGACGTCGCCGCCCTCGACGGCCTGCCGGACGCGGCGACCAGGGCGCGGCGGCTTGCCCTGCTGGTGGACGGGTACGGCCTGCCGCGCGGGGACCGCGCGGCGCTGGTCAATCGGATGGTGGAGTTCGCCGTGGTGAGCGCGCGCGCGGACGCGGTCGAGTCCGGCGCGACGAGGGACGGGCCCGGGACCGCGATCGTGTGGGGCGTCGTCTGGCGGACCCGTAGTGCGGCCTGGATCGTCAGGAACCGCCCGCTGCTGCTGCGTGCCCTCGGCGCCTGACCTGGGTCAGACCGGCGCCAGCAGCGTCGCCGTGACCAGGCCGACGCTGCCCGCCAGCGCGTCGGCGAACGCGTCCCGCGCGAGATGCAGGTCCCGCAGCCGCCAGAGGACGTCGGCGTTGACCCACGCGGCGTCGCGCGCGCGGTCGATGCTCCACGCGCCGACGTGGTTCAGGACCGGAGCGGCGTCGCGGTCGGCGTCGAGCGCGAGGCCGGTCAGGTAGGTCTCGCGGACCTGTTGCAGGACGGCGGCGAGCAGCGCGTTCACCCGCAGGTAGTCGGCGTGGAACGTCCCCACGTCCGGCGCCGCGTCGCGCTGCGCGCACGCCGTGACGACGGCGGTCGCGAGGTCGTGGTTGATGTGCGCGTTCATCCCGGCGACGGCGAACTGGATCGACGCGATCCCCGGGTCCGCGCGGCGGGCGAACAGCGGTGCCCACGCCTCGGGCACGCGTTCGCCCGCGGCGTCCGCGTCGACGGCGGCGAGTTACAGGTCCGCGAACGTCACGTCCAGCGCGCCCATCGTCGCCGCGTCCGCGAAGAACCCGGCCGTCAGCCGGTCGCGGACCAGCTCGGTGACGGTCAGGTACATGCGGTTGAAGCAGGCGACGCCGTCGTTCGCCGGCAGGCTCGCGTCGATCTCGGTGAGGCGCGCGACGACGTCGCCGATGTCGCGCGGCCGGTCCTCGGTGACGCGCATCAGAACGTCACCACGTGGCCGTCGCGCGGCGCCGTCCGGCCCGCGAGCACGTCCCGCCAGACGCGTGCCAGCGCCTCGGGTCCGGTGTGCGTGACGACGTCGACCCAGCCCTCCACGGCGGGCGCGAACCGGCGCCACGCCTCGCCGAACCGTTCGTCCAGACCCGCGCGCCCCCAGTCACCGGCCCGCTTGCGCATCTGCTCCGGCGCGAAGAACACCGTAGGACGCGCGCCCTGGAGCGTGCCGACCGGCGTGGGGTCCTGGAAGGTGATCCCCACGACCGCGTGGTGCACCAGGTCGGCCCCGAGGTGGTCGTGGATCGCCGCCGTCAGGTCTTTCGACCCGGCGACGTCGACGTAGGTCGTGGGGACGGCCTTGAGGTCGCCGGCGGCGTCGTACGGGAGGACGCGGTCGTACACGCCGAGGCTCTCGGTGAACGCGACGTTGCGCGCCGACGTGAGGCCGACCAGCTCGCGCTCGCCGCGCATCAGGAACGCGGCGCCGTACGCCGTCTTGCTGCTCGCCGACGAGACGGCGACGACGTCGGCATGGTGGAATCCGTTGTCCCGCAGGCGGTCCGCGAGCATGAACGACGTGAAGAACAGCGGCCGGTACAGCACCTGGAGGTCCTCGCGGTGTGCCTCGTACGCGGTGTCGCCGGTTGTCAGGGCGTACGCGTTGTACGGCGACGGCAGGGCCGCGCGGTGCTCGGACGCGTCGCGGAAGCCGCGCTCGTCCACGCGGTCGGGACGGACTCTCAGGTGGCTCGACGGTGGCAGGTAGCCGTAGAGCCGCTGCCCCGGCTCGACACCCGGCGCCCGCGACTCGAGGACCTCCGCGAACCCCCAGAGCGGGACCAGGCCGAGCGCGGGGTCCGGCGCCGGGAAGAACTCCCAGTACCGGAACGCGTCGCCGAGGACGGCGTAGGTGACGTTGTTCGCGGTGACGCCGACCCGGTCGACGCGCAGCACCGTCTCGCCGTCACCCGCCCGGGGGGTCGGCGTGTCCAGCAGGTGCGTGCGGTCGAGGGCGTCCCTGTCCACCGCGAGCGTCCACGTCATATCCGCAACGTAGCGGGCCGTCCCCGCGCGCCCGGGATCGCGGAACGGCCGCGCGCGGGATGATGGCCGCATGAACGCACCCCGCCGACCGTTCGGGACCGTGCTCACGGCGATGGTCACGCCGTTCCGCCAGGACGGTTCGCTCGACCTCGACGGCGCCGCGCGGCTCGCCGAGCACCTGATCTCCAGCGGCAACGAAGGCCTCGTCGTCAACGGCACCACCGGCGAGTCCCCGACGACGACCGACGACGAGAAGGACCGGCTGGTGCGCGCCGTGGTCGAGGCGGTCGGCGGCCGGGCGACGGTCGTCGCCGGCGTCGGCACCAACGACACCGCGCACACCGTCGAGCTGGCCCGCCAGGCCGAGAAGGCGGGCGTGCACGCGCTGCTCGTCGTCACGCCGTACTACAGCAAGCCGCCGCAGGCCGGGCTGCAGCGCCACTTCGAGACGGTCGCCGACGCGACCGGCCTGCCGAACATGCTCTACGACATCCCGGGCCGCAGCGCGACGCCGATCGGCACCGAGACGCTGGTCCGGCTCGCGGAGCACGAGCGGATCGTCGCCGTGAAGGACGCGAAGGACGACCTCGCCGCGAGCAGCGAGGTGCTGGCGCGGACCGACCTCGCGTACTACTCGGGCACCGACCTGCTCAACCTGCCGCTGCTCTCGGTCGGCGGCAGCGGCTTCGTGTCCGTCGTCGGGCACTTCGTGGCCGGGCGGCTGGCCGAGATGGCGGCGGCGTTCGACCGGGGCGACAACGCCGCCGCGACGCGCATCCACCAGGGCCTGCTGCCGGCGTACACCGGCTTCTTCCGCACCCAGGGAGTCATCACCGTCAAGGCAGCCCTGAACGTGGCAGGGTTGCCTGGCGGGCCGACCCGGCCCCCGCTCATCGACGCGACCGAGCAGGAGGTCGAGACGTTGCTGACCGACCTCGCGGCGGCAGGGGTGACGCTCCGATGAGCCACCCGCACCCCGAGCTCACCTCGCCGCCGCCGCTACCCGCGGGGGCGCTGCGCGTCGTCCCGCTCGGCGGCCTCGGCGAGATCGGCCGCAACATGACGGTCTTCGAGTACGAGGGCCGCCTGCTGATCGTCGACTGCGGCGTTCTCTTCCCGGAGACCGAGCAGCCCGGCGTCGACCTGATCCTCCCGGACTTCAGCCACATCAGGGACCGCCTCGACGACGTCGAGGCGCTGATCCTCACCCACGCGCACGAGGACCACATCGGGGCGGTGCCGTTCCTGCTGCGCGAACGCGCCGACATCCACCTCGTCGGATCGCGTCTCACCCTGGCGCTGCTCGACAGCAAGCTCCGCGAGCACCGGATCACGCCGGACCTGGAGCGGGTGGTCGAGGGGGACAAGCGGCGGTACGGGCCGTTCGAGTGCGAGTTCGTCGCGGTCAACCACAGCGTCCCCGACGCTCTCGCGCTGGCGATCAGGACGCCCGCCGGGCTGGTCGTGCACAGCGGCGACTTCAAGATGGACCAGCTGCCGATCGACGGGCGGATCACCGACCTCGGGGCGTTCTCTGAGTTCGGCCGCGAGGGCGTGGACCTGCTGCTGTCGGACTCGACCAACGCCGAGGTCGCGGGCTTCGTCACCAGCGAGCGCGAGGTCGGCGACGAGCTGCGCCGGATCTTCGGCACGGCCAAGGGCCGGATCATCACGGCCTGCTTCGCGAGCCACGTACACCGCGTCCAGCAGGTCATCGACGCGGCGCACGAGAACGGCCGGCGGGTGGCGTTCGTCGGCCGCAGCATGGTCCGCAACATGGAGGTCGCGCGCGAGCTGGGCTACCTCACCGTTCCCGGCAACATCCTCATGAACGCCCGCGAGATCGACGCGCTCCCCGCCCGCGAGGTCTGCCTGGTCTCGACCGGGTCGCAGGGCGAGCCGCTCTCCGCGCTGTCGCGGATGGCCAACCGCGACCACCCCGTCCGCATCGAGGCCGACGACACCGTCGTTCTCGCCAGCAGCCTCATCCCCGGCAACGAGAACGCCGTCCACCGGGTCATCAACGGCCTGCACCGCTGGGGCGCGACGGTCCTGCACAAGGGCAACTCCATGGTGCACGTGTCGGGGCACGCCCCCGCGGGCGAGCTGCTGTACCTGCTGAACGCCACCAAGCCGCGCAACATGCTGCCGATCCACGGCGAGTGGCGGCACCTGCGCGCGCACGGCCGCCTCGCCGAGGCGACCGGCGTGCCGCGCGACCGGATCGTGTACGCCGAGGACGGCGTCGTCGTCGACCTGATCGACGGGGTCGCGCGGATCGCCGGGCGGGTGCAGTGCGGGTACGTGTACGTCGATGGCCTGGTCGTCGGCGACGTGAGCGACATGGCGTTGAAGGATCGGCGGATCCTCGGCGACGAGGGGTTCATCACCGTCGTCGTCGTGGTCGACTCGATGACCGGCAAGGTGACGGCCGGTCCCGAGTTCTTCGCGCGCGGGTTCAGCGACGCGGGGGCGGCGCCGTTCGCCGAGGCCGAACGCCGGGTCAGCGACGCGCTCGCCGCCGCCGGGGCCGAGGGCGTCGGCGACACGCAGGCGTTGCAGCAGCTCGTCCGCCGGGCGGTCGGCAAGTGGGTCAGCGAGAAGTTCGGCCGCCGCCCGATGATCATCCCGGTCGTCGTCGAGGTCTGAGCGCGAGGGTCGGGGCGCGCGGGACCGTCCCGGAGGAGGGGAGGACCGGCCGGGCCCCCGCGCCGGCCGGTCCCCAGTCCCAGCGAGCGCGGTCGCGCGCCCCTCACCCATCTGCACGGTTGAACGGCCCGACGATTACCGGTCTGGCCGGAAATAGCCACGGAGATTGCGGGACCCGTGGGGCGATTGGTGTTTGTGCGACCTGTGTGACGCGGTTACCGTGCTGAGCATGGCCACCCGCACGCCGAGTACGCCGTCCCGCGCCCGCCCGGCGGGCCGCTCCGGCGCGCGCGCGGTCATCGACCTCGACGCCGAGCCCGCGGCGCCGCGCGGCCGCGGCACCGCGGCCCGCTCCGGCGCCCGCCCCCAGGCCGCCCGGACGAACGCCCGCAAGCCCGCCGCCCGCAGGCCGGCCCAGCGCCGCAAGCCGGTCCGCAAGCCACCGGCCTCCGCCCGGCTGATCCGGGCGCTCGCGCGCGCCGTCGCGGGCGTCTGGGCGCTGTTCGCGCACGCGCTCGGCGGCAGCGTCCGCGCCGTCGGCCACGGCGCCCGCGACCTCGACCCCGCCCACCGCCGCGACGGCGCCGGGCTCGCCACGCTCGCCGCCTCGATCGTCACCGGCGCGGCCGTCTGGTGGCACGCCAGCGGGCTGCTGACGGCACCCGTGGAGGCGTTCGTCAGGGGAACGGTCGGCAGCGCGGCCGCCCTCGTGCCGTTGCTGCTCGCCGCGCTGGCCTGGCGGCTGCTGCGCCGCCCGTCGGACCCGGCCGCGCGCGGCCGGCTGCTGGTCGGCTGGACGGCGCTGTCGGTCGGCGCGCTCGGCCTCGTCCACCTGCTGCACGGCACGCCGACCCCGCCGGACGGCGCGAGCGCGATGCGCCACGCGGGCGGCGTCCTCGGCTTCCTCGGCGCGTCCCCGCTGCGCTCGGGACTCGGCCCCTACGTCGCCGCGCCGCTGCTCGTCCTGCTGGCGGCGTTCGGCGTCCTCGTCGTCACTGCGACGCCGCTGCACGCCATCCCGGATCGCCTCCGCGGCCTGCGCCGCGGCGCCCCCGAGGAGGAGCCGGAGCCCGCGGTCGAGGACGAGCCGTTGCGCCGCCGCCGCCCGTCGCGCTCGCGCGTCGCGTCGATGGCCGACGCGAGCCCGGACGACACGCCGACGGAGGCGATCGCGTTCCCGAAGCCGCCGCTGCCGCCCGTGCACACCCCCGCGCCGAAGGCCGCGGAGCAGCTCCCGCTCTCCGCCGCGGGCACCGCGGGGTACGTCCTCCCGGCGCCGACGCTGCTGCGCGAGGGCACGCCGCCCAAGGCCAAGACCGCGGCCAACGACACCGTCATCGCCGCGCTGTCGAGCGTCCTCGAACAGTTCGACATCGACGCGCAGGTCACCGGCTTCACCCGCGGCCCGACGGTGACGCGGTACGAGGTCGAGCTCGGCCCGGCGGTCAAGGTCGAGCGGATCACCCAGCTCTCCCGCAACATCGCGTACGCCGTGAAGTCGCCCGACGTCCGCATCATCAGCCCGATCCCCGGCAAGTCCGCCGTCGGCATCGAGATCCCGAACGTCGACCGCGAGCTGGTGTCGTTGGGCGACGTCCTGCGCAGCAAGAACGCGAAGGACGACGCGCACCCGCTGACCGTGGCGCTGGGCAAGGACATCGAGGGCGGGTACGTCGTCGCCAACCTCGCGACGATGCCGCACATCCTCATCGCCGGCGCGACCGGCGCCGGCAAGTCGACGTGCATCAACACGCTGATCACCAGCGTGCTGTCGAGGGCCACGCCCGACCAGGTCCGGCTCGTCCTCGTCGACCCGAAGCGCGTGGAGCTGACGCACTACCAGGGCATCCCGCACCTGATCACGCCGATCATCACCAACCCCAAGCGCGCCGCCGAGGCGTTGCAGTGGGTGGTCCGCGAGATGGAGATGCGGTACGAGGACCTGGCCGCGGTCGGCGTACGGCACGTGGACGACTTCAACCGCAAGGTGCTGTCGGGGGAGATCCAGGCGCCGCCGCTGTCCGAGCGGGTCTACGCGCCGTACCCGTACATCCTCGTCATCGTCGACGAGCTGGCCGACCTGATGATGGTCGCGCCGCGCGACGTCGAGGACGCGATCTGCCGGATCACCGCGATGGCTCGCGCCGTCGGCATCCACCTGGTGCTGGCGACGCAGCGCCCGTCCGTCGACGTCGTGACCGGCCTGATCAAGGCGAACGTCCCGTCGCGGCTGTCGTTCGCGACGGCGTCACTGGCGGACAGCCGCGTCGTCCTCGACCAGCCAGGCGCGGAGAAGCTGGTCGGCCACGGCGACGCGCTGTTCCTGCCGATGGGCGCGAGCAAGCCGATGCGGATCCAGGGCGCGTACGTCTCCGAGGCCGAGGTCGAGGCCGTCGTACGGCACTGCAAGCAGCAGGCCGACCCGAGCTACCGCGAGGACGTCGTCGGCAACGGCACCATGGCCATTGGCGGCGCGCGGGCCAACGACGACGACCTCGGTGACGACGACGACCTCGTGCGCCAGGCGATCGAGCTGGTCGTGACCACGCAGTTCGGCTCGACGTCGATGCTGCAGCGCAAGCTCAAGGTCGGCTTCGCGCGGGCCGGGCGGCTGATGGACCTGATGGAGCAGCGCGGGGTCGTGGGCCCGAGCGAGGGCTCGAAGGCGCGCGACGTCCTCGTCCGCGCCGACGAGCTCGAGGGGCTGCTCGCGACGCTGCATTGAGGGCGGGCGCGGCCCCGCAGCCGCGTTCTGTGCAGCCCAACGGCCCCTCTCGAGCGTGGTGAGCTGCACAGAACGACTCGGGTCGCGCCGCTAGGGTCAGCGGCGTGGAGGCGACCGTCGAGTTCCCCGCGGCCGGCGCGCCGCCGTACGCCGAGGTGCACCGCGTCGTCGCCGCCGTCGTCGCGCAGGAGGGCGCCGTCGGCTGGCTCGCCGTACCGGATGAGGCCGAGACGGCGGCCTGGCTGGACGGGCAGCTCGCGGGCGTCGCCCGGGGCGACGGCGGGTTCGCCTGCGTCCGCGTCGACGGCCGGATCGAGGCGCTGGGCGGCTGGCAGCGCTTCGTCGGGCCGGTCGTCCGGCAGAACGCCGAGGTCCGCCGCGTCATGACCCACCCGGACGCCCGCGGCCGCGGGCTCGGCCGGGTCGTCGTCGAGGCGCTGACCGAGCACGCCCGCGCCGCCGGCGTCGAGGTGCTGATGCTCGACGCGCGCGGCAACAACCACGCGGCCCACGCGCTGTACGAGGCCCTCGGCTGGGAGCGGCGCGGGTCGATCCCCGACTTCGTCGCCGTGGGGAACGAGCGCTGGGACCGGGTGTTCTTCAGCAAGCGCGTCAACACGCCGCCGGGCACCCTCCTGCACGGCTCGGCGAGTGTCGGGCCCGGTTACAGCCGGCGACGGAATGGTGACGCAGAAAGGTAGCTTTGCCGACTTTGCCCCCCGCCGCCTAGACTGCGTCACGCATACCGCCGTCCTTCCCCGATGGCGGGCCCGAGGTCGCGGAGGTTCGTCGCATGAGCATCGGCGAGGTCCTGGCGACCGCCCGCGAGGACGCCGGCGAGAGCATCGAGGACGTCAGCCGCGCGACCCGCATCCGCGGGGAGCTGCTGCGCCGGATCGAGTCCGACGACTTCGCCGGCTGCGGCGGCGCCGTGTACGCCCGCGGCCACGTCCGCGCGATCGCGACCCACCTCGGCATCGACCCGGCGCCGCTCGTCGCGGAGTTCGACAAGGCGAACGCCGACGAGGTCCCCGCCACCCGCGACATCTTCGAGCACGAGGTGCTCGCGATGCCCGACCGCACAGGACCGAACTGGACCGCCGCGATGGCGGTCATGGCGGGCGTGCTGCTGATCGTGGCGCTGGTGTCGTTGTTCAACAACAACGGCACTGCGACGCCGGAGGCCGGGGTCCAGCCGATCACCTCGACGTCGCCGACGCCCAGCGCGGCGCCCGCGACGACCCCGCCACCCGGCGACGCGCTCGCGGGCCGCATCCCCGGCAGCGGCGTGTTCCTCCGGGTCACGATCGTCAACACCAAGTCCTACGTCACCGTGACCGCCGACGGGAAGAAGACGTACCAGGGGCTGATGACCTTCCCGTCGCAGCAGGACTTCACCGCCAAGAAGACCATCCACCTGGTGATCGGCAACGCCGCCGCCGTACGGCTCGTCGTCAACGGCCGCGACCTCGGCTCGCCCGGCCGCCCCGGCGAGGTCGTCCGGCTCGACTTCGGGCCCGGCGACCCGGCCAGCGCGGGCTGACCCCGCCCCGCCGCCGTTCCTGTCGGTGGCGCCGGATACCCTCGTTCGCATGACCTCGCCCCGCCGCGTCGCGCTCGTGACGCTGGGCTGCGCGCGCAACGAGGTCGACAGCGAGGAGCTGGCCGCCCGCTTCGCCGGCGGCGGCTTCGAGCTGGTCGCCGACGCCGCCGACGCGGACGCCGTCGTCGTCAACACGTGCGGCTTCGTCGAGCAGGCCAAGCAGGACAGCATCGACACGCTGCTGGAGGCGCGCGGCCTCGACGCCGACGGGCGGCGCCGCGCCGTCGTCGCGGTCGGCTGCCTCGCGGAGCGCTACGGCGTCGAGCTGGCCGCCACGCTGCCGGAGGCCGACGCGGTCCTCGGCTTCGACTCCTACCCCGACCTCGCCGCCCGGCTGAGCGCGATCATCGAGGGCGACCGCCCCGCCTCGCACGTGCCGAGGGACCGCCGCGCGCTGCTGCCCGTCTCGCCGGTCGACCGCGCGGCGGCGCGCGCGGCGCTGACCGTCGCCGAGCCGGACCTGCCGCTCGGCATCGCGCCCATGTCCGGGCCGCGCCCCGTCCGCCGCCGCCTCACCGGCGGGCCCGTGGCGCCGTTGAAGCTGGCGAGCGGCTGCGACCGGCGCTGCTCGTTCTGCGCGATCCCGTCGTTCCGCGGCGCGTTCGTGTCGCGGCCGCCGGACGAGGTCGTCGGCGAGGCCGAGTGGCTCGCGGAGCAGGGCATCGTCGAGCTGCACCTCGTGTCCGAGAACTCCACCTCCTACGGCAAGGACCTCGGCGACGTCCGCCTGCTCGAACGCCTCCTCCCGCGCCTCGCCGCGATCGACGGCGTCGAGCGGGTGCGGCTCGCGTACCTCCAGCCGGCCGAGCTGCGGCCCTCGCTGGTCGAGGCGATGGTGGCGACGCCGGGCGTGGCCGGCTACTTCGACCTGTCGTTCCAGCACAGCAGCCCGGCGGTGCTGCGGCGGATGCGGCGGTTCGGGGGGACGGAGGCGTTCCTCGGGCTGGTCGACTCGATCCGCGCGCTCGGGCCCGAGGCCGGCATCCGCAGCAACGTCATCGTCGGCTTCCCCGGCGAGACCGCCGCCGACCTGGCCGAGCTGGAAGGCTTCCTCACCGAGGCGCGGCTCGACGCGGTCGGCGTGTTCTCCTACTCCGACGAGGACGGCACCGAGGCCGCGTCGCTCGGCGGCAAGGTCCGCGCCGACGTCGCCGCCCGGCGCTACGCGCGCCTGACGACGCTGACGGAGACGTTGACCGCCGCGCGGGCCGAGGAGCGGGTCGGCACCGAGGTCGACGTGCTGGTCGAGGAGCTGACGCCCGAGGGCGCCGAGGGGCGGGGCGAGCACCAGGCACCGGAGGTCGACGGCAGCGTCACGCTGCTCGGCTCGGGGTTCGCGGTCGGCCAGATCGTGCGGGCGCGGGTGACCGCGGCGGAGGGCGTCGACCTGGTGGCGGTCCCGTCTTGACCGAGCCGGGCGTGGCGCGGGAGCCGGGCCTCGTCGTCGACGAGTCGGTCGTGGACCCGGCCGCGCTGCCGCCGGATCCCTCGGCCGGTGTGGTCAACGTCGCCAATGCCCTGACCGTCGCGCGCATGCTGCTCGTGCCGGTGTTCCTCGCGCTGCTGCTCGCGGGGACGGGGCACGAGACCGACCTGCGGGTGCTGGCCTGGGTGGCGTTCGCGGTGGCGTCGTTCACCGACCGGATCGACGGCGAGCTGGCGCGCCGCCGCGGCCTGGTGACGGCGTTCGGCCAGATCGCCGACCCGATCGCGGACAAGGCGCTGATCGGCGCGGCGCTGATCGGTCTGTCGATGCTCGGCGACCTGCCGTGGTGGGTGACGGCCGTCGTGCTGGTGCGCGAGGTCGGCGTGACGCTGCTGCGGTTCTGGGTGATCAGGCACGGCGTCATCCCGGCGTCGCGCGGCGGCAAGGTCAAGACGCTGCTGCAGGGGCTGGCGATCGGGCTGTACGTGCTCCCGTTGCGCGGCGCGCTCGCGTCGGCGCGGTGGTGGCTGATGGCCGCAGCGGTGCTGGTGACGGTCGGGACCGGTGCCGACTACGTCGCCCGCGCGCTGACGCTGCGGCGCACGAGCGCGCGGGCCGCGATGAAGCGCGCGCGGCGGGTGGCGCGATGAGGGTCGAGCTGCTCGCGGTCGGGACCGAGCTGCTGTTCGGCGACATCGTCAACGGCAACGCCGCCTGGCTCGGCCGGCGCCTCGCCGAGGTCGGCGCGGACGTGACGACGTCGGTGGTCGTCGGCGACAACGTCGACCGCATCGCGTCGTCCGTCACCACCGCCCTGTCGCGCGCCGACGCCGTCGTCATCACCGGCGGCATCGGCCCGACGCAGGACGACCTGACCCGCGAGGCGCTCGCCGCCGCGGCCGGGGTGCCGTTGGTCCGCGACCCGGACCTGGAGGCGGGGCTGCGGACGCGGTTCGCGGCGCTGCGCAGGGACGTTCCCGAGATGAACTACAAGCAGGCCGACCTGCCGGCGGGCGCGCGCCCGATCGCCAACCCGCGCGGCTCGGCACCGGGCGTCCGCGTCGAGATCGGCTCGGGAGTGGCGTACGCGCTGCCCGGGGTGCCGCACGAGATGGAACGGATGTTCACCGACGACGTGCTGCCCGACCTGCTGCGCCTCGGCGGGCAGCCGGCCGCCATCGTGCACCGGGTGCTGCGGACCGCGGGGATGTGGGAGTCGGCGGTCGCCGCGGCGCTGGAGCCACAGGTCGCCAGGCTCGAACGCGACGGCGGTGTGACCGTGGCGTTCCTCGCCTCCGGCGGGCAGACGCGGGTGCGGCTGACGGCGAAGGCCGAGACGTACGACGCCGCCGTCGCGATGATCGCGCCCGAGGAGGCGGCGGCCCGCGCGGCCCTCGGGTCCGCGGTGTACGGCACCGACGACGACACGCTGGAGGGCGTCGTCGTCGCGCTGCTGCGGGACCGTTCGGCGACCGTGGCGACGGCGGAGTCGTTGACCGGCGGCCTGCTCGGCGCCGAGCTGTCGCGGGCGCCGGGGTCGAGCGACGTGTACCTCGGTGGCGTGGTGACGTACGCGACCGAGGTCAAGCGCGACCTGCTCGGGGTGCCCGAGGAGGTGATCGAGGAGTACGGCGTCATCTCCGACGAGTGCGCGGCCGCGATGGCGACCGGCGTGCGCGACCGGCTCGGCGCGACGTACGGCGTCTCGCTCACCGGCGTCGCCGGGCCGACCGAGCAGGAGGGCAAGCCGGTCGGCACCGTGCACATCGGGATCGCCGGGCCGGCGGGTGCCTTCACCCGCGCGCTGCGGCTGCCGGGCGACCGGCCGCAGGTGCGGACGTACGCCGTGGTCGCCGCCGAGAACCTGCTGCGGCTGCACCTGCTGGGGGAGTAGGCCGTGGAGATCGCGACGCTGCTTGGGGACGCGGACGCGTTCCACGCGTGGTACCAGCCGGTCGTCGACGTGAGCACCGGCATGCCGGTCGGGTACGAGGCGCTGCTGCACGCCACCGACGCCGGGACGCCGGTGCCGGCCGGGGTGCTGTTCGAGGCCGCGTCGGCGGCCGGACGGCTCGCGGACCTGGACCGCATCGCCCGCGAGGTCGCGATCCGCGACGCCGCGCCGTGGCTCGGCGCGGCGCTGCTCTTCGTCAAGATCGCGGTGCCCGCGGGCGACCTCCCGGCCGGCTGGCTCGACTCGACGCAGGCCGTCGCCGTCGCGGCGGGGGTGTCGTTGCGGCAGGTCGTCCTCGAGGTGGTCCAGCCGCCGCCGGGGGAGCCGCTGGAGCGCACCGCCCGCGTCGTCATCCGCTGCCGCGGCGCCGCGTGCCAGGTCGCGCTGGTCGGCGCGGGCGACGCGGCCGTCGTCCGCAGCCTGGTGGGCGCGTTGCTGCCGGACTTCGTGACGCTGGACCGCTCGGTCGTCGCGCGGCTGCCGGAGCCGGACGCCGTCTCGACCGCCCGCGCGCTGGTCCGCGAGGCGGCGGCCGGGTCGGCCCGGGTGATCGCGTTCGGCGTCGAGACGCAGGCGCAGGCGGCGGCCGTCGCCGAGCTCGGCGTGCCGTGGGCGCCGGGGTGGCTGTACGGGCGGCCGCGGCGGCCCGGGTAGGGCGTTCGCCCACAGCGCACAGGACTGTCGCTGTCGCACCGCGCGGTTATGGTGGAGGCCACGACCCGTCCGCCAGGGAGGCGCCATGAGCCTGCTCCGCCGAGAGCTCGGCACGGCCCTGCGCCGCCGCCGCGAGCAGCAGCGCCGGACGCTGCGTTCGGTGGCGGCCGAGGCCGGCGTCTCGCTCGGCTACCTCTCCGAGGTCGAGCGCGGCGTCAAGGAGGCGTCGTCCGAGCTGCTCGCCGCGATCTGCGGCGCGCTCGCGGTGTCGTTGCCGGAGATCCTGGTCGAGGTCGCGGACGCGCTGTTCCTGGCGGAGGCCGGGCAGGCGGCGCCGGTCGGCTTCGTTCCCGCCTCGCTCGTGCCCGCTCCCGTCGCGCTCGCGGCGGTGTCCGCGGCCACGACGACGGCGGTCGCCGCGTAATCTGCCGCGCGCCAGGGCGCGAGATTGACGCGCGTACCCGCAACCCGCTGAGATGGACGTCCAGCCCGTCGAACGTCCAATTCGAGCCCGCGGAGCCCACCCCTTCATGACCGCCCGGTCAGGCAACGGCATGACCCGCTCGCGCGCGTGCATCCTCTCCGGCGCCGCGAAGTGCATCGCCCGCTACGGCACCCGCAAGACCACCATGGGCGACATCGCCCGCGAGGGCGGCACCGCGAAGGCCACGGTCTACAACCACTTCCGCACCAAGGCCGACGTGTACGCGGCCCTGCTCGCCGACGAGGTCGACGACCTGCTCACGTCGGTCGCGGGGCTGCCAGGCACGCCGGGCTCGGCCGAGTCGGTGGTCGACGCGGCGGCGTTCGCGGCGGAGTGGCTCTCCGAGCACCCGGTGCTGCGCGCGCTGCGCGAACGCGAGCCCGAGCTGGCCGCGCGGCTCGCCCGGCCGGGCGACGGGGCGTTGTGGGTCCGCATCCGCCACGCCGCGCTCGCGCGGGTGTCGCTCGCGGTCGCCGCGGGGGCGCTGCACCCGCAGACCGACCCGGTCGTCGCGGTGGACACGCTGCTGCGCTGGGCCGTCTCCTACGTCACCTGGCCCGCCGCCCACGGCGGTGCCCACGCCGCCGCCCGGCAGGTCGTGCACGGGCTGCTGGCGCCGCCGTACGCCGCGCCCGACCTCGCCCCGGCGGCTCCGGCCCCCCTCGCCACGTCGGCGCCCGCCGACACACCGGTCACTGGGGCCGTGGCCGCCGCCGTACCCGTCGCGTACGCGGAGTCGACCGGCTGACCCGCTCCTGGCAAAGCAGGACGCACCGGACATAGGGTTCAGCGGTCGGGGGTTGTTGGACGAGCCGGAGGTTCTCCGTTGCGCAAATCACTGCTGTCGGTGGTCACGACCGCCGCGACGTTGTTCGGACTGACCGTCGCCGCGCCGCCCGGCGCCGGCGCCGGGACCACGACGACCGAGTACGCGGTCGTCTACGCGAGCGGCGCGTCGGCCGCGAGCGCGCGGGCCGCGGTCCAGCGGGCCGGCGGCACCGTTGTCGCCGAGAACACCGAGGTCGGCATGGCGACCGTGCGCGCGACGCGCGCGGACTTCGTTCGCGCCGTGTCGCGCGAGTCGGCGCTGTTCGGCGCCGCGCACAACCTCCCTGTCGGCTACGCGCCGCACGACCAGCGCGCGTCGCGCGACCAGGTCGAGCGCGAGGGCCGCGCCGACCGCGGGCCGCGCAAGCCACCGAAGCGCGCGCCCGAGCCGTTGGCGGCGTTGCAGTGGGACATGGACATGATCGGCGCGCCCGCCGCGCACCGCGTGCAGACCGGTGACCGCCGCGTCCTCGTCGGCGTCATCGACACGGGCATCGACGGCTCGCACCCGGACATCGCGCCGAACTTCAGCAAGGCGCTGAGCCGCAACTTCACCACCGACGTGCCGGTCATCGACGGCGAGTGCGCCGACGACCCCGACGGCTCGTGCTCCGACCCGAACGACGTCGACGAGGACGGCCATGGCACGCACGTCGCCGGGACCATCGCGTCGCCGTTGAACGGCATCGGGATCGCCGGCGTCGCGCCGAAGGTGACGTTGGTCAACATCCGGGCCGGCCAGGACTCGGGCTTCTTCTTCCTGCAGCCCACGGTCGACGCGCTCACCTACGCCGCCGACATCGGCGTCGACGTCGTGAACATGTCGTTCTACATCGACCCGTGGCTCTACAACTGCCCGAACGGCGCCCCCGAGGACTCCCCGGAGGCCGTCGCCGAGCAGCGCACGATCATCGAGGGGACGCAGCGGGCGCTCGACTACGCGCACGACCGCGGCGTCACGCTCGTCGGCGCCTCGGGCAACGAGCACACCGACCTCGGCCACCCGAGCACCGACCCGACCAGCCCGGACTTCCCGCCGGACTCGGCGTACGACCGGACCGTCGACAACAGCTGCCTCGACCTGCCGACCGAGGGGCACCACGTCCTCTCGATCAACTCGGTCGGGCCGACCGGGCTGAAGGCCGACTACTCGAACTACGGCCTCGAGCAGGCGACGGTCGCCGCGCCCGGCGGGTTCTTCCGCGACTACCTCAACACGCCGCAGAACCGGCAGGTCAGCAACCTGATCCTCGCGCCGTACCCCGAGGCGGTGGGCCGCGACGCCGGCACCATCGACGCGAACGGCGAGCCGACCACGACCTCCGTCGTGAAGGACTGCACCAAGGTCTGCTCGTACTACCAGTGGATCCAGGGCACCTCGATGGCGTCGCCGCATGTGGTCGGTGTCGTTGCGCTGATCGTCAGCGAGTTCGGCAGGGAGGACTCGCGGCACCGCGGCGGGATCACCATGCGTCCGTCGGACGTCGAGAAGGTGCTGTTCCGCAGCGCGGTGCCGACACCGTGCCCGGAGCCGCGGGCGTTCTCGTACGTGCCGTACGGCCGGACGTGGACCAACACCTGCGAGGGGACGACGGCGTTCAACGGCTTCTACGGCCACGGCATCGTCAACGCCCTCAACGCCGTCCGGTCCGACGACCACGGTGACGACGACCACGACGGTGGCCACGGCCACTAGGAAGGTTCCGCGAAGCTCCCGGTCGAGCCGCGTCCCGTCGCGTTCTGTGCAGGAATCTCGCCCCTCTCGAGCGTGGTGACCTTCACAGAACGAGTCGGGCAGGGCTCGTAGCGCACGGTCAGTCCCGGCGGCGCCGTTCCCCTCGCGGGGGCGGCGCCGCCGGCGCGTCGGGGCCGGGTTGGCAGTGCGGGCACCAGTACGTCAGCCGGGCGCGTTCGGGATGGTCCGGCTCGCCCTGCTCGGCGACGCGTACCGGCGTGCCACAGCGCCGGCAGGGGCGGCGGGCGCGTTCGAACACCCACTGGCCCCGGCCGGGACGCAGGTCGCCGGTCGTGGCCTGCTGCGGGTGCTCCCGGTTGGCGAGCATCAGCCGCCGGGCGAGCGTGACCAGCGCCGGCAGGTCGGCGACGTCGGCCACGCGGGTCCACGGCGAGACCCCGCGCAGGAACAGCGACTCGGCCTTGTACAGGTTGCCGATGCCGGCGAGGTTGCGCTGGTCGAGCAGCGCGGGGCCGATCTCGCGGTCGGGGCGTTCGCGCAGGCGGCGGACCGCCTCCTCGACGTCCCAGTCCGGGCCGAGCAGGTCCGGGCCGAGGTGGCCGACAGCGGCGTCCTCACCACCCGGCGCGAGCAGCTCGACCACCGGCAGCCGGAAGCCGACAGCGACCGCGTCGTCGGTCTCCAGCACGACGCGGACCTCGTGGTCCGGGCCGCCGCGGTGCCGCTCACCAGGGACGTAGAGGTGCCAGGAGCCGTCCATCCGGTAGTGCGTGTGCAGCGTCCGGCCGTCGTCGAGCCGCATGAGCAGGTGCTTGCCGCGGCTCGCGACCTCGGTCACCGACCGCCCCGCGAGGTCGACGGTGGCGAGCGCGGGGACCCGGAAGTCGCTGCGCCGCAACGGTCTCCCCGCGAGCGCCGCGTCGAGGCGCCGCGCCGCGAGCCAGACCGTGTCGCCCTCGGGCATGCCGCCAGCGTATGTCGCCGGCGCGGGCACACGTGGGTGGCCCGGACAGCGCGGCGGGCGGCGGGCACGCACGGGTCCGAGACAGGCGCGGCGGGCGGCGGGCACGCACGGGTGGCCCGGGTAGGCGCGCGGGTGGCGGCACGCACGGTTGGGCCGGGACAGGCGCGCGCGGCGCCGCGCTCGCGGTGGCCCCGGCGGACCCGCGGGGCAACGCCACCGACCTGGTACGGCCCGGGCGGAGGACGGGGAACGCGCCGCGGCCGACCGGCGCGCCTCCTCAGCCCCGGAGGCGGAGCCCCCTCGGGTGCGGGCGGAACCCGGCCGCCTCCAGCGCGGCCCCCAACGGCGTGCCGAGCACGAAGTCCCCGTCCGTTCGTTCGACGGCGAGGCGCCCCAGCGACCCGTCGCGAACGGCCAGCGCCAGCGCGTCCACCGCGGGCTGCAGCCGCGCCGGCTCCTCGGTCCAGGTGAGCAGGCTCCGGCCGCCCCGCTCGACGTAGAGGACCAGCTCGCCGTCCACGACGACGACCAGCGCGCCGGCCTTGCGCCCGGGCCGGTGGTTGCTGGCGCCCTCCTCGACGACGCGTTCCGGCCAGGGGAGGGCGGCACCGTACGGGTTGGCGGGGTCGGTTGCGGCGAGGACGAGCGCCGCCGGCGCCTTGGTCCGCGCTGCTCGCGATCCCGGCGCCCAGGTCTCCGGGCCGGGCGGGGGCAGCACCTCGTCCAGGCGACGGTCGGACGCCATCGCGCGGACCCGGTCGATCGCGCCCGGCATGGCGAACTGCGCCGCCCCCAGCCCCTCCACGAAGTACCCGCGGCGGCACCGGCCGGACTCCTCCATCGCCTTGAGGACGGCGTAGATCGCGGCGAAGCCGCCGGGTACGTGCTCCGCCTGCACCGCGCCGCGGGTGACGACGCCGTGCCGGTCGAGCAACGTCTCGGCAACGGCGTGCAGGCGGCGGGTGCGGTCCGGCTCGCGTTCGGGCAGCAGCGTCCACCGCCCGGCACCCATCGGCGGTCCGGACCGCGCGGGCATCGCCGCCCGCCCGACACCGCGGTACCGCCCGACCGGCGCGCGCCGCCGCGACGGCGCCCGGCCCCGGCCGAGCAGGACGCGCAACGGCGCCAGCGTGTCGTTGGTCACCAGCCCGGACCACACCAGGTCCCAGAGCGCGCCGACCAGGTCGGCGTCGTCGGGCCCGCCGACCCGGTCGGACAGCGAGCGGAAGAACAGCGCCGCACCGCCGTCGAGCGCCTCCAGCACCGAGCGGTGCAACGGTGTGGGGTCGGTCAACGTCGACCCCGGCAGCAGCAACGGCGCCGCGTCGGCGAGGTAGAGCGAGACCCACCCGTCGTTGCCGGGCAACGACCCGGCGCCGGCCCAGACGACGTCGCCGGAGGCGCAGAGCTGGTCGAGCAGCGCGGGGGAGTAGTCGGCGACCCGCGAGGGCAGCACGAGCGGCTCCAGCGCCGATGCGGGAACGGGGGCGCCCTGGAGCTGCTCGACGGCGCGCAGCACGGCGTCGACGCCGCGGCCGGACGCCGCGCCGACCTGCTGCCACGCGGGCAGGAACCGCGCCAGCGCGACGGCCGGCACCGCCTCGACCTCGCGGCGCAGCTTCGCGAGGGAACGCCGCCGCAACGACCGCAGCACCTCCGCGTCGCACCACTCCACGCCGGACCCGCCGGGCCGGAACTCGCCGTGCATCACGCGCCCTGACGCCGCGAGCCGGTGCAGCGCGTCGGTGACGACGGCCGCGCCGGTCCCGAGCCGCGCGGCCACTTCACCGGCGACGAACGGCCCGTGGGTGCGCGCGTACCGCGACACCAGGTCACCCATCGGGTCCGCGACGGGTTCGAGGAACGCCTCGGGCAGCCCGACCGGCAACGGCACCCCGAGCGCGTCGCGCAGCCGCGCGGCGTCCTCGGCGGCGACCCACCGCTCCTCGCCCGCGAGCCGGACCCGGATCGCCCGTCGCGCCTCCTCCAGCGAGGCGAGCCACGCCGGCAGAGCGCCGCGCTCGACCGCCTCGGCGGTCGTCAGGTCGCCGAGCACCCGGAGCAGGTCCGCGACCTCGTCGGCCGAGCGGGCGTGCCACGACGGGGTGCGGCGTTGCAGCTCGGCCTCGACCTCGGCCAGTGCCTCGACGTCGATCAGCTCCCGCAGCTCGGCCTGGCCGAGCAGCTCGGCGAGCAGCGCGGAGTCGAGTGACAGGGCCTGCGCGCGGCGTTCGGCCAGGGGCGCGTCGCCCTCGTACATGAACGCGCCGATGTAGCCGAACAGCAGCGACCGCGCGAACGGCGACGGCTGCGCCGTCTCGACCTCGACCACCTTCACCGAACGCGACGCCACGTCGGCCATCAGCCCGCGCAGCCCCGGCACGTCGAACACGTCCTGGAGGACCTCGCGCATCGCCTCCAGCACCACGGGGAACGAGCCGAACCGACCCGCGACCTGGAGCAGGACCGCGGACTTCTGCCGTTGCTGCCAGAGCGGCGTACGGCGGCCGGGGGTACGCCGCGGCAGCAGCAGCGCGCGCGCCGCGCACTCCCGGAACCGCGACGCGAACAACGCCGACCCGCCCACCTCGTCGCGCACCAGCGGCTCGACGTCGTCCGGGTCGAGCAGCACCAGCTCCGCGCTCGGCGCCTCCTCGGTCTCCGGCAGGCGGACGACGATGCCGTCGTCGGAGTGCATCGTCTGGACCTCGACGCCGTACCGCTCCCGGGCCTTCGCGGCGACCGCCAGCGCCCAGGGCGCGTTGACCTGCGCACCGAACGGCGAGTGCACGCACAGGCGCCAGTCGCCGAGCTCGTCGCGGAACCGTTCGACGACGATGGTCCGGTCGTCGGGCAGGTGCGACGTCGCGGCCTGCTGCTCGCGGAGGTACGCGACGAGGTTCGCGGAAGCCCATTCGTCCAGCCCGGCCGCGGCGGCCCGCGCGACCGCGTCGGAGTCGGAGAGCCGGGACAGCTCCCGCAAGAAGGCGCCTAGCGCACGCCCCAGCTCGATCGGCCGGCCGGGCGCGTCGCCGTGCCAGAACGGCATCTTCCCCGGCACGCCGGGTGCGGGCGTGACGAGGACGCGGTCGTGGGTGATCTCCTCGATCCGCCACGACGACGAGCCGAGCATGAACACGTCCCCGACGCGGGACTCGTACACCATCTCCTCGTCCAGCTCGCCGACGCGGGAAGCCTTCTCTCCGACCAGGAATACGCCGAACAGCCCGCGGTCGGGGATGGTCCCGCCGGACGTGACCGCGAGGCGTTGCGCCCCGGGGCGTCCGGTGAGAACGCCGGAGATCCGGTCCCAGTTGAGCCGCGGCCGCAGCTCCGCGAAGTCGTCGCTCGGGTACCGCCCCGAGAGCATGTCCAGCGTCGCGTCGAGCGCGGACGCCGGCAGCGTCGCGAACGGTGCGGCCCGGCGGGCCAGCGCCGCCAGGTCGTCGACGGTCCACGGCTCCATCGCGACCATCGACACGATCTGCTGCGCCAGCACGTCGAGCGGGTTGCGCGGGTAGCGGAGCGACTCGATCTCGCCGTTGCGCATGCGTTCGACGACGACGGCGCTCTGCACGAGGTCGCCCCGGTACTTCGGGAACAGCACCCCGCGCGACACCGCGCCGACCTGGTGGCCCGCGCGGCCGACGCGTTGCAGGCCGGAGGCGACGGACGGTGGCGACTCGACCTGGATGACCAGGTCGACGGCGCCCATGTCGATGCCGAGCTCGAGGCTGCTCGTCGCGACGACCGCCGGCAGCCGCCCGGCCTTCAGCTCCTCCTCGATCAGCGCGCGCTGCTCTTTGCTCACCGAGCCGTGGTGGGCGCGGGCGATCTCGACGGACGCGCCGCGCGACGCGCCCGCCTGGGCCATCACCTGCGCGGGCGCCTGGCCGCCGGGCAATGCCTCGCCGGTACGGCGCTCGTACGCGATGTCGTTGAGCCTGGCGCAGAGCCGCTCGGCGAGCCGCCGCGAGTTGGCGAACACGATCGTCGAACGGTGCGCCTCGATCAGGTCCACGATGCGTTCGTCCACCGCGGGCCAGATCGACGAACGGTCCTCCCCGCCCGCCGCGGGCCCGGTCGTCGTGCCCGTCCCCTCGCCGAGCGCCGACATGTCCTCGACCGGCACGACGACCTGAAGCTCGATGGTCTTGGTGAACGGCGGGTTGACCACCTCGACCGGCGCCGCGCCGCCGAGGAACCGGGCGACCTCGTCCAACGGCCGGACCGTCGCGGACAGACCGATGCGCTGCGCGGGCGAGTCCAGCAGCGCGTCGAGGCGCTCCAGCGACAGCGCGAGGTGCGCGCCCCGCTTGGTCGCGACCATCGCGTGCACCTCGTCGACGATCACCGTCTCGACCCCGCGCAACGACTCCCGCGCCGCGCTGGTCAGGATCAGGAACAGCGACTCCGGCGTCGTGATCAGGATGTCGGGCGGGGTCGTGCCGAACCGGCGGCGTTCGTCCGCGGGGGTGTCGCCCGAGCGGACCGCGACCGTGACGTCGGGGACCGGCAGGCCGAGCCGGGTCGCCGCGCCCCGGATGCCGGTCGCGGGGGCGCGGAGGTTGCGCTCGACGTCGACGGCCAGCGCCTTCAACGGCGAGACGTAGAGCACGCGGCAGCGCCGCGCCTTCTCCGGCGGCGGTGCCGCGGCGATCCGGTCCAGCGCCCAGAGGAACGCCGCCAGCGTCTTGCCGCTCCCGGTCGGCGCGACGACCAGCGCGTGCGCGCCGCGTTGCACCGCGTCCCAGGCGCCCTCCTGAGCTGCCGTGGGCGCGGCGAACGCCCCCTCGAACCACGCGCGCGTGGCGGGGGAGAAGCGGTCCAGTGCACCCATGTCCTCGATTCTGGACCGGGGGTGTGACAAGAGCCGGGCGGGGGTGGCGCTCGATCCGCCGAACTGTCAGATATCCGACAGACAGCGCCGCCCAACGTCGGCACAGTTCCGCACGGCGGGCGCCTGCGGGGGCGCCGCCCGGAGGTCCGTGGGCGCGCCGCGCACGGATCGACGAACGAGGCGCGCGGCCCTCTCCGAGCACTGCGGGGGTGAGGGGGTCCGCGCGTCTCGGCCCAGCAACCGGAGGATGTCCACGGTCATCCGTGTAACCAGCACCACGGCCGCACGGTCGAAGGTGTGTGTACGGCGGAAGTGCCGCCGACACCCGCCTCCGGGAGGCACCGTGTACGCCTTCGTGATCCTGCTCGGCCTCGGCCTCGGCCTTGGTGTCGCGATGGAGGTCATCGACGAGC
>JAVEEC010000121.1 GCA_030840645.1 Frankiaceae bacterium
CTCAGCCGCCGCGAGCATCACCAGCCGGGTCTCCATCGGAACCACGCGAACCGTCACCACCGCAGCGTGCCGGTGCTGTCACGGATGTCCCGCTACAAGCCTGTCACCGATGTCACGCGACTCAAGACGTCGGCTCGTCACGGGACGGCCGTGTCATCGGTCAGCAGGCGTCCGCTGGACAGCACCTCGACCGCGGCTTCGAGTGTCGGTGCGACGACTTTGAGTATGTCGTCCATGCCGGCATAGACAGTGCCGGAGTCGCCTAGCACGAGAGTCATGTGCCCGCAGAAGGCCTGGCCGATGGGGCAGAGTGCTTCTCCCGTCCTCCGCGACCAGCTTTCCACGAGCTCCGGATCTTCACCCGCCGTCCCTGTCGCGGGATCCAGCGCGAACCTCTCGACGACGCCATCTTCCGGTCGCCGGAACTCGACGACCAACCCGAGCAGCGACCCGAGTCTTCGCGGCACGTCCGAACAGCCTTCGTAGCCGTCGGCCCGCAGGGCGTCCTGGGCGGGTGCCGGATCGACCGCCCGGTCCACGGTCCAACCCGAGTCGGCGAGTACCTGCCGCGCCCGCTCACTCAACATCACGACTCGTCCCGCGCGACGTCGGATGACTCCTTGACCCGCAGGTACGGCGCGGGGACGTGCTCGGCCAGCCAGACCTGCTCGTTGCCGCGCAGGAACACGACGTCACCGGCCCGCGCGGCAGCGGCATCGATGACGAGCACCGTGACCTGCTCGCTCTTGCGCCCTCCGACGGCGAGCGCGGTGGCGACGTCGGCCGACAGGTGCACGTACTGCCGTGCCATCGGCAGCAGCCCGGTCGACAGAATTGTCGGCACCGCCTCCGTCGCGGTCCCGTGGAACAGCACATCCAGCGGAACGCCGGGAGTCTTGGCGATCCGGTAGGGCAGGCTGTGCCCGTAGAGTGCCCGGATGCGGTCCCCGAGGACCTCGTGCCGCTGCTTTGTGGCCGAGCGCACCATCTCGTCTACCTCGGCCGCCGTCAGCCCGCGCCACTGCCGGTCGCGCCGCAGCGCCTCGACCAGGTCTCCGATCGGCGCCCAGCCCTCATCGTCAACCTCGATCTCATACAGCCACGGCTCGTGTCGGAGCGCGTGCGACACGGCCCTGCTTAACGCCACCCGCCGCGCCGCCATCAGACCGGCTGAGGCTCGGTCATCTCCCACGTCCGCGCGATCACCTCGTAACAGCCACTGCTGTCGAGATAGATCATGTAGTGGTGCAGCTCACCGGGGTCGTACTGCTGCTCGCGGGTCAACGTCTCGATCTCCTCGCGCCACTCCGAGTCCCGGACCTTCACCAGCGTGTCGTACGCGCCCTGGATGTGCCAGAGAGTGCAGACCATCTCTGCCCGGTGCCGGAGTGCCCGGACCACGTCGAAGTGGAACGCGAACGCGTACCGCACATCGTCGTCCCCGACGTAGGTGCAACGAAGCTCCAGCAGGACACCGACCGGATCTTCCAGCACAACGTCCGTCAACGACGTGGACGCGACTGGCAGCTCGGCCAGCGTCACCCGATCGGTTCCCTTCACGTAAGGATCATCCCGGAACGTCGCTACGAAGACAGCGAACTGTCGCGTGTCACCGGTCGGGTCAGCCCGAGTTGTCGTCTTCTCGTGCCCGGCCGCGAGCAGCACGAGCTGCCGCGCCGGATACCGCTCGCGCACTGCTAGCGACTCGTAGAGCTTGTCTCCCCCGGGCACACCAGGGTTCGAGATATCAAGGCCAAGTCCATGATCCGGCCGAGCATCCACCGTGTGCCGGCCCGGTCGACATCCGGATATCGTGAACCGTGTCGCATCGCGAGATCCGGGCCTGCTTCGATGACAACACGCTAGTCGTCTACCAGGCGTACTCGTCCGCGATCGCGGACGCCGCGCTCACCGCGGGCGCGTTCGTGCGCCCGTTCTCGCGCACGCGCATGACGTGGATCAAGCCGTCGTTCCTCTGGATGATGTACCGGTCGGGCTGGGCGACGAAGCACGACCAGGAACGCGTCCTCGCTGTCCGGATCAGCCGGGACGGTTTCGCGTGGGCTCTGAGCCACGCCTGCTTGTCGCACTACGACGGGGCCGTACACGAAGACGAAGAGACATGGCGCGAGGCGGTGCGCACCAACCCGGTCCGCGTCCAGTGGGACCCCGATCGCGACGCGGCCATGAATCCGCTCTGCCGGCGCGCGATCCAGGTTGGGCTGTCAGGCGAGGCTGTCAACCGTTACGTCGACGAGTGGATCGTGTCCATTGACGACGTGACACCGCTCGTGGCGCACTTGCGTAGCCTGCCAACCGACCGCCGCGACGAACTGCTGCCAGAGGAGCGTCCGTACCCGCTGCCGCAGGGCCTGCGCGTGAGGCTCGGCGGCAGCTGACACATCAGCGGTCGTCGTCGATCTCCGTTGCGCCCGCCGCCCGGAGCAAGAACTCCAGCGCACCAAGCGCGACGGGTGACCCGGGAACCGCCACCTCGACCCGTGCGGACGCCCCACCGACGGACCCGGTCCACCAGTTCCACTCGCGCTCGACCGGCTGCATCGCATACAACCACTCCGACAGTGCCCACGGCTGGGTCTCGGCGACGGCACGCTCCTCCGCCGACATGCTCCTGAACGCGGCTACCGACGCGGCTACGTCCTCGGCGCTCCGTTCCGGCGCCGCGGCCTCGACGAGCCACCGCGGAAGCAGCCGCAGCCACTCCTCATGGTCCGGCCACCCGTCGGCCGATCCGTCCATGACCGCGAACAGCGCCTCGCGCACCCGGTTGAGGACCATGGTCGGCTCGGGCGCCCAGGCCATGAAGGTGATCGTGCCGGCCCCGCCCGGCGACTCGCCCGGGGCCGGCCCGGACAGGAGCCGCCGACGTTCGTCGTCATAGGTCACGGCAACATCCTGCCGCTCCCCGGAACGATGGCTCGCCGGAGGTCGGCGAAGTGGTGCGCCCGAAGTCCGTACTGGTCCGCGGCCTTGGTGGCGTCAACGACTTGGGGGCTCATCGGGTAGTGGGCACCCGCTGCCTGCGGCACCGCTGACGCTCGTAGCTCATCGAGGTAGCTGCTTCGAACATCGAACGTCTTGATCACGTCCTGGGAATGCCCCTGTGTGAGTCTCGTCTTGAGGAACTCGCGAGCTCGCGCCTCATCGCCGAAGTTCAGGTGCAGCATTGTGTCCCCGGCGATACCGACCTCGCCCGCCGCGTCGATCGCGAGCCTGGCATTCCCTGCGCCCTCGACGCGGAACACGCGCGTGACGTCGGTCGTGGCATCGGCGACGGCCTCGACCTCGGCCACGCCGCGGAGGGCGCTGAGCTTCTCGGTCAGTGCCGCGATGCGGGTGACCTCGACGGCCTTGCCGATGACCCGTAGCGCGGTGCCGATCGGCGGCGCCACGGTGAAGATGTCCTCGGCCAGCGACGAGAACTCCTTGCTGCGGGCGTCGTTGAAGACGTACCCGACGCGTGGCAGCGTGCCGTGGAGACTGAACTCCGGCACGTGCCCGAACGACGCCTTGTGCAGGACGTACGAACCGAACGACCCCAGGTCCTCGACGAACCGCTCGATGCCGTTGATCGCCGCGGACCCGACGTTGACGACGTCCTTCAGCAGCTGAACCGGGTCTCGCATGTCACCGATCACCGTGCTGACCCGATGCGCGAACGCGACACCCTTGTCGAGCATCGCACCGAGTCGCTGGCCAACGGCGCCGAGCACGGCGCCGGCGATCATGTGGTACCGGTAGAGGATCGCGATGTCCGGGTCCTCCGCCATGCCCATCGCGTCGGCCGCCGCCTCGAGGTCGCCGGGCTTCATCGGCGGCGGCGTCGAGTACGCCTGCGACGAGTCCAGGTACGCCCCTGCCGCGTAGTCGACGACGTACGACGTCGGCCCGACGTCGAGCGTGCAGCCGTTCCATCCGGTCGAGGCGCAGTGGCCGTCGGGGTCGTTGAACGTCACCGGGTTCGCGTCGCCGTAGCCGTACCGGTTCATCGGCTGGGCAGAGCCGTTGTGCCGGGCCATGGCATCGCGTGAGGCGAACGTCCCCGTCGCCGGGTCGTACCAGCGCGCGCCCATCCAGACGAGTCCGGTTCCGGAGTCGCGGAAGTCGGTCTGGAACCCAACGTCGCCCGTCGACCCGACGGTGCCGGAGACGTTCCCGAACGGCTCGTACGTCTTCGACGCCGAGACGGTGCCGGCACCGTTGTACCGGGCGGCCACGTCACCGTGCTGGTTCAGGGACACCAGCGAAGGGACGCCGGCCGTCGAGAGCGCCACGGCGTTGCCGGACACGCTGCGCGACAGGGTGGTCGTCGGCGTCTTGGTCGGGTCCGAGAGCAGCCCGGTGTACGCGAAGCCGGTCGAGGCGACGCGGTCGAGGCTGTCGTACGCATACGTCGTCGCGCCGGCCGTGACCATCCGGTCGAGGCCGTCGAACGCGTACGCGACGGCGCTGCCGCCGTTCGGCGTCCGGGACGCCAGGGTGCCGCGCGGCGACCACGTGAACGACGCCGTCGCCGACGTCAACAGCCGCCCGCGCGCGTCGTACGTCGAGGCGCCGGTGGCGTCGAGGGTCCGGTTGCCGGCCGCGTCGTACTGGTACGCCTCGGTGGCCGCGCTCGGCTTGGTCCACTGGGTGAGCCGGCCGGCGCGGTCGTACGTGTACCCGTTGCTGCCCTCGCCGGTGTTGCCGGAGGCGGTGACGTTCTGCGTGGTGACGTTGCCGTCCGCGTCGTAGCCGTACGCGATCTTCGTCTGAACAACGGCCGCGGAGTTCTCGACCTGGTCGTTGGTGACCCGGCCCAGGGCGTCGTAGGTGAACCGCCGGACGCCGGCAGACGCGCCGAGCTTCTCGACGGAGAGCTGGCCGGCGTTGTCGTAGTCCCTGTCGATGGTGACGCCGGTCAGGGGGTCGGCCTCGGTGTCGAGCTCGTTGCGCAGCGTCCAGGTGAACGCGTGCGTCCCGGCCGGGTCGACGATGCTCGTCGGGCGGCCTGCGACATCACGCGTGACCGTGGTCGCGCCCGCAGGGCCGGCGGCGGTGGCGAGATCTCCGCGGTCGTCGTAGGTGTACGTGAGGTTCCCACCCGGGTGGCCGACGGTGCGGAGCAGCCCCGCGAGGTCGTAGCCGAGCGTCCGGTCGGCGACGGGCACCACGGGTGAGCCCGCGACCGCCGCGCCGTGCTCGGCAGTCAGCCGGCCGAGGGCGTCGTACGTCCTGCTGACCTGGACGCCACCGGGCCGGAGCTCGGTGACCGGCAGGCCGCCGTCGTCGTACGACGTCGTCCAGGTCCTGTCGGCCGCCGCCGGGTGCGCGGTGGTCGACGGCTCGACCGTCGACTCCGGCCGGCCCCAGACGTTGTAGGTGTACTGGACGTCGTAGGCCGAGCCGGTCTTGGCGGGCACCTGCGCGGCGTCGTACCCGCGACCGTCGGTGGTCCGGGTCACCAGTCCGCCGGCGTCGTATGCGAAGCCGGTCGTGGTGAACGCCGTCGCCGTCAACGGCGTCGTAACCGTACTGAGCCGGCCCGCCTTGTCGAAAGCCTGGTAGGTCGAGAACCCGCGCGCGGATACCTCCGTCGTCGGGTTGCCGATGTTGTCGTACGCGGTCGTCTCGTGGCTGACCTGGACGAGCGCGGCGTCGTAGTGGTTCACGGCGGTACGCCGACCGGCGAGGTCGTAGACGTACTCCGTCTTCCGGGTCAGCGGGTCGGTGACGCCGGTGAGCCGGCCGGCGACGTCATACGTCGACGACGTGACCCTCGTCAGCGGGTCGGTCACCGACCGCAGGTTGCCCGCGGCCTCGTACGAGTATGTCCAGACCGCGGACGTGCTCGACGGCTCCTCGCGCCGGGTCAACCGGCCCATGTCGTCGTACTGGAGCTTGGTGGTCGCGTTGACAGTCGAACCGCCGGTGAGCGAGCGGACGACGTCGGTCGTGGCGGTGACGCGATCGAGCTTGTCGTACGCGGTGTTCACGACCGCGCCGACCGGGTCGGTGGTCGAGGTGACGCGGCCCGCGTCGTCGTTCGTGAACGACCACGTGGGTGTACCCGCGGCGACCGCCGGATCGTCCCGACCGACCAGGTGGTCCAGGCCGTCGTAACGGTACGTCGTGACGCCCGCGCGGCGGTCGCGAGACGAGAGCACCCGCGACGCGTTGTCGTACGTCCACGTCTCGTACGGCGTCAGCACCGCGCTGTCAGAGGGCCGCGTGTACGACGGCTGGTCGACGCGGGTGCGCCGGCCGAGCTTGTCGTACGTCGCGGTGACGACCGAGCCGCGCGCATCGCGCAGGTGCGCCTGGTCGCCGAACGAGTCGTACCCGGTCGTGGTCGTCGGCCGGGTGGTGACCGTGCCGCCGGCGACGGTGAACGTCGAGACGCTCGGCAGGGCGGTCGAGACCTGACGGTCGGCCTCGTCGTACGCCAGGTCCGTCGTGTACGACGCGTCGCCTGACGAGGCGCCGCGCGCGTCGGTGGTGGCGACCAGAAGCCCGCGGTCGTCGTAGCGGAACCACGTCGTGAGGTCGGTGGCGCCGTTCTCGACGGTCTCCGACGCGGGGTGGCCGAGGTTGTCGAACGTGCGGGTCACCTGCTCGGTGCGCCCGCCGCCGGCGAGCGTCCTGGTCAGCTCCAGCCCGCCCCCGTCGTACGTCGAGGTAGTGGTGCGGTCGACACCGTTCGTGTTGAACAGGACGTGCTGGGTGACCTGGTTCATCGCATCGACCGTGAACGTCTCGTGCAACAGGTCGGACCCGCGCCAGCTCTCCAGCAAGTTGCCGGCGGCGTCGTACCGCACGCGGCTGCCGACGATGTCGCGGCTGCTGCCGTTCGGGTCGACGAAGCCGAGCAGCGTCTCGCTCGTGGTTCGGTCGAACGTGTCGTACCCGTACTGCGTCACGCGGCCGAGCACGTCGGTCGCGGTCTTCTGCCGACCCGCGTCGTCGTAGGTGTACGACTCGACGACGACCGTCCGCGGGTTCAGCCCGTTGCGGTCGAGTACCGCCATCCGCCGCACGATCTCCTTCTGGTTGCGCGACGTGTACGTGATCTCGGTACGCCGCGCGAGCCGGTCGACGACGGCGGTGAGGTTGCCGACGGCGTCGTACTCGTAGGTCTCCGCGACGCCGGTCTGCGCGTCGGTCGCGGACATGACGCGGTTGCCCGGGTCGAGGACGTAGTCGGTGGCCCTGGTCGGGTCGGTCCCTGCCGCGTCCGAGAGCGCGTTGCGGACCAGCCTGTCCGCCCGGTCGTACGTCCGCGTCGTGCGGAGCTGGTGCGCGGCGCTAGTCACGGCGTCGTGCGTCAGCGGAGCGGTCTCGATGACGGTCCGGCTCAGCTCGTCATAGGTGTACGTCGTCACGGTGCCGGCCGGGTACGCGGCGCTGACCTCGGTCTTCGTCGTCACGCGGCCGAGCTCGTCGTAGGTGTTCTTCGTCACCGCGCCCGCGGCGTTCTCCACCTCGCGGAGGTCGCCGTTGCTGGCATACCGGTAGCGCGTGACCTTGCCGCGCGCGTCAGTCGCCGTGAGCAGCAGCCCGGCGGGAACCGTACCCCCGCCGATGGCGGTCTCGGTCCCGACGGAGTACGCCCACGTCCTGGTGACACCGGACGGGAAGCCCGCGACCGGCGGGCTGGTCTCGGTGGTGACGTTGTTGCCCGCGTCGTAGACGTACGACGTGAGGTAGGTGTTGTCCGACGCGGACCCCGACCGCGGGTCGCGCCTCGTCAGGACGTTGTGGGCGGCGTCATAGGACAGGTACGCCGTCGCGGGCGTGGCTCCGACGACGCCTGCGTTATCGCCGCGCTTCTGGCTCAGCAGGTCGCCCGTCGAGGAGTAGGCGGTCGTCGTGACCGTGCCGTTCTCGTCCGTCACGGTCAGCGGCCAGCCGTACGAGTCGTACGTCGTCAGCCTGGACTTGCCGTTCACGTCGACCTCGCGAGCGAGCCGCCCGCCGCTGTCGTACTCGTCGCGCGTGACCCGGCCGAGGGCGTCGGTGATCTGCGTGACGCCGGGCTGGACGTACGCGAAAGTCGACGCGTGCGTGCCGTCCGTCGCGCTGGACTGCACCCGCCCGTCGGCCTGGTACGCGACCTGGAGGATGCGCTGGCCCAACGCGTTGAACGACTCCGTGAGCCGCCCGTTCGTGTAGGCGTTCGTCCGGCAGCGGGTGTCGCCGTTCGCGGCGTGCGGCTCGCAGACGGACGTGAGTAGATCGCCGGTGTACGCGTACGTCCAGGCCAGGGGGCCGCCGTGGATGCCGACCACGTCGGTCTCCACCCGGGTGACGTGCGTGCCCGTCCAGGTGAAGTGCAGCGCGCGGCCACTGACCACGTCGGTGACCGTGCTGACCTTGCCACCTGCGTACGCGACGAGCGACTGGCGCCCATGCGGGTCGGTGAGCGCTGTGAGCCTGCCTGCCGCCGTGAACGACGCCCGGCCGGCGTCGCGCATCGTCAGTGTGAACGTGCCGTCGCCGTTGCGCGCCAGTCGCGATGCGCTTCCCTTCGGCGCGACGTAGGGGTTCTGGTTCGTGCTGTCGTTGGTGAACATCTCCCGCCGGCCGTCGGGGAAGACCGCGACCACGGCCGTCCCCAGCGACTCGAGGTGGAACTCATACGACGAGGAGAACCCGGTGCCGAACCAGCCGACCGCCTGGTTGCCACTGTCATACGTGCGGACCACCTGCAACGGCGGGCCGGCCGCGGTCACGTTGGCGTCGGTCGTCGACTCGAGGTAGTCCCCCGACAACGTATTGATGCGCTGTCGCCACTTCGCCCACCACACGTTGCCGAGCGCCTTGCCGTCACGGAGGAACTCGATCGCCCGCATCTCGCGGTCCGGGTGCGAGAAGTCGAACGAGAGCGCGATCGTCCGGTCGTTCGCCGCGATGGAGGCCCCGCCCCAGACGAACTGCGAGAGCAGCGCGCCGTCGCTGACCAGGGACGTGCGGCCGCGGCCGACATCGCGCATCACCGTGTCGAACTGGTAGCCCAGCAGGACCAGCTCGCCGTCCGGCGACACCGTCGAAGCGCCGCTGTTCTGCAGGTCGAGGCCGTCCGCGCCGGTGGACACCAGGATCGTGTTCGTCGTCGGCGCGAGCATCCGCCGCTGGTAGGCGCTGCTATACGTCGTGAACGCATCCGGGCTGCCCGGCCGCCCCTCCTTCTGTGCGTACGTCTGCGCGTTGATCGTCACGACCGCACCGTCGCGGGAGAGCCCGGCGACCGCGTTCGCCGTGGAGAACGGCGCGTTGACGTCGGTCGTCACGCCTGCCGTCCGGTCCCGCCAGAAGCCACCGCTCGCCGCCCGCCCGGCGACGTACCGCCCGTCCTGCGACACGAAGCCGCCGGAGACGTTCGTCATCTGGAGGCCGTTGCCGTAGACCGACACCAGCTCGACCGTGCCGGTCGTCATGTCCTTGAGGAACAGGTCCGGCTCGCCGTTGGCGTCGTTCGCGACGAGGTTCGACGCGGACGAGGTGATGAGCACGTAGCGGCCGTCCGGCGATACGTCGGAGACGGTGGAGTGGCTGTTCGCCTCCCCGCCGGAGGCGCTCGTCGAAACCAGGACGAGGGTGTCGGTGTTGCGGTCGAGCCGGTACACGTCCTCGTAGTCGTTGGCGTCGTCGGGCGTCTTCGAGCGCAGTGACGAGAAGAAGACGTAGCGGCCGTTCCCGCTGATCTGCACCGAGTCGTGCGGGTCGTACGCGAGGCTGCCCCGACCGCCGAGCAGGTACACGGTCTGCTGCGCCCGGTCGGAGAGCAGCGTGCTGTGCAGGTACGGCTCGGTCTCGGTACCGCTGCCACCCTCGGTCCAGACCACCGACTTTCCGTCGTCGCTGATGTCCGACCGCTCGGCGCGCCAGGACGACAGCAGCGTCTCCATCACCGGGACCATCTGGTCGGTGGGAGTGCGGTTGTAGGTCACGGAGACCGTCGACCCGGCCGGGTTCACCGACGTCAGGGTCAGGGAGTAGGCGACGCCATTCGTGAGGCCGCCGATGACGGCGCCCGCCGCGGACCCGCCGACCGTGCGGGTGATGTTGCCCGGGTTGGCCGTGATGACGTACGACGTGACCGGGGTGTCGCTGGGCAGCCAGAAGACGTTCATCGCGCCATTGGCCGGCAGCATGTTCAGCTCGAAGACACCCTGCGGTGCCGACCAGGGGGTCGTCACCGAGGCGGACGGCGCGGATCGCGGGCCGTCGTACGCGTTCTGGACGCAGGTCCCGCTGCCGGAGACCAGCGCCTGGACGCGGAACACGTACGCCGTGGCCGGGTTGAGCCCGGTCACGTCGGCGGTCGTCGCGCCGGTCGTCTCGCGGCAAGCCCCGCCGGGCGAGGACAGTACCCGGTAGCCCGTGATGGTGGTCCCGTTGGTGGCGGCAGCGGTCCAGGTGACGCGCACCGACGTCGCGGACAGCACCGAGGTCGTGAGACCGGACGGGGCACCCGGGCCGTTCGCGAGCGTCGTGGGCGCCGACGCGGCCGAGGGTGTGCCGAGACCGGCACCGTTCTTCGCGACGACGACGAACGTGTAGGTGGCCCCGGCGGTGAGGCCGGTAACTGTCGCGCTTGTCGCGCCCGCGGCGGCGGTGACGCTGCGGCCGCCGGGCTGCGCGGACACCGTGTAGCCGGTGATCGCGCTGCGGCCGGTGTTGACCGGCGCGGTCCACGTGACGGTGGCGGCGTGGTCGCCGGCGGTCGCCGTCAGACCGGTCGGCGGGCCGGGCGGCTGGTCCGCGGGAACCACGTTCGGGGACTGCGCCGACGCGGGGCCGGTGCCGACCGCGTTGGTCGCGGTGACGGTGAACGAGTACCCGACGCCGTTGACGAGGCCGGTGACCATCACGCTGGTGCCCGATGTGGTGGCGGTGGCGCCGTCCGGGAAAGCCGTGACCGTGTACGACGTGATCGGCGAGCCGCCGTTCGACGCGGGCGCGGTCCAGCTGACCTGGGCGCTGTTGTTGAGCGGGCTGCCGGTGACCGCCGTCGGCGCGCCAGGCACCGCGACCGGGGTGACCGTCCCCGTCGACGCGGCGGGGCCGGCGCCCACGCCGTTGGTGGCGTTGACGTACGCGTAGTAGCCCTGGCCGTTCGTGAGGCCGGTCACCGTTGCCGAGGTCGCGGTGCCCGCGGCGGTCTGCGTGGAGACGAGGCCGCCGGCCGAGGCGTACGTGGTGACCGTGTAGGACGACACGGGGTCGCCGTTGGCCGGCGCGGCCGTCCAGGACACCAGCATCTGCGCGTTCTGCGGGGTCGCCGTCACCGCGCCCGGCGCGCCCGGTAGCGCCGCCGGCGTGACTGCCGACGACACGGTCTCGGCGCCCTGGCCGAGCGCGTTGGCGCCCTTGACGCCGGCCGTGTACGCGGTGCCGTTGGTCAGGCCGGTGACGTGGTAGCTGGTCGCGGTGGTGCCGACCGCGAACTGCGCGACCTGGGTGGCGCCCTGCTTGACGGTCAGCGTCTGGCCGGTCAGCGGGCTGCCGTTCGGGTCGGGCAGCGCCCAGGTCACGTCGAGCGCGGTGTCGCCGCGCGTCGCGCTGACGCTCGCCGGCGCGAGCGGAACGCTCTTCGGCACGACGGCGCCGGACACGGCGGCCGGACCGGTGCCGCCGTCGTTCGTCGCGGTGACCTCGAACGTGTACGACTGGCCGTTGGTCAGGCCGGTCACGGTGTACGACGTCGCGGTGCCCGCGAGTGGGTACGTCGCGACGACCGCGCCGCCTGCGTCCTTGACCTTCACGGTGTTGCTGTTGAGCTGGCCGTGGCCGTTCGCCGCGGTCCACGTCAGCGCGGCGCTCTGGTTGCCTGGGGTGGCCGCGAGGTTGGTCGGCGCGTTGGGCGCGAAGTACTGCCAGGTGATGTTGGTGCGCGGGGTCCACGAGCCGTTCTCGCCCGCCGCGAAGTCCTTCGCCGCCTGGGTGTCCGTCGTGGTGCGGATGCTCATGCCGTAGTTGGTGCTCGGCGTGTCCGCCCACGCCTGGAACTTCGTGGTGAGCCGCGCGTCGTGGAACGACATCCAGTTGTTGGCCTCGCACGCCGACCCGACGACGCCGCCCGCCGCCGACGTCGCGGTGGCGAGGACGCCGGCGGCCGTCGTGTCGGTCGAGGGCTGCGTCGCCCAGGTGATCGTGTCCGCCCAGAACGCGTTGACCTTGTAGAGCGTCGTGGTCTTCGCGGTGCAGACGAGGGAGTCGACGTTGCCGAGGAACACCGTCGCGTCGGTGATGTCCTTGCCGTTGTACGCCGCCATGTCGAACCCGATGTAGCTGTTGTACGTGCTGGTGCCGCGGACGCCGATCTTGAGGTAGATGTTGGTGCCGTACGCCGCCGTCGGGACGGCCGAGTTCACGTACGTGTCCCTGGACCGCAGGATCTGCACCGTCGGGTCGACCGTCACGGGGTACACGAGCGACGGGTCGGCGAGGAACGCGCGGTCCGGCGTCATCTCGAGGACGGGACCGGCGGGCGTCGAGCGGACCGCGACGCCGACCGGCGCGCCGCGTCCGGTCGCGTCCCACATGCGCGCGTCGCCGATCCACGCGCGCGTCGCTCCCTTGGCGTCGACGAGCGCGATCGTGCCGTCGGTCGTCTTCGCTGTCAGGCCGGGCGCCACCAGCGGCAGCCGCAGCCGCGCCGCTGCCTTCGCCGCGGCCGCGGTCTTGAGGACGTAGGACTGCTCGAAGCCGTCGGGCAGCGCGACCATCTCGACGTCGGTGCCGGGCAGCGCGTCGGCGTAGCGCGCGGTCGCGCCGTCGAGGTCGGGCGCGGGCAGCGCGCCGTCCCAGCCGAGCGCGACCGACGCGCCGTCGTGCTCGATGCTCGCGAGGCCGCCCGCGCCACCGGGCGAGAACGCCATGTCGCCCACGGTCGCGGCGGGCCGTACGGCGCCCTCGCGCAACGCGACCGTGGTGTCGACGTCGACCCAGTCGTCGCCGCGTCGGGTCCGCACCGGGTGCGCCGCGACCTCGTCGCTGAACGTCCCGTCCGGGTTGGCCCAGCTCCGCACCGTCTCCGACGTGGCGTCGGTGACCTCGACGCGGCGCTTCGTGGCCCGCGCGGCCGCGGCGGCGGCGGCGCGGGTCGGGCGCCTGTCCGGGTCCGCGTCAGCGTGCGGAGCGGGTGCGGCGCTCGCCGTGACCGGGGCTACGACGGTCAGGCCGGCGGCGACGACGGCACCGAGAACGAGCAGCGCAGCATGACGCGAACGAGACATTGGGGTCCCCCCAAGAGAAAATGCGCGAAGGCCGTCACTCAACCGAATTACGGTGTCCGTGCCAATGGCCCGTACGAGCCATCCTGGGCCGGAGTGCGGGCCATCTTCGGCGCGCGGGCCACCCCCGTTACGACCGGGGCCGCACCGTCGTTAGAGTGGCGAGTCTTCGTTCCAGGGGAGGGGCAGCGATGCGGGGCAGGGCGGCGTGGGCGCTGGCGGCCGCCGGCCTGCTCGTGCTGCCCGCACCCGGCCGCACGGCCGCCCCGCACGGCCCGCGCTGCGTGCGGATGGCGGTGTCACCGGCGTTCGCGACCGACCGGACGGCGTTCTGCCTCTCCTGGACCAACCACGCGGCCATGACCGAGCCGGTCGCGGGCCAGCCGTCGTACACGTACGGGACCACCGACATCGGGGTGTTCCGCACCACCGACGGCGCGCGGTCGTGGCGGCGCATCGAGTCCGACCTGCCGTGGACGAGCGAGTCCGCGCTCGGCGGCATCGCGTTCTCGGCGCGGTACGCCGTCGACCACACGTTCGCGGTGCAGCTCGGCGACCAGGGCGTCTGGGGCACGACCGACGGGGGCGCGCACTTCACCGCGCTCGACCCGCTGGCGGTGTCCGTGTACCGCGGCTCCGAGCGGCTGCCCGGCCTGCTGACGTCGTTCGCGACGCAGACGGCGGCGGGGACGCCGCAGGCGTTCTTCGCGTACTTCGACTACTCCATCTCGTTCGCGGAGCAGGGCACCAAGCCGGACCCGACGCGCAAGACGTGGAACGGCAACAGCGCGCTCGTCCCCGTCACCGGCGGCCACCTGCCGGCGCTCGCCTCCCCGGGCCCGTCGTGGACCGGCTTCCAGCTCTCGCAGACGTTCGGGCGCGGCGGCCGCGGCTACGTCGTGACGAACGACGCCAACGCGCTCTGGCTCTGCGACGACCGCCTCGCCTGCGGCACGCTGGTCGCGGCGTTGCCCTGGACGGTCCGGTCGCTGACCATCCTGGACGCCGCGGGCCGCGACCTCGCCGTCGTCATGAGCGAGTACGACAAGACGGCGACGCGGAACACGATGCACGTCTGGCGGTCGCGCAACGGCGGCGCCACCTGGGCGCCGTGGACCGCCGCGGAACGGATCGTGGCGCCGTTCAACGCCGCCAACGTCCGCCACCGCGACAACGCCGCCAGCCTCGACCTGTCCATCGGCGTCGAGCCGGCGAAGCACCGGCGCATCGTCGTGCGCACCGCGAAGAGCAAGGCCGAGGGCGCGCCGGACACCTACGACGGCCGCGACATCCCGCCGTTCGAGCAGGTGTGGGTCAGCGAGGACGCGGGCGCGACGTTCGTCAAGACGGCGTCAGGACCCGCGGCGTTCCAGCCCGGTCGCGGGTCGCTGCCGTGGAACGCGCCGTTCGGCGACGCGTTCTTCGATGTCCAGCCCTCCGAGCTGGTCGTCGGCGCGGGCGGCACGGTGTTCACGCTGGCCCGTCAGGAGACGGCGAGCGAGCGCGAGCTCGACGCGGGCGTCTACTGCTCGACCGCCGGACGGACCTGGCGCCACACCTGCTGACGTCAGAACGTACGCTCGACCCATGCAGCCTGACGTGCGCGACACCCCGCTCTATGCCGACGTCTGTGACCTGTACCGCCGCCTCGGCGAGCCGTTCGGCGAGATCGGCGCCGCGACCGGCCTCAGCCCCTCGCCCGACGGGACGCGCGCGGCGTTCACGGGCAGCAAGCGCGCGGCGTTCGACGTCGACGCGACGAGCCGCATCTGCGTCGTCGACCTCGCCACCGGCACCGTCGAGGAGGTGACCGCCGGGCCGAACGACGACCACTCGCCCGCCTGGTCGCCCGACGGCACCACGATCGCGTTCCTCTCCGACCGCCGCCACGAGGGGCGCGCCGGACTGTTCCTGCTCGAAGCCGGGCGGCTCGGCGAGGCGCGGCAGGGTCCCGAGGTCGACGGCTCGATCGAGTACGTCTCCTGGTCGCCCGACGGCACCAGGCTGCTGCTCGGCGTCGCCGGCACCGCCGCTGAGAAGTCCGGCGTCGAGGGCTCCGGCCGGATGAAGGACAGCGACGAGACGCCGCCGTGGCTGCCCAGGGTGACGACCGGCGACACCAGCAAGGAGTGGCGCCGTGCCTGGGTGTACGACGTGGCGACCGGTACGGCCGCGCCCCTCTCCCGCGAGGGCACCAACGTGTGGGAGGCCGTCTGGTGCGGCCCCGGCACCGTCGCCGCGATCGCCTCGGACTCCCCCGACGAGGGCGCCTGGTACGCCGCCCCGCTCGTCCTGATCGACGCCGCGACCGGCGCGGAACGCGTCCTCTACCGGGGCGCCGAGGGCCGCCAGCTCGGCTGGCCCGCCGCGACGCCGGACGGCGCGCGGGTCGCCGTCGTGCAGGCGCGCTGCAGCGACCGCTGGGTCGTCGCGGGCGACGTGCTCCTGCTCGACCCGGCGACCGGCGCGGCGACGCCGGTCGACACCGGCGGCACCGACGTGTCGTTCCTCGCGTGGCGGGACGCCGGCACCCTCGCGTACCTGGGCGAGCGCGGCCTGGACACCGTCCTCGGCGAGTATCACGTCGTGACGAACGACACCGACGAGCTCTGGGTCGGCGCGGCGGCTCCGAACTTCGGTGCGCAGCCCGCGCTGCTGCCCGACGGCACGACGCTGCTCGACCTGTCCGCGTGGGACCGCCCGGCGCAGCTCGCCGTCGCCGGCAAGGGCGTCGACCGGACCGTCCACGTCTTCGCGCCCGGTCGCGACGCCGACGCGCCAGGCACCGAGGAACGCGTCCGCTGGACCGCCCCCGACGGGCTGGAGGTCGAGGGGCTGCTGTACCGGCCGGCGACCGGCACCGCGCCGTACGCCACCGTCCTGCACGTCCACGGCGGGCCGGTCAGCCGCGAGCACTCGCGCAGCCCGGGCCGGCACAAGTACATCAGCCCGCTGCTCGCGCGCGGCTACGCGGTCCTCGTACCGAACGTCCGCGGCAGCAGCGGCCGGGGGCAGGCGTACGCCGAGCTGGTGTTCGGCGACATGGGCGGCGGCGAGACGACCGACCACCTCGCCGGGCTCGACATGCTGGTGGAGCGCGGGATCGCGGACCCCGCGCGGATCGGCGTGATGGGCGGCAGCCACGGCGGGTTCATGACGACCTGGCTGGTCACCCAGGCCCCCGGCCGCTTCGCCGCGGCCACCTCCCTGTCACCCGTCACCGACTGGCGCAGCCAGCACTACACCAGCAACATCGCGGAGTTCGACGCGATCTTCGTCGGCGCCATGGACGACGCGGTCCGCGACGAACGCAGCCCGCTGCTGCACGCGAGCAAGGTCACCACGCCGACCCTGCTCACCGCCGGCGACGTCGACCGCTGCACCCCGCCGGGGCAGGCGCTGGAGTTCCACCAGGCGCTGCTCGAGAACGGCGTCCCGAGCGCCTGCGCGATCTACCCCGGCGAGGGGCACGGCGTGCGTCGCTACCCGGCGTTCCTCGACTGGGTCACCCGCATCGTCGGGTGGTTCGAGGAGTGGATGCCGGCTACGCGACCGGCGCCTCCCAGTCGTCCTCCGCGCTGATGCCGCCCGGCGCGAGCGACTCCCAGGTGATCTTCTGGTAGGTGAACGACACCTCCTCGTACTCGTTCAGCTGCCGCACCTCGGGGCTGCGGGTGTCACCCTTCTTCGACTCGACGCCGGCCACCTGGGCGTTGGTCATCGTGATCGTCATGTACGGCTCGCTGCCGTCGGTCGTCTTGTGCACGAACGTGATGACGCAGAACGGGATCGTGGTGTTGTTGAACAGCCGGTTGAACAGCAGCGGCGTGGCCTTGTCGAGCTCCTTGGTGATCGTGAACGGCTTGTGCTGCCGCTTGCCGCTCGCCTGGCCGGACGCGGCGTCGCGCGGCGACGAGACGCCCCAGCTGTACGAGTAGACCTCGATGGTGTTGCCGGTGGCGCCGCCGTCGATGCTGGTGCAGCGCATGAACGCGCTCTGCCCGAGCGGCGACTTCTCCGCCGCCGTCCCGGCCGGACCGGCCGGGCCCTGCGGGCCGATGAGCCCGGTCCCGCCGGACGTACCCGGCGCGCCCTCCTTGCCGTTCTGGCCGTTCTGGCCGTTCTGCCCGGTGGGTCCGGCCGGTCCGGCAGGACCGGTCACCCCGGTGGCGCCCTTCGGACCCGCGGGTCCCGCCGGGCCTGACCTGCTCCAGACGACGAGGGTCTCGCCGGCCTTGCACGCGGCGGTCGAGGAGATCAGGCGGAGGGCGCCGTTCGGCTGCACGCAGGCCCGGACCGGGGGCTCCGCCGCGCCCGCCCCGCTGGGCACCGCGACCGCGGTCGCCATCACCCCCGCGATCAGCCAGGTCTTGGTACGGCGCAGGATCGGGGGAAGGGCGTGACCGGTCATCGTTGCCCCCTCAGGGCGAGGCGCGGAGAGTCCGCGTACGCGCGCAGGGTAGGACCGGGCGGCGCGGCTGGGGCGGTAACGGCCGGATCTGACTACAACGGCCCACTCCTGCTCACCCGGGCCGGACGCCAACCGTGAAGATCACCACGCTCGAGGGGGGCGCCTGGGCTGCACAGAACGAGTCGGGCGCGGCGCCGCTACGCTCGGACGATGCAGCCGCCGGACGTCGACGCCCCCCGCGGCGTGCTGATGATGATCGGCGGCGCCGAGGACAAGCTCAACCAGCGCGTCGTGCTGAACCGGTTCGTGCGGCTCGCGGGCGGCCCGGCCGCGATCATCGCCGTCATCTCGACGGCCTCGTCGCTCGGCGACACGGTGACCGACGTCTACCGGTCGCTGTTTCACAAGCTCGGCGTGCCCGAGGTCCGCGGCCTGCGGCCCGAGACGCGCGCGGAGGCCGACGACCCGATGACGGCGGCGCTGCTCGAGGACGTGACCGGCGTGTTCATGACCGGCGGCAACCAGTCCAAGCTCTCCTCCGTCGTCGCCGGCACGCGGCTCGGCCAGGCGGTCGCGCGGGCGTACGACGCGGGCGCCGTCGTCGGCGGCACGTCCGCGGGCGCCAGCGTCGTCAGCACGCACATGGTCGCGCACGGCACCTCCGGCAACACCCCGAAGGAGCGGATGGTCCAGCTCGCCGCCGGGCTGGGCCTCATCGACGGCGTCGTCGTGGACCAGCACTTCGACCAGCGGCACCGCTACGGCCGGCTGCTCGCGCTCGTCGCGCACTCCCCCGCGCTGCTCGGCCTCGGCATCGACGAGGACACCGCGACCGTCGTGACCGAGGGGCGTTACGTCGAGGTGGTCGGGCGCGGCGCGGTCACCATCTTCGACGGCCTCAGGGCCGAGACGACGGCGTACGACGCGAAGTCGCACCGCCCGCTGATGGTCTCGGGCGTCTCGCTGCACTCGCTGCCGAGCGGCGCGCGCTTCGACCTCGCGACCCGGCGCCTCGTTCCCGAGGAACGCCACGACGACCTGCCGCAGGTGGCGACCGGCAAGCGGCTCAACGGCATCCTCGCCCGCCGCATCGCCGCCGAGGGCGCGGACACCTACGTCGTCGCGCGCAGCGCCCGCCGCCGCAAGAGCAGGACCGAGGGAACGCCGTGACCGGACCGGGACCCGACCTCCGGCTGGTCGAGACGCGCGTCTACCGCGGCCCGAACCTCTGGTCCTACGACCAGGCGATCAACCTGCTGGTCGACCTCGGCCCGCTGGAGGAGTGGCCGACCGACCGGTTGCCCGGCTTCACCGACGCGCTGCTCGAACGCCTCCCCGGCATCGCCGACCACGCCTGCTCGCGCGGGCACAAGGGCGGCTTCCTCGAACGCCTCCGCGAGGGCACCCGGCTCGGCCACGTCGTGGAGCATGTTGCGCTGCAGCTGCAGCGCGAGAGCGGCGACGAGGTGCGGCGCGGCAAGACCCGCGGCGCCAAGACGCCCGGCCGGTACCACGTCGTCTACGGCTACGCCGACGAGAACGTCGGCCTCGCCGCCGGCCGCCTCGCCGTCCGGCTGGTCAACGACCTGGTGCGCCACGACCCGGAGTTCGACTTCACGGCGGAGGTCGAGGCGTTCCTGCTGATGGCCGAGCGGACGGCGTTCGGCCCGTCGACGCAGGGGATCCTCGACGAGGCGGCGTTGCGCGACATCCCCTGGATCCGGCTGAACGAGCACTCGCTCGTGCAGCTCGGCCAGGGCGTCCACCAGCAGCGCATCCGCGCGACGATGACGTCGAAGACGAGCGCGCTCGCGACCGACATCGCGGGCGACAAGGAGCTGACGCTGCGGCTGCTCGCCAACGCCGGGCTCCCCGTTCCCAAGTCGGAGGCCGTCCGCGACGTCGAACGCGCGGTCGCCGTCGCGCAGCGGGTGGGCTACCCCGTCGTCGTGAAGCCGTTGGACGGCAACCACGGCCGCGGCGTCCAGCTCGACCTGCGAGACGAGGCCGCGCTGCGCGAGGCGTTCCCGCTCGCGCAGGCCGCGTCCCGGCGCGGCTGGGTGGTCGTGGAGACGTACGTCACCGGCAGCGACTACCGCGTGCTCGTCGTGGGCGGCCACATGGCCGCGCTCGCCGAACGCGTTCCGGCTCACGTCGTCGGCGACGGTACGCAGAGCGTTGCGGAGCTGCTCGCCGAGACCAACGCCGACCCGCGCCGCGGCGTCGGGCACGAGAAGGTCCTCACCCGGATCAAGGTCGACGACGCGGCCGTGGCACTCGTTGCGGCACAAGGGTTCTCGATGGACGACGTGCCGCCGAAAGGCGAGGTCGTCAAGCTGACCCTGACCGGCAATATGAGTACCGGCGGCGTCTCCGTCGACCGCACGCTGGAGGCGCACCCGGACAACGTCGAGATCGCCGAGGAGGCCGCGCGGGTCGTCGGCCTCGACGTCGCGGGCATCGACTTCGTCGCGCCGGACATCGCGGAGCCGGTCCGGGAGACCGGCGGCGCGATAGTCGAGGTCAACGCCGCACCGGGCTTCCGGATGCACACGCACCCGACGATCGGCGAGCCGCAGTACGTCGCGAAGCCGGTGGTCGACCTGCTCTTCCCGCCCGGCGCGCCGAGCCGCATCCCGATCGTCGCCGTGACCGGCACCAACGGGAAGACGACGACGTCGCGGATGATCGCGCACATCTTCAAGGGGATGGGCCGCAAGGTCGGCATGACGTCGACCGACGGCATCGTCATCGACGAGCGCCTCGTCATCCGCGCGGACGCGTCAGGGCCGAAGTCCGCCCGGATGGTGCTGCAGAACCCCCGCGTCGACTTCGCGGTGTTCGAGGTCGCGCGCGGCGGCATCTTGCGCGAGGGGCTCGGCTACCAGCGCAACGACGTCGGCGTCGTCCTCAACGTCGCCCCCGACCACCTCGGCATCGGCGGCGTCGACACGCTGGAGGAGCTGGCGGCGGTCAAGCAGGTCGTCGTGGAGGCCGTGCCGCGGGACGGGTTCGCGGTCCTCAACGCCGACGACCCGCTCGTCGCCGGGATGCGCCGCGCCTGTTCCGGCGAGGTCGTGTGGTTCTCCATGGAGGCCGACCACGAGCTGGTCGACCGGCACTGCCGCCGCGGCGGCCGGGCCGTCGTCCTCGAACGCTCCGCCCTCGGCGACATGATCGTCATCCGGCACGGGCGGCGTTCCATGCAGCTCGCGTGGACCCACCTGCTGCCCGCGACGTTCGACGGCAAGGCGATGATGAACGTCCAGAACGCCATGGCCGCGGCCGGCGCCGCGTTCGCCGCGGGCGCGCACCTGCACGACATCCGGCAGGGGCTGCGGACGTTCACCACGTCGTACTACCTGGCTCCCGGGCGGCTGAACGTCACCGAGATCGGCGGGGTCCGCGTGGTCGTCGACTACTGCCACAACGCGCCGGGCATGCGGATGCTCGGCGACTTCGTGGAGAAGATGGCGGAGCCGGGGCCGGGCGGCTCGATCGAGAAGACACGGCGGATCGGCGTCATCGCGACCGCCGGCGACCGCCGCGACGACGACATGCGCGAGCTCGGCGAGGTCGCCGCGCCGCACTTCGACTCGCTCATCGTCCGCGAGGACCGCAACCTGCGCCGCCGCGCGCGCGGCGTGACCGCCGAGCTGGTCGCGGACGGCGTCCGCGCGCGGATGGCCGAGGGCGCGCGCTGCCGCGACCTGGAGATCGTGCTGGACGAGATGGCGGCCGCGCGGCGCGCGCTGGAGAAGGCGAACCCGGGCGACCTCGTCGTCGTCTGCGTGGACCAGGCCGACGCCGTCTGGGCCGAGCTGCAGGAACGCGCCTCGCTCGCGCTCGCGGGCGCCCGCGAGCCGGACGCCGTACCGCCGGCCGGCTAGGCCCGGCCGGCGCCGGTCCTGCCCCTACGGCAGGAGCGGCGGCAGCGTGATCGGCAGGGTGGGCGGTGGCGGGGTCGTCACCGGAACGCTGACGGGCGGCGTCACGGGCGGCGGGGTCGTCACCGGCGGGGTCGTGACCGGCGGCGTGGCGGGGGGCGTCGTGGACGGCGGCAGCGTGGGCGGCGGCCCGGTGTGGAGGCCGGTGTCGGACGGCGTCGGCGTCCCCGTCGCCGGCGTCACCGGCGGACCGCTCGGACGCGGCAGCGCGGCGAGCTGGGCCGCGGCGGCGTTCAACGTCCCGAGGGACTGGCCGGCGAGTGCCCGCGCCGAGTCGGGCAGGCTGCCGAGCAGCCCCATGAGCTGGCGGGTGAGGTCGTCGACCGCGGCGGAGAGGCGGTCGTACGCGAGCCGCGAGCCGTTGCGCGCGGCCGCGACCAGCCGGTCGACGGCGGAGCGCAGCTCGGACTCCAGCGCGCGCAGCGCCGCCTCGACCCGGGCGAGCGCGTCGCCGGTGAGGTCGCCGCGCGCGATCAGCGCGCGCACCTCGTCGAGCCGGGTCCTGGCGTGCTCCACGAGCGAGCTCGCCTCGCCGACGGCACCGCCGGAGGTGCCGACCTGGAATCCCTCCACGGCCCGCTTGAGGCCGTACAGCGCGTCGCCGGGCAGCGACCGCGAGGCGCCGACGCCGAGGCCCGTCACCGCGATCGCGGCGGCCAGACCGCCGGTCGCGACCTGCATCGCGGGGTGCTGCAACATCTTCGGGACCGAACGCGCCGCCGGCAGCCGCGGCGCCGGGACGGCGGGCACGGACGCGGCGAGCGAGGAGGCCTCGGCCATCAGCGTGGTACGCAGCGCCTCGCGGAACGCCGGCGCCGGCCGCTGCGGCAGCGCGGTGAGCGCGCCGGCGACGGCGAGCAGCGCGGCCATGGTGGGGTCGACCTTGGCGCCCGCGTCGGCGGACAGCGCGCGCTCGAAGTCCTCGGCGCGGTTCGTTCGGTTCGTGGTCATGAGCGGGCCTCCACGAAGCGCAACGATTCCTCCGGGTACGGGGTGATGGCCGGTTGCGGGTGGTTCGCGAAGATGGTCATTCCTGACCAGAAGGCCCGGGTCACAGGACCAGCTCCGGGGGGAGGAGGCGCTTGAGCGCCTGGACGGCGCGGTACTGGAGCGCCTTGACCGCGCCGTCGGTCTTGTTCATCGCGAGCGCCGTCTCGCTGACCGAGAACCCCTGGAGGAACCGCAGCACGACGCACTCCTGCTGCTCGGCGCCGAGCATCTTCACGGCTTCGAGCAGGGTGACGTTGGTCATGCTGTCGAGGACCGCGTCCTCGGGCCCGTCGGTCGCCCGGTCCGCGTCGAGCATCTCGGCGGTGGCGACCTCGAGCTTGTACCGCGAGGACTTGTAGTGGTCGGCGATCAGGTTGCGCGCGATGGTGACCAGCCAGGCGCCGAAGTCGCGGCCCTGCCAGGTGAACGACGTGATCCGCCGCAGCGCCCGCAGGAACGTCTCCGACACCATGTCCTCGGTCGTCGCCTGGTTGCTCACCCGGTAGTAGATGTACCGGTAGACCACGTCGACGTAGCGGTCGTACAGCGCCCCGAACGCCTCCGCCTCACCGGCCTGCGCCCGCGCGACCAGGTCCAGCAGGTCCGCGCTCGCGGAGTACTCCGCCTCGGCCGCGGCCTGCACCGGCGCCGCCCGCGGCGCCGGCATCGTCTCCGCGAGCCCGGCAGCCGGAGCCACGCGGTACGCGAGGAACGCGCGCAGCTCGCGCATCCCCTCCGCGTCCGGCGCGGGGATCCGGCGACAGGAGTGCATGTCGGAATGCTGAGGCTCAGCCGCCGCTCAGAACATGGCCCATTGGGATGGTTTGCTTCTTGGTCACCGATTCAGGACGGTACGCGGCGGGCATGGAACGAGCGCCCGGCCGCGCCCTGGAACAGGGCGGGGCGGACGCTCGGTGAGAGGACGTCTACGCGCAGTCGCGGCAGATCGTCTTCTTCGCGTCGGCGAGCTGGCTCTGGTGCTTCACCAGGAAGCACGAACGGCAGGTGAACTCGTTCGCCTGCTTCGGCACCGGGCGGATCGCGAGCTCGTCGTTGATCTCCTCGGCCCCGGCCAGCTCCATCTCGAACGCGAGCTCGTTCTCATCCTCCGCGACGCCGACCGGCTGCTCCGGCTTGCGGGTGATGATCTCCTCGAGGCTGTCCTCAGCCTCGAGCGAGCTCGACTTGCGGGTGTCGTAGTCCTGCGACTGCGTCATGGTGTCCTTATCGGTCTCGCGTGGTGGTCCCTCGAGCGCCCTCGTAACGTGTCGGGCGGCCAGAGTGTTCCCTATTCCGCCGAACGGCGCCTCTTGAAACCTCGACACGCCGCGCGGCGGCAGAATGATCGCATGCTCACGCTGTCCGCACGGGCACTGGCTGGGCGCGTCCGCGCCAGGGACGTGTCCGCGCGCGAGGTGGTCGAAACCCACATCGCCCAGATCGTTAGGGCCAATCCACGGCTGAACGCCGTGGTGGCCGAACGGTTCGAGGAGGCCAGGGCCGAGGCGGACGCCGCGGACGCGCTGGTGGGCGCGGGCGGCGACCTGCCGCCGTTGCTCGGCGTGCCGTGCACGGTGAAGGAGACGTTCGCGCTCACCGGGATGCCGAACACCGCGGGGCTGGTGTCACGGGTCGGTCACCCCGCGGTCACGGACGCGGTCACGGTCGCGCGGATCCGGGCGGCGGGCGCGATCCCGCTGGGCGTGACGAACGTCTCCGAGCTGGCCATGTGGTTCGAGTCCGACAACCGCGTGTACGGCCGCACCAACAACCCGTACGACGTCACCCGCATCGTCGGCGGCAGCAGCGGCGGCGAGGGCGCGGCGGTCGGGGCGGGGTTCGCGCCGTTCGGGGTCGGCAGCGACATCGGCGGGTCGATCCGGATGCCGGCGTTCTTCAACGGCGTGTTCGGCCACAAGCCGTCGGCGGGGCTGGTGCCGAACGACGGCCAGTTCCCCGTCGACAACGATCCGCAGATGCTGCGCTACCAGTGCACCGGGCCGTTGACGCGGCACGCGGAGGACCTGCTGCCGCTGCTGCGCATCCTGGCCGGTCCTGACGCGGAGATCGGCGACGCGGACGCCGTGGACCTCTCCGCACTCGACGTCGTCACAGTCGAGGGCAACGGCGCCCGGACGGTCTCCCCCGACCTGGTCGCGGCGCAGCGCCGCGCGGTCGCGTCGCTGCGGGCGCTGGGTGCGCGGGTGCGGCCCGCGTCGGTGCCGGCGCTGAAGCGGTCGTTCGACATCTGGGGGGCGATGCTGTCTGCGTCGCGGGAGGTGCCGTTCCGGACCCTGCTCGCCGGCGGGGGCGACTTCTCGACGGCGCGCGAGGTCGGGCGGTTCCTGCGCGGCCGGTCGCCGCACACGTTGCCAGCGCTGGGCCTCGCCGTCGTCGAACGCTGGCCGGACCTGCTGCCGGGCCGCGGCCGGCGCTTCGTCGCGATGGGCGAGGCGCTGCGCGAGGAGCTGACCGCGCTGGTGGGCGACGGCGTGCTGTTCTACCCGTCGTTCCCGACGGTCGCGCCGCGGCACAACCACCCGCTGCGGACGCCGTTCGCGTTCGCCTACACCGCGATCCTCAACGTCGCCGAGCTGCCCGCGACGCAGGTGCCCCTCGGGCTCGACGCGGCCGGGCTGCCGCTTGGGGTGCAGGTCGCGGCCGCACCGGGTAACGACCACCTGACGATCGCCGTGGCACGGCACCTGGAGGAGGCGTTCGGCGGCTGGGTGCCGCCGCGCGGGGTCGTCCCGACGGAGGCGGTGCGATGACGCGGTGCGACGAGCCGGTCCGGGTGCCCGGCGTGTTCTCGGCGACCGAGACCGACACAGGGCATCGTTGCCAGCGCGCGGCCGGGCACGACGGGCCGCACCGCTGGCAGGCGCGCTGGGAGGGCCTGGCGCCCGAGGAGGTCGAGGCGGAGATCGCCCGCGACCTGGCCGAGTGGGAGCCGCCGGACGACGACCAGGACACCACCGGAGCCGGCGCTACCGGACGGAGCCCCGGGGACTAGGACCGGGCGAGCAGCCAGCGTTCGAGGTCGGCGCTGGGCAACGGGCGGCTCCAGAGGTACCCCTGCCCGAGGTCGCAGTCCGCGTGGCCGAGCAGCCGGACCACGACGTCCTCCTCCACGCCCTCGGCAACGACCTTCAGGCCGAGGCTGTGCGCCATGTAGACGACGGCGGCAACGATCGCCTGGTCGCGCCGGTCCTTCGGCATGTTCATGACGAACGACTTGTCGATCTTGATCGACGTGACCGGCAGGTGCTTGAGGTACGCCAGCGACGCGAAGCCGGTGCCGAAGTCGTCGATCGCCGTCCGCACTCCCATCGCGCGGAACCGCGCGAGGTTCGACAGCAGGACGTCGGTGTCCTCGGCGAGCGCGCTCTCGGTGATCTCGACCTCGATCAACGACGGCGGAACGCCGGCCTGCGCGGCCGTCGCCGCGAGGTGCTCGACCATCCGGTCGTCGCGCAGCGAGAGCGGTGACAGGTTGACGGCGACGCGCAGCGCCGCGTCGGACGCCCGCCACGCGGCCGCCTGGCGGACCGCCTCGGTCATGACCCACTCGCTCAGCTCGTGCACGACGCCGGTCGCCTCCGCGAGCGGGATGAAGTCGTCGGGCGGGACCAGGCGGGGGCCGCGCTGCCAGCGCACCAGCGCCTCGACGGCCTCGCACCCGCCCGTCGTCAGGTCGATCTTCGGCTGGTAGTGCAGCACCAGCTCGCCGTCGCGGATCGCCTGGCGGAGGCGTTCGGCCTCCGCGTCGAGCTCGGTGCGCAACGCCGTCCGCTTCGACGCGTCGACGAACGTCACCACCACGCCCCGCGTCCGGCCGTCGTCGGTCAGGGGGAACGCCGAGTACTCGATCGGCAGCCGGGTCCCGTCACGGCGCCAGAACACCTCGCCCTCGACCCGGCGCCCGTCGCCGGTCCGCAGCGTCGCGAGGATCGGGCACAGGTGCGGCGGGTACGGCGTGCCGTTGCCGTAGGAGTGGTGCAGCAGCTCGTGGACGTCGCAGCCGATCAGGTCGCTGACCTCGTAGCCGAGCATCCGGGCGGCCGCCGGGTTGGCCGACGTGAGGTGCCCGTCGGCGCCGACGGCGAAGATGCCCTCGCCCGCGGAGCTGATGAGCAGCGCGTTGTGCCTGCCTCTTGCCTCGACCCGCGCGACGGCCTCGGCCGCGGCGTACCGCTCGTTCTCGCGGCTCGCGGCGGCGGCCTGCTTGCGCGCGGTGACGTCCATCGACACGCCGACCGCCGCGTACCCGCCGTCGGGGCGGGCGACCCGGGTGATGCGGGTGTGCAGCCACTGGTCGTGGTCGGCCGCGAGCCGCGCCTCGAAGTCGGCCGGCTCGCCGGTCGCGAACACCGACGCCAGCGTCGCGATGATCCCCTCTCTGTCGTCGGCGTGCAGGTACCCCAGCGCGGCGTCGAGGTCCCCGCCGGTGACCGCCTGGGGCGGCCGGACGTCGAGCATCCGCCCGTCGTCGCCGAGCTCCCAGAGGCTGATGCCGCCGAGGCCGAGCGACAGGTCGAGCTTGGCTCGCTGCCGGGCGATCAGCGTCCCCGCCTCGACGAGCGACCGGTCCAGCGCCGAGATCTCGTCGTCAGGCCCGCCCGGCGCGGGCAGCGGCGGCTCGTCGCGGGCGAGGCGGTACGCGTTCTCCCTGACCCGCGCGAGGCGGCGCACGACCCGCCTCGTGACGAACGTCGCGACGCCGACGCCCCCGGCCAGCGCGAGTGCCGCCACGGCGATCGTGAGGATCACGGCGGTCCTGTCGAGGCGCCGCTGGTCGGCCCGGTGCCGCGCGATGCCCTGCTGGTCCCGCGCCGCGATGCCGGCGACCAGGTCCCGTACCGAGTCCATCGTCGCCTTGCCGCGCATCGCCGCCTGGACCCGCTCGGCCCTCGGCGCGGCGGGCCCGGTCCGCTGGACGAGCGCCAGCTCGGCCAGCTCGCGGCGGGCCAGCCCGATCAGCGCGGCGACCTCGCCGGGCGGCGGGTCGTCCGCGTGCCCGGTCGCCGCGCGCCGGAACGTCTCCAGCGCCGCGGGCAGCGCCGCCCGCGCCCTGTCGGACTGCGGGAGGAACCGCCGGTCGCCGGTCGCGGCGTACCCGCGCACGCCGGTCTCCGCGTCGACGAGCAGCCCGAGAACGCGTTGGAGGCTGGCCTGCACGTTGGTGTGGTGCGCGACGGAACGTTCGGCCGAGGTCGACGCCCGCCCGACCGCGAGCAGCGCGAGGGCACCGCCGAGCATGCCGAGGGTCGGGACGAGGACGACCGCGACGATCGTGGCGCGCAACCTCGAACCGCGGCGCCGTTCCCCCAGCTCCCCGTTGTGGACCATCCCCATCGAGGAAAGCGAGGATTTGCGCGGTCGTCAATTCCAGGGCCGGACATTTGGGACAAGACCGCGTGCGCGCCGGAGAAAACAGCGTGCGCGCGCCCCAGGCTCCGTCTACCGTGCGGCGACAGCGCGGGACGCGAGGGCGCCCGCGACGAGCGCGAGGAGGTGGGGACCGATGGTGGCGGTTGCGCATGTCCAGACCACGTCCCTCCCCCGGGCGGCCGCTCGCGCGTAGCCGGCGGCGCCCTCTCCCGAGAGGCTCCTCCGTTGACCGCACCGCAGCTCACTGCTTTGTCCGATCTCGGCTGGGACACCGGCAGGGACGCCGAGTTCCGCCCGTTCGCCGAGACCTGCGTGCCGGGTCGCGTCGCCCGCCCGGACCGCGGCTCCCACCTCGTGCTCACCGCCGCCGGCCCGGTCCGCGCCGAGATCAGCGGCGCGCTCCGCAACGCCGCGTTCGACCAGGCCGCGCTGCCGACCGTCGGCGACTGGGTCGCGCTCCGTTCCACGGGCGGCGTCGGCGTCGTCGAGGCCGTCCTGCCGCGGCGTTCGGCGTTCATTCGCCACGGCTCCTCGAACGCCGCCACGGCCCAGGTGCTCGCCGCGAACGTCGACGTCGTCTTCGTCACCGTCGCGCTGTCCACGACGCCGAACCTCCGCCGCCTCGAACGCTTCCTCGCCCTCGCCTGGGAGTCGGGCGGCCGGCCCGTCGTCCTGCTGACCAAGGCCGACCTCTGCGACGCGCTGCCCTCGGTGGTGGCGGCGGTGACGGCCGCCGCGCCGGGCGCGCCGGTGCACGCCGTGTCCGCCCTCACCGGCGACGGGCTGGACGGCGTCCGCGCGCACCTGACCCCCGGCGAGACCTGCGTGCTGCTCGGCGTCTCCGGCGTCGGGAAGTCGACCCTCGCCAACCGCCTGCTCGGCGCCGACCACCTGCTGACGACCGGCATCCGCGACGACGGCAAGGGGCGGCACACGACGACGCACCGCGAGCTGCTGCCGTTGCCGGGCGGCGCCGTCCTCATCGACACGCCGGGGCTGCGCGGGCTGCAGCTCTGGGACGCCGACGAGGGCCTGGAGCGGGCGTTCGCCGAGGTGGAGGCGTTGTTCGGCGGCTGCCGGTTCGGCGACTGCGCGCACGAGACCGAGCCGGGGTGCGCCGTACAGGAAGCGCTGGCGGACGGGACGCTGGAACCCCGCCGGTGGGAGTCCTACCGCAAGCTGCAACGCGAGCTGCGGCACGTCGCCGCGAAGGCCGACGTCCGGCTCCGGCTCGCCGACCGCGACAAGTGGAAGAAGGTCCACAAGGAGATGCGCGCCCGCGGGGCGTACCGGCCGTAGCGGCGGGCAGACCGCCGTCATGGCGATCACGGTCTGGAGCGACATCGCGTGCCCGTGGGCGACGTTGACGGTCTGGCGGCTGCACGCCCGCCGTGCCGCGCTCGGCCTCGACGTGCCGATCGAGCACCGGGCGTTCCCGCTGGAGCTGGTCAACGAGCGGCCGCACTCCCGCGCGCTGCTCGACGCGGAGATCGAGGCGATCGCGCCGCTCGCCCCGGAGGCGGGCTGGCGGCCGTGGTGGCGCGCGCCGTCCGCGTACCCGGTGTCGACGCTGCTCGCGCTGGAGGCCGTCGCCGCCGCGAAGGCGCAGGGCCTTGACGCGAGCGAACGCCTCGACCTCGCGCTGCGGCAGGCATTCTTCCGCGATGCGCGGTGCATCACGTTGCGCCACGAGGTGCTGAACGCCGCGGCGTCAGCGGGCCTCGACGTGGCCGCCCTGGCGGCGGCACTGGACGACGGAACGGCGCGGCGCGCGGTGATCGAGGACTGGCAGGCCGGGGCCGACGGCGCGGCGAAGGGCAGCCCGCACGTGTTCGCCCCCGACGGCTACGACGCCGTGAACCCGGGCATCGAGCAGCACTGGGAGGGGCCGAAGCCGGGCGGGCGGCCGGTGCTCGACCGCGACGACACCACAGCGCTGGACGACCTGCTGCGGCGGGCCGCCGCGACGTAACGCGTTCGAGTCGGGCGGGGGCGGAGCGGGACCGTCTCGCCGATCGCTGCTAGCAGGTCGCGGGCGAGGTGAGCGGGGTCTTCTCGGTGAAGCCGAGGGTGCCGTCGAGCAGGCCGGTACGGCACGCGGGCGCGGTCCCGGAGAACAGCGCCGCGAGGCGCTCGAAGCCAGCGTTGCCGACGATGTGGGTGTCCGACGCCTCCGACGCGTGGCCCGCGAACGGCGACTCGAAGCCGGGGATCTGCGACGTGACGTACCCGTCGAGCGTGGTGCCGGGCTCGGACGCGGAGCCGCGGGTCACCGCGGTCCAGAAGTCGACGGGGATGCCGAGCGAGCGCAGGCGCGCGTACAGCTCGGGCGACTGGTTGTAGCCGACCAGACCGTCGTCGACGCCCTGCACCATCACGACGCCCTTGACGCCAGACGCCTTGATGTCGTCGCCGTGGGAGACGACCGAGAGGTCGACGTACTCCTGCGGCTTCGCCTCGATCGGGCCGCCGACCTCGCGCTCGATGTCCTCGACGGCGTTCTTGGCGAACGCGTTGCCGCTGCCCGCGAGCGCCCGCGCCTCGACGTAGGTCTCGGCGACCGTCGTCGCGCCCTCGATGTCGAACCAGTAGTCGAACAGCGGCTGCCCGCCCGCGCGCTTGGCCTTGGCGGCGACGGCGAGGCCCGCGGTGTTGCCGCCCATGCTGACGCCGTACATGACGATCGTCTGCGCGCGCGGGCAGCGCCGGTTGAAGTACTGCGCGGCGGCGATCGAGTCGGCGGCGCCCTCGCGGACCTGCCAGCCGCGCGAGGACGGCAACGGCGTGCCCGGCGTGTCGACCTGGCCGCGGTAGTCCATCGCGACGGCGATCACGCCGTTGCGCCTGGCGGTGTCGGTGATGTGCTTGCGCCACGACTCGGCGGTGTGGCCGTAGCCGTGGCCGAAGACGACGATGCCCTTCGGCGGGGTGGACGGCAACGCGAACAGGCCCCAGGCGCGCTGCCCCGCGACGGTCAGCGTGAGGCGCTGGACGTTGGCGGGACGTCCGGTGCAGGGCGGCGGCGGCGGAGCCGCCGGCACGGACCGGACGTTGCACGCGAGCGCGGGCACGGCCCCGAGCACCGCCGCGGCGACGGCTGCGGCGACCGAGTAACGGACCGTGCTGGGGCGCATGGCTGAGCCTTCCGGGAGACGTACCGAACACCGTTCGACGCCGGTGCGCCGCTGTCCTGCCGCGGCGCCGGAGGGCCGCGACGCTGAAGTACGGCAGCGGCGCGGCCGATGGAATACGTGACGCCGGGCGGTCCGGCGCGGGGAGCCCGCGGTGAACGAGTTCGAACGGCTGATGACGGACCTGTACGACGACGGTGTCGTCGAGGAGGTCATCCGTCCGGCCGCCGTCGTGCCCGAGGACGCCGCGCGCCTCGTCCTGGTCGAGCTGGCGGTCCGCAACATCGACGCCGGCGGCACCTGGGACGCCACCCCCACGACCTGGCACCGGTTCGACCGCCCCCGCGACCCCGACGACCCGGCCCCTGTCGAGACCCGGCTGATCGGGACGATGCAGGTGGCCTACGGCACCCCTACGCGCTACGACATCACGATCTACCGCGCGACGATCACCCGGCTCGGCACGACGACCGGCTGGACGGTCGAGTCGCTCTGCGACGAAGCGCTCGGCTTCGGCGGGCTGACGCTCGCGAGCTGCCCGCGGGCCGCGCTGACGGCGCCGCCGCGACCGTTCCGCGGCTTCAGCCCGCAGTAGCCTCGACGCCCGCCGCGCGGCGGAGCTGGCGCGTGTGGTCGTACGGATGGTCGGCGTAGGTCCGTAGCCAGACCTCGACGCCGTACGCGCCGGACTCCGTGTGCGTGCCGGTGCGCCGCCAGTCCTCCTCCGTGAGCCGGTCGAGCAGCTCGGCGCTGGTCTCGCGGGCGGCCTCGACGGCCCGCAGCGCGGCGGCGACCGGGCGGTCGTAGTGGAGCACGTCGGCGAACCGCGCCTCGTCGTACCCCACGATCTCCGGCGCGTCCTCGGCGAGCAGCCGGCGCAGCCGGACCGCAGACGTCAGCTCGCTGTCCGCCAGGTGGTGCACGACCTGGCGGCCCGTCCAGCCGCCCTCGGCGGCGCGGTCCAGGCCCGCGTGCCCCGCGTCGGCGACGGCCGCCGCGAACGCCGCGTACCCCGCGCGGTACCGCGCGACCAGCGCCGCGCGTTCCTCCGGGGTCACCAGCTCGACCGGCAGCGGTCCCTGCTGTCCGCCCCGTACCGGGGGGCGAGCAGTGCCAGCGCGACGAGCCACACCATCAACAGCACGACGGTTCCCATACGTCGATGCTGCGCTTCCGCGTCGGGGTCCGCCAGTGGCAGGCTTGCCTCTGACCACGGGTTTCCTGCCATACTCCGTTCCATGCTCCGGAACGTGGCCGTGGCCGTCTGCGACGGCGTCAGCGTGTTCGAGCTCGGGGTGGTCTGCGAGGTCTTCGGCGTCGACCGCTCGGACACCGGGCTGCCGCCCTACGACTTCGCGGTCTGCGCGGCCGAGCCGGGCCCGCTACGCACCGGCGGGGCGTTCGGGATCACGCCGTCCTACGGCCTCGACCGGCTCGCCCGGGCCGACCTGGTCGCGGTGCCGCACTGGCGCTCGCTCGACGAGCCACCGCCTGCCGCGCTTCTCGACGCGCTCCGCGCCGTGGTCGCGCGCGGCGGGCGGGTCATGAGCGTCTGCTCCGGCGCGTTCGTCCTCGCCGCGGCCGGGCTCCTCGACGGGCGGCGGGCGACGACGCACTGGCGGTACGCCGCCGCGCTCGCCGAGCGGTACCCGCTGGTCGAGGTCGACCAGAACGTGCTCTACGTCGACGCCGGCCCGGTCCTCACCAGCGCGGGCACCGCCGCCGGCATCGACCTCTGCCTGCACCTCGTCCGCGAGGAGCACGGCCCCGCCGTCGCGAACGCCGTGGCTCGCCGGATGGTCGTCCCCCCGCACCGCGACGGCGGGCAGGCGCAGTACGTCGAGGCGCCGGTCCCCTCACCGCGCCGCGACGACCTCGGCGACGTTCTCGCGTGGGCGCTCGACCACCTCGCCGACGCGCTGACGGTCGAGGCGCTCGCGGCGCACGCGCTGATGTCGCCGCGGACGTTCGCGCGGCGGTTCCGCGCGGCGACCGGGACGACGCCGTACGCCTGGCTGCTCCACCAGCGCACCCTCCTCGCGCAGCGGCTGCTCGAAGCCGGGCTCGGCGTCGAGGAGGTCGCGCGGCGCTCCGGCTTCGGGTCCGCGGCGACATTGCGCGAGCAGTTCGCCCGGTCGCGCGGTACGTCGCCCCGGGCGTACCAGCGGACGTTCGCGGGGCGGTAGCGGTGTGTCGGCGCGGACCCGGCGGGGCAGGGTGACGCCGTGACGCGGATCGGTCTCGTGCTCGGTGCCGGCGGGGTGACCGGGGAGGCGTTCCACCGCGGTGTGCTGTCGGCGCTGGCCGAGGCGACCGGCTTCGACCCGGCGACCGCCGAGGTCCTCGTCGGTACGTCGGCAGGGTCGCTGGTCGCCGCGACGCTGCGCCTCGGCGGCGGTGCGGCGGCAGCCGGCGCGCCCGCGCCGCCGGACGGCGCGCTCGCCGCCGCTCTCGGCCGCCGTCCGGACCTGCGGCCGTTGCTCGCTGTCGCGCGGCGGCCGTGGACCGCGCGGGCCGGAGTGGTCGCGACGGCGCTGGTGCCGGCGGGGACGCGGCCGACCGAGACGTTCGTCGCGCCGTTGCGCCGCCGCTGGGGCACCTCCTGGCCGGCGCGCGAGCTGCTGGTCTGCGCGGTCCGCCGCAGGGACGGGCGGCGGGTGGTGTTCGGCGCGCCGGGCGCGCCGGTGACCGACGTCGCCACGGCCGTCGCGGCGTCCTGCGCCATCCCCGGCTACTTCCGGCCGGTCACCGTCGACGGGTCGGCCTACGTCGACGGCGGCGTCCACTCCCCCACCAACGCCGACGTCCTCGCCGGGCACGGACTCGACCTGGTCGTGATCAGCTCGCCGATGTCGGTGGAGCGCACCGCGCTGCGCGCGACGCTGGACCTGACCGCGCGGCTGCTCTGGCACCGTTACGTCACCGCCGAACGCCGCGCCCTCGAACGTCGCGGCACGCTGGTGCTCGCGATCGAGCCGGGCGGCGCCGCGTTGCGCGCTCTCGGGGTGAACACCCTCTCCGCCGCCAACGTCGACGTCATCGAGGAGCTCGCCCACACCGCGACCGTCGCCCTGCTCGCCCGCCCGGAGAACGCGGGCCGGGCCGCGCTGCTCGGCGGCCGCGCCACGAGCGCGTCCGCCTGACCCCTACGCCAGCTCCAGCAGCAGCGGCGCGTGGTCGGAGGGCTTCAGCCCCTTGCGGAAGTCGCGGTCGATGCCGCAGCGGACCACCCGCGGCCCGAGCCTGGCCGAGAGCAGCGCCAGGTCGATCCGCATGCCCATGTTCTTGTGGAACATGCCCGCGCGGTAGTCCCAGTACGTGAAGCCGGTGGCGTCCGGCTCCGCGACCCGGAACGCGTCGAGCAGACCGGTCGCGAGGATCGCGTCGAGGCGTTCGCGCTCCGGCCGGCTGGTATGCGTGGTGCCGACGAACAGCGCCGGGTCCCAGACGTCGCGGTCCTCGTACGCGATGTTGAAGTCGCCCGCCACGAACACCGGCAGGTCGCCGCTCGCCAGCGTCGCCAGCCGCGCCCGCATCGAGTCGAGGAACGTCAGCTTCTCCTCGTACGTCGGCGTGTCCAGCGCCCGGCCGTTGGTGACGTAGACGCTCGCCACCCGCAGGTCGCCGACCGTCGCCTCCACCCAGCGCGCCTCCTCGGCCCGCGCCTCGCCGGGCAGGCCGCGGACGACGTCGAACGGCGCGGCCCCGATCGGCGAGAGCACCGCCACCCCGGCCCAGCGGCCGCCGGACAGGTGCGCCGCGGCGTACCCGGCCCCGGCCAGCGCCTCCGTGGGGAACGCCGCCTCCCCGACCTTGGTCTCCTGCAGGCAGAGCACGTCCGGCGCGTGCGTCCCGAGGAACTCGAGGACGCGCGGGAGCCGGGCGGTGAGGGAGTTGACGTTCCACGTCGCTAGCAGCATGTGCTTGAGTCTCCCGCGTGCTCGCCGCGGTCGTCCTCGCCGCCGGTCGCGGCAAGCGGCTCCGGCCGCTGACCGACCTGCGCCCCAAGCCCCTCTGCCCGGTCGGCAACGTGCCGTTGCTCGACACCAACCTCGCCGCCGCGCTCGCCGTGACGCCGTACGCCGCCGTCAACGCGCACCACCTCGGGGACCAGATCGCCGCGCACGTCGGCGACCGCGCGCACCTGTCCGTGGAGACGCACCCGGGCGGCCTCGGCACCGCGGGCGCTCTCGGGCAGCTGAAGCCGTGGCTCGACGGCCGGGACGTGCTGGTCCTCAACGGCGACGCGTGGCGGCCCGGTGGGCTGTCGAAATTTTTCGACACCTGGGACGGCGAACGCGTCCGGCTGCTCGTCGTCCGCGACGAGGAGCGCGGTGACTTCGGGCCGTGGCGGTTCGCGGGTGCCTCCCTCAACCCGTGGCGGCTGGTCCGCGGCCTGAACGCGGAGCCGAGCGGCCTGTACGAGGCCGTCTGGCGGCAGGCGGACCCCGAGCTGGTCGAGTGGCACGGGCCGTTCGTGGACTGCGGCACCGTCCGCGACTACCTCGACGCCAACCTGCTGGCCTCCGGCGGTGCCAGCGTCGTCGGCGACGGGGCCGTCGTCGAGGGCGAGCTGACCCGGTCGGTCGTCTGGCCCGGCGGCGTCGTACGGCGCGGCGAGCACCTGGTCGACGCGGTCCGCACCGACACCGGGCTGACCGTCACCGGTTAGGTGCGCGGCGCGCGCGGGCAGAAGGCTTCCGTGGCCTCCGACGAAGCGTTGGCGATCCTCGACACCTGCAAGCGCGTGGCGGCGGTCCTCGAGGAGGAACGCATCCCGTTCGCGATCGGCGGCGGCATCGCGTGCTGGTGCTACGGCGCCCCGGAGACCGACCACGACGTCGACGTGATGCTGCGCGAGGAGGACGCGCGCCACGCGCAGGACGTCCTGGTGGCGCACGGGATGCGGGCGCACGACCCGCCCGAGGACTGGCTGCTCAAGGCGTACGACGGCGACGTGCTGGTCGACCTGATCTTCCGGCCGGAGGGGCTGCCGATCACGACCGCGGTCATCGACCGCGCGCCGGTCCGTTCGGTCGCCGGGATGCGGATGCGGGTGCTGCGGCTCGAGGACGTGTTCACGACCAAGCTGCTGTCGTACAACGAGCACCACCTCGACTACCTCGGCCTGCTCGCCGTCGCGCGTGCCGTCCGCGAGCAGCTCGACTGGGACGAAGTGGCGGCGGTGACGGAGGCGTCGGCGTTCGCGGCCGCGTTCCTCACGCTGGTCGAACGCCTCGGCATCGTGTCGCGGCCGCTGCGGAGGGTGGGCTGATGGACCACGGACCCCCGGACTCGCCGGAGTACCTGGCCGGCTGGCTTGCCGACCGGCTGGCCGAGGACGACGACGTGCACGAGCTCGGCATCACGGTGCGCGTCGCGGGCGAGCGCGCGTTCCTCACCGGCGTCGTGGGGACCGAGGAGCGGCGCGACCTGGTCGGGCGGCGGGCGGCGGAGCACGTTCCCGCGCTGACGATCTGCAACGAGGTGACGGTCGCGGAGTACGAGCCGCCGGCCGCGCTGGAGTCGCTGGCGTGATCCGCATCGCCGCGGTCGGCGACGTCCACGTCGGGGCGGACTCGCGCGGGCGGCTGGCTCCGACGCTGGCCGGGCTCGCGGACCGCGCGGACGTGCTGCTGCTGGCGGGCGACCTGACGCGCTGCGGCACGGCGGCCGAGGCGGCGGTGCTGACCGAGGAGCTGCGTGACGTCGGCGTCCCGGTCGTGGCGGTCCTCGGCAACCACGACTACCACGCCGGCGAGGTGTCGAAAGTTCTCGACACTCTGCACGGCGCGGGCATCAGGACCCTCGAAGGCGCGACGACGACGGTCGACGTCGGCGGCGAGACTCTCGGCATCGCGGGCAGCAAGGGGTTCGGCGGCGGTTTCGCGGGGGCGTGCGGCAGCGACTTCGGCGAGCCGGAGATGAAGGCGTTCGTCGGCCACACCAAGGCGCTGGCCGAACGCCTGCACGACGCGCTCGCGCGGCTCGACACCGACCACCGGGTCGCGCTGCTGCACTACTCCCCCGTGCCCGACACGCTGGCCGGCGAGCGGCTGGAGATCTACCCGTTCCTCGGGTCGTACCTGCTGGCCGAGGCGATCGACAAGGCCGGCGCCGACCTGGTCGTGCACGGCCACGCGCACAGCGGCGTCGAGAAGGGCGTGACGGCGGGCGGCGTCCACGTCCGCAACGTCGCGCAGCCGGTCATCCGCCGGGCGTACGCGCTCTACACCCTCGGCGACAGCAACGCTCCGGCCACCCTCGCGACGATGTCGGGTGCCGCCGCGCCGTGACCGAGCCCGGCCTCGGCCGGGTGGTCGGGGTAGACGAGCACGCACTCGTCGAACCCCGCCTCGCCGAACCGCCCGACCGCGTCCACGAACTCCTCGACGGAACGCCGCACCGGCCACCGCTCGGAGCCGAGCAGGACCGAGCGCCTGATCGTCGCCGGGTCGCGGCCGAGCTCCGTCGCCGCGGTGTCGAGATTTCCCGACAGTGCTGCCGCGCGCGCCACCGCCTCGTCGGCGTCGCAGTCCCGCGGGGCGATCGCGGTCCAGGTCGTGGCGTGCTCGGCGGCGATCCGCAGCGTTCGCGGTCCGTGGGCAGCGATCGTCAGCGGCAACGGACGCTGCGTCGTGCCCGGCGCGACCGTGAGGCCGTGACCCGAGTAGTAGCGGCCCTCGTACGACGTCGCGCCACCGGTCACCGCGACGAGCAGCTCGACGGTCTCGCGGAACCGGTCGACCTGCTCGCGCTTCGGCCACGGCTCGATGCCGAGCGCCTCGTAGTCGCGCAGCACGCCCGCCGCGCCGATGCCGAGGTCGAGCCGCCCGCCGCTGACGTGGTCGAGCGTCATCGCCTGCTTCGCGAGGAGGAACGGGTGACGCAGCGTCGGCGACACGACCAGCGTCCCGAGCCGCAGCTCGCTCGTGAGGACGGCCGCCGCCGACAGGAGGCCGAACGCGTCGAGCACCGGGTCGGTGTCCGCCACGGTGCGGTGCACGAGGTGGTCCCAGACGTAGACGGCGTCGTACCCGAGCGCCTCGACCTCGGTCAGCCGGCGCCGCCACTCCGGCCAGACGACGTCCTGCACGACGAGGACCGACAGCTTCACGCGTACCTCCTCCCCTGCCGGTGCCGCAGCCCGACCAGCGCGCCCGCGACGAAGCCGACGACGTGGGCGAGGTACGCGACGCCGGAGCCCGCGGCCAGGCCGTCGCCGCGCGCGTAGAGCCACTGCAGGACGAACCACGAGCCGAGCACCAGCCAGGCAGGGAGCCGCGCGGGCAGGAAGAAGAGGAACGGCACCAGGCTGACGACCTTCGCCCGCGGGAACAGCACGACGTACGCCCCGAGCACGCCCGCGATCGCGCCCGACGCGCCGACGACCACGCCGGTCGAGCCCGCGTTCGCCAGCGCGAACGCGTACGTCGCGAGCACGCCCCAGCCGAGGTACCAGAGCAGGAACCGCAGCCGCCCGAACCTGTCCTCGACGTTGTTGCCGAACACGAAGAGGAACAGCAGGTTGCCGAGCAGGTGCAGCCACCCGGCGTGCAGGAACATCGCCGTGAGCGCCGACAGGACCGGCGACTTCGCGAACGTCGGCGGCCCGACCAGGCAGCCGCCCTCCGCCGGCCCGGTCACGGTCTCGGAGAGCTGCGCGTTGCCGACCAGCTCGCGCGGGATCGCGCCCCACTGCCGGAGGAACGCCTCCTGCCGGCACGCCTGCGCGAGGTCCGCGCCGCCGGTCAGCGACGACCGCGAGACCGGGCTGACGAGGAACACGACGACGTTCACCGCGATCAGCAGGTACGTGACGACCGGTGTCCGGCGGACCGGGTTGGTGTCGTGGATCGGGATGACCACGCGGCGGTCAGCCCTTCGCCTTGGCCGCCGCCTTCATCTGCTGCTTGTACGCGCGGACCTCGAGCAGCGAGTCCGGCCCGGTGATGTCGGCGACGGAGACGCGCGACCCCTCCTCGCCGAACGGCGCCACCGCCTCGCGCCAGCCGCGCGGGCGGACGCCGAGCTGCTTGCCGAGCAGCGCCATGAAGATCTTCGCCTTCGCCTCGCCGAACCCCGGCAGCGCCTTGATCCGGCGCAGCAGCTCGGCGGCGTCCGCGGTGTCCCAGACCTTCGCGGCGTCGCCGCCGTACTCCTCGACGAGGACCTTCGCCATCTCCTGCACCCGCCCGGCCATCGAGCCGGGGAACCGGTGCAGCGCGGGCGGCGTCGCGAACAGCGTCGCGAACGCCTCGGGGTCGTACGCCGCGATCTCCTTCGCGTCGAGGTCGTGGCCGAGGCGCTCGGTGAGGACGAGCGGCGAGGAGAACGCCTTCTCCAACGGGATCTGCTGGTCGAGCACCATCCCGATCAGCAGGGCGAGCGGGTCGCGCGTGAGCAGCGCGTCGGCGTCGGCGTTCTGGGAGAGGCGCAGCGGCTTGGTCGGCATGCGAGCAGCCTGCCACGCTCACCCGCCGCCGGATATCTCGACCGGGCGCGCCGGGTCGGTGACCCAGTCGCTCCACGACCCGGCGTACAGCGCGGCGGGCACCCCGGCGACGGCGAGCGCCAGCACCTCCTGCGCGGCCGTCACGCCGGAGCCGCAGTACGCGCCGACCGGGCGCGACCCGTCGGCGCCGAGCGCGGCGAACCGGTCGCGCAACGCCGCCGCCGGCAGGAGGCGACCGGCGGCATCGACGTTGCCTGTGGCGGGCGCGCTGACCGCGCCGGGGACGTGCCCCGCGACCGGGTCGACCGGCTCGACCTCCCCGCGGTACCGCTCGGCCGCGCGCGCGTCGAGCAGCACACCCTCGCGCGCCAGCGCGGCCGCCGCGCCCGCGTCGAGCAACGGCATCCCGCCGGGCCGGGCGACGAAGTCGCCACGGGTCGCCGCGGGGACGTCGGCGACGAGCGGGAGGCCCGCCTCGGTCCACGCCCGGAGGCCGCCGTCGAGGACGCGGACGTCGTCGTGGCCGAAGTACCGCAGCAGCCACCACGCGCGGGCAGCGGCGGCGGACGCGTCGGCGGCGTCGTACACGACGACGGGGACGCCCGCGCCTACGCCGTGGCGGCGCATCGCGTCCTCGAACGCCGCCGCGTCCGGTAGCGGGTGGCGACCGCCGGCGCCGGGCGGCGCGGCGAGGTCGCGGTCCAGGTCGGCGAACACCGCCCCGGGGAGGTGGCCCGCGGCGTAGTCCGCGGACGCCGGCGGCCCGGCCAGCCGCCAGCGGGCGTCGAGGACGACGGGCGGCGCCGTACCAGTCAGCTCGGCGGCGAGCGCCCCGGCCGTGACGAGCGGGTGTCGTGGTTCGCGCACCCGGTGATGTTCTCGTATCCGACCCGGGGGCATGATCCGCGCATGGGCCGCATCGCGGTGGGCACCGCCTCGTGGACCGACAAGTCGCTGCTGGAGTCCGGGTGGTACCCGCCCGAGGCGAGCACGCCCGACGCGCGGCTGCGCTACTACGCCGCCCAGTTCCCGCTGGTCGAGGTCGACTCGACGTACTACGGGCCGCCGAACGAAGCGACGACGAAGCTCTGGGCCGAGCGGACGCCGGACGGCTTCACGTTCGACGTCAAGGCGTTCTCGCTGCTCACCCAGCACCCGACCAAGCCCGGCGCGCTCTACAAGGACCTCCGCCCGGACACCACCAAGAACGTCTACCTGAAGGACCTCGACGCCGCCGTCGTGGACCAGGTCTGGGAGCGGTTCCTCTCGGCGCTGAACCCGCTCGCGGACGCGGGGCGGCTCGGGTCGCTGCTGTTCCAGTTCCCGCAGTGGTTCCCGACCGGCAAGCGGAACAAGGCGTACGTGCTCGAGTGCAAGCAGCGGTGCGCGCCGGTGCCGATCACCGTCGAGTTCCGCAACAAGACCTGGATGTCGGAGGAGAACCAGGCCGAGACACTGGACTTCCTGGCGTCGTACGCCATCCCGTACGTCTGCGTCGACATGCCGCAGGGCTTCACGTCGTCGATCCCGCCGGTCACCGCCGCGACCAGTCGGGACCTCGCGGTGGTCCGCTTCCACGGCCACAACGACGCCGAGTGGGAGTCGGGGTCGGTGCAGCGGCGCTTCGCGTACCTGTACTCGGAGCAGGAGCTCAAGACGTGGGTGCCGCGGATCGAGGCGCTCGCCGAGCAGGCGGCGGAGACGCACGTACTCATGAACAACTGCCACCGCGACTACGCGCAGCGCAACGCCGCCCAGCTCCTCGACCTGCTGAACGTTGGTTAGCACACCTAAATATCCGGGTACGGCCGCGGCATGAGGCGCCTGCTGCGTACGGCGACCGTGCTGGTCGCGCTGCTCCCCCTCCTCGCGCTCGCGCCCGTGTCTGCGCAGGCCGCGACGCCGCTGCTCGTCACCCGGCTGAAGGGCGTCGGCGACGCGCGGCAGGTGATCTCGGTGACGAACACCTCGTGGTCGTCGTCGTACGCCACCGTCCAGGCGTTCGAGAAGAGCGCGAACGGCTCGTGGCGGCGGGTGTTCGGCCCGTGGACCGCGCGGATCGGCCGCAACGGCTTCGGCCAGGACAAGCGCGAGGGTGACGGCCAGTCGCCGGTCGGCGCGTTCCCGGTCCGGGGCATGTTCGGCGTCAACGCGAACCCCGGCACGCACTGGGGCTGGCTGCGCGTGAACCGCACGGACGTGTGGGTCGACGACCCGGGGAGCAGGGCGTACAACCTGCACATGCGGCTGCCCGCGAACGGGCGGTGGCGCTCGGCCGAGTCGATGTACCAGCCGCGCGCGTACGCGTACGCCGCCGTGATCGGCTACAACACCGCGACGCGCACGCCGGGGCGCGGCTCGGCGATCTTCTTCCACGTGACGACCGGCTCCGCCACGGCGGGCTGCGTCTCGCTGCCGGCGTCGCAGCTGGTGCCCGTCCTCAAGTGGCTGGGCGAGAGCACGCGCCCGCGGTTCGTCCTGGGCCCGGAGTCCGCGGTGACGTCCTAGCCCCTACCCGGCCCGACTCGTTCTGTGAAGATCACCACGCGGCGGTCTCAACCGGTCAGTGCAACGAGGACCTCGTTGAGCTTTTCGGATGGTGTCATTGATCCGAGGGTTTTGCGGGGTCTGCCGTTGAGGCTGTCGGCGGC
>JAVEEC010000125.1 GCA_030840645.1 Frankiaceae bacterium
GGACCTTGAACGCCGCCGTCCCGCCGTACTGGAGGTACGCGTGCAGGATGTCGGGGGTGTTGACGAAGAAGTTCGGCCGCATGTAGTCGGCGGCGGGGGAGTGCGCCAGCTCGTGCAGGTACTCCTCGAGCTCCCACTTCGCGTTCCGCCAGGTGAAGTAGGTGTACGACTGGGTGAAGCCGAGCATCGCGAGCGCGTGCATCATCGGCGGCCGGGTGAACGCCTCCGCCAGGAAGATGACCTCGGGGTGCGCCTGCTTCACGTCCCAGATCAGCCACTCCCAGAACACCAGCGGCTTGGTGTGCGGGTTGTCGACGCGGAACACCTTCACGCCGTGGTCGATCCAGTGCTGGACGACCCGGCGGATCTCCGACGACAGCCCGCGCATGTCGTTGTCGAAGTCGAGAGGGTAGATGTCCTGGTACTTCTTCGGCGGGTTCTCCGCGTACGCGATGGTGCCGTCGGCGCGGGTCGTGAACCACTCGGGGTGCTTGCTCACCCAGGGGTGGTCCGGCGACGCCTGGAGCGCGAGGTCGAGGGCGACCTCCATGCCGAGCTCCCCGGCCCGCGCGACGAACGCGTCGAAGTCCTCCATCGTCCCGAGGTCCGGGTGGATCGCGTCGTGGCCGCCCGCCGCGCTGCCGATCGCCCACGGGCTGCCGGGGTCGTCGGGGCCGGCGTCGAGGCTGTTGTTCGGGCCCTTGCGGTACGCCTCGCCGATCGGATGGACCGGCGGCAGGTAGACGATGTCGAACCCCATCTCGGCGATCGCCGGGAGCCGCTTCGTCGCCGTGCGGAACGTGCCGCCCCGCACCGGCGCGACGGCGTCCGTCGCCGGGTCGGGGAGGACCGCGCCCTCGGAGCGCGGGAACATCTCGTACCAGGCGCCGTAGAGCGCGCGGGTGCGATCGACCCAGAGGGCGTTGCGCTCGCCGGTCGTGACCAGGTCGCGGACCGGGAACCGTTCGGTGACGTCGAGGACGCTCCGGTCGAGCGCGGCGCGCAGGCGGGCGGCCTGGTCCTGCGTGTCGTCGCGGAGCGCCGCGACGGCGCGCGCCAGGGTGTTGCGGGGGCCGTTGCCGCGCACGCCCTTGGGGACCTCGGCGATCGCGCGTTCGAGCAGCCGTGCGCCCTCCTCCAGGTCCACCTCCACGTCCTGGCCGGCTTCGAGCTTGATGGGTACGGCGTGCCGCCAGGTCGCCAGCGGGTCGGCCCAGCCCTCGACCGTGTAGGACCACCGGCCCATCGCGTCGACGGTGACCTCGCCGGCGAACCGGTCGTTGCCCTCGTCGCGCATCGCCAGCCGCTTGGCCCGGCCGCCGCCCTTCTCGCTGCCGGGGGCGCGGAGCAGGATCGCGGCGGCGACGGCGCCGTGCCCCTCGCGGAACACGGTGGCCTCGACGCGGAGGCGTTCGCCCACGACGGCGCGGGCGGGCCACTCGCCGCAGGACACGCGCGGGCTGACGTCGGTGATGACGATGCGACCGATCACGCTGCCGAACCTACCGTCGCCCGGCGCCCGTAAACACCGGGTGAAGGTGTCGGCTCCGCGCCCTCACTCCCGCGCGAGCGCGCTCGCCGCTAGGTTTGGCGCCATGAGAGCGCTGCGCCGACTCACCGTCCGGGCCTCACTGCCCGAGCCGCTCGCCCCGCTGGGCGAGCTGGTGATGAACCTCCGCTGGTCGTGGCACACCGAGTCGCTCGACCTGTTCGCATCGGTGGACCCCGACGTCTGGGCCGAGGTCGGCGGCGATCCGGTCCGGCTGCTCGCCGAGGTCCCGCGGGACCGGCTGGACGCGCTCGCGCAGGACCGGGCGTTCCTCCAACGGCTCAGCGCGGCGTACGACGACCTCCAGCGGTACCTCACGGAGCCGCGCTGGTACCAGGGCGTCGAGGGCGGCCCGGCGTCGATCGGCTACTTCTCGCCCGAGTACGGCATCACCGAGGTGCTACCGCAGTACAGCGGCGGCCTCGGCATCCTCGCGGGCGACCACCTCAAGACCGCGAGCGACCTCGGCGTGCCGATCGTCGGCGTCGGCCTGCTGTACCGCACCGGGTACTTCCGCCAGACGCTGTCGCCGGAGGGCTGGCAGCTCGAGCACTACCCGGCGCTCGACCCGCACGGCCTGCCGCTGACCCGGCTGACCGACGCCGGGGGGGCGCCGTTGCGCGTCGAGGTCGGCCTCCCGGCGGGCGCGCGGCTGCGGGCGCAGGTGTGGAAGGCGCAGGTCGGGCGGGTGCCGCTGCTGCTGCTCGACTCCGACGTCGAGGACAACGGCCCCGCCGAGCGCGAGGTCACCGACCGCCTGTACGGCGGCGGCTCCGACCACCGGCTGCTCCAGGAGATGCTGCTCGGCATCGGCGGCGTGCGCGCGCTGCGGGCGTTCGGCGCCGAGCCCGAGGTGTTCCACACCAACGAGGGCCACGCCGGGTTCCTCGGCATCGAGCGCATCCGCTCGCTGGTGCAGGAGCAGGGGCTCGACTTCGACGCGGCGCTGGAGGCGGTGCGCGCGGGCACGGTGTTCACGACGCACACGCCGGTACCCGCCGGCATCGACAGGTTCCCGGCTGAGCTGATCGCGGCGTACTTCGGCGGGGACAACGCATGCGAGGGCGTGCCCGTCGAACGCATCCTCGCGCTCGGCGCGGAGCCGGGCGGCGACGGCTCGGTGTTCAACATGGCGGTCATGGGGCTGCGGCTCGCGTCGCGCGCCAACGGTGTCTCGCAGCTGCACGGCCGCGTCTCGCGCGGCATGTTCGCCGGGCTCTGGCCGGGGTTCGACGAGGCCGAGATCCCGATCACGTCGATCACCAACGGCGTCCACGCGCCCACCTGGGTCGCGCGCGAGATGAGCGCGCTCGACGGGGAGCGCGCGTCGGACGAGGACGCCTGGTCCGTCCGTTCGGCGCTGCGCGCGCGGCTGGTCGCCGACGTGCGGCGCCGCGTTCGGGAGTCGTGGCTGCTGCGCGGCGCCTCGCCCGCCGAGCTCGGCTGGACCGCCGAGATCTTCGACCCGGACGCGCTGACCGTCGGCTTCGCGCGGCGGGTCCCGTCGTACAAGCGGCTGACGATGATGCTCCGCGACCCCGATCGGCTGCGGGCGCTGCTGCTCGACCCGGACCGGCCGGTCCAGTTCGTCGTCGCGGGCAAGGCGCACCCGGCCGACGACGGCGGCAAGGCGCTGGTGCAGGAGGTGGTGCGCTTCGCCGACCAGGCGGACGTACGGCACCGGATCGCGTTCCTCCCGGACTACGACATCGGCATGGCGAAGGTTCTGCTGCCCGGCTGCGACGTCTGGCTCAACAACCCGCTGCGGCCGTTGGAGGCGTGCGGCACGTCGGGCATGAAGGCCGCGTTGAACGGCGGGCTCAACCTGTCGATCCGCGACGGCTGGTGGGACGAGTGGTTCGACGGCGAGAACGGCTGGGCGATCCCGTCCGCGGACGGTGTCCTCGACCCGGACCGCCGCGACGACCTGGAGGCGGCGGCGTTCTACGACCTCCTGGAGAGCTCGGTCAGGACCCGCTTCTACGACCGCACGGAGGGCGTGCCGCAGCGGTGGACGCAGATGGTGCGACACACGCTGCGGACGCTCGGCCCGAAGGTGCTCGCCTCGCGGATGCTGCGCGACTACGTCGCCCAGCTCTACACGCCAGCGGCGACTTCGGCGCGCGCGATGTCAGCGTCCGGCTACGCGTCCGCGCGCGCCCTGGCGGAGTGGCGGCAGCGGGTCGCGAAGGAGTGGCCCGCGGTCTCGGTCACCCACGTCGAGTCCTCGGCCGAGGGGGACACCCCAGAGCTGGGCGCGACCGTGCACCTGCGGGCGACCGTGTCGTTGGGCGCCCTGTCGCCGGACGACGTGGTCGTGGAGGCTGCGTACGGCCGGGTCGACGACGCCGACGAGATCGCGCAGGCCGAGCACCTGCCGTTGACGCCGGTAGGCCCGGCGGGCAACGGGCAGTGGGCGTACGAGGGCGACATGCCGCTGGGGCGGACCGGCGCGTTCGGCTACACCGTCCGCGTCCTGCCGAAGAACCCGCTCCTCGCCGACCCCGCCGAGCTCGGCCTGATCACCTCGGCCCGGCCCTAACGCAGGGCGCGGAGGAGGAGCACCGAGCGCGGGCTGATGTCGAGGGTCGTCCCGGCCTCGGGGCGGAAGCCGCGCTCCTCGGCGACCGCCGTGTCGAGGACGTACTCGTACGTCTTCGCCCACGGCACGCCGGGCAGCGTGAAGCCGGTCGGCGACGCGCCCGCGTGCAGGATCAGCAGGAACGAGTCGTCGACGATCCGCTCGCCGCGCGGCCCGCGCGAGTGGATCTCCTCGCCGTCCACGAAGACGCCGAGGGTGACGGCGGGCCGCGACCAGTCCGCGTCGGTCAGCTCCTCGCCGGACGGGCCGAACCAGCCGAGGTCCTTCACGCCGGCGCCGTGCGAGGGCCGGCCGGTGAAGAACGCGCGCCGCCGGAACACCGGGTGCTCGCGTCGCAGGTGGATCAGCCGCCGGGTGAACGACAGCAGGTCGCCCTGCCACGGCTCCAGGTCCCACGACACCCAGGAGACCGGCGAGTCCTGGCAGTACGCGTTGTTGTTGCCGTCCTGCGTCCGTCCAATCTCGTCGCCCGCGACCAGCATCGGGACGCCGGACGAGAGCAGCAGGGTCGCGAGGAGGTTGCGGACCATCCGCTGGCGGTCCTCGACGATCGCCGCGTCGGACGTGGGGCCCTCGACGCCGAGGTTCTGCGACCGGTTGTCGTCGGTGCCGTCGCGGTTGCCCTCGCCGTTCGCGTCGTTGTGCTTCTGCTCGTACGACACCAGGTCGCGCAGCGTGAAGCCGTCGTGCGCGGTGACGAAGTTGATGGAGGCGTACGGGTGCCGCCCGTCGTCCTGGTACAGGTCGGACGAGCCGGAGAGCCGGTAGCCGACCTCGGCCAGCGGCGGCGCGGCGCCGCGCCAGAAGTCGCGGACGCAGTCGCGGTACTTGCCGTTCCACTCGGTCCACAACGGCGGGAACTGCCCGACCTGGTACCCGCCTTCCCCTGCGTCCCAGGGCTCCGCGATCAGCTTCACGGCCGAGACGACGGGGTCCTGCTGGATCAGGTCGAAGAACGCCGACAGCCGGTCGACGGCGTGGAACGAGCGCGCCAGCGACGACGCGAGGTCGAAGCGGAACCCGTCCACGTGCATCTCGGTCACCCAGTACCGCAGCGAGTCCATGATCAGCTGCAGGACGTGCGGGTCGCGGCCGTTCAGGGTGTTGCCGGTGCCGGTGTAGTTGGCGTAGCGCCGCCCGTCGACCAGCTTGTAGTACGCCGGGTTGTCGATGCCGCGGAACGCCAGTGTCGGGCCGGTCTCGTCGCCCTCCGCGGTGTGGTTGTAGACGACGTCGAGGATGACCTCGAGGCCCGCGTGGTGCAGGGCGCGGACCATCGCCTTGAACTCGCCCACCTGCCCGCCGGTGTCCCCGGACGACGAGTACCCGGCGTGCGGCGCGAAGTAGCCGAGGGAGTTGTAGCCCCAGTAGTTGGTCAGGCCGCGGCGGGTGACGGCCGGCTCGGTGACGTAGTGGTGCACCGGCATCAGCTCGACGGCCGTGACCCCGAGCTGGACGAGGTGGTCGAGAGCCGCCGGGTGCGCGAGGCCGGCGTACGTGCCGCGCAGGTCCGGCGGGATGCCGGGGTGCTGCGCGGTGAAGCCGCGGACGTGCAGCTCGTAGATGACGGTGTCCGCCCACGGCGTCTGCGGCCGCGGGTCCTCGCCCCACGGGAACGCGTCGTGCACGACGACGGAGCGCGGGACGAACGGCGCCGAGTCGCGGTGGTCCTGGACGTCGTCGTCGCGGTCGCGCGGGTGCCCGAAGATCGCGTCGTCCAGCACCAGCGCGCCGGAGACGGCGCGGGCGTACGGGTCGAGCAGCAGCTTGGAGGCGTTCCACCGGGCGCCGCTGGCCGGGTCGAACGGGCCGTCGGCGCGGAAGCCGTAGCGCTGGCCCGGCGCGATCCGCGGGAGGTAGCCGTGCCAGACCTTGTTGGTGGTCTCTTCGAGGGGTACGCGGTGCTCGGTGCCGTCCTCGTCGAAGAGGCAGACGTCGACCGCTTCCGCGCCGTCGGAGAACACCGCGAAGTTGGTGCCCTCGCCGTCCCACGTCGCGCCGAGCGGGAACGGCCGGCCCGGCCAGGTGCGCGTCGGGTACCCGGTCACGTGTGCCACGCTAGCGGCTCCGTCCGATCCGAGGAGCGAGGTCCGTGCCGGTCGTCGTCACCGCGGCCGAGACGCCGTTGGGCCGCCTCGTCGTCGAACGCCTCCTCGCCGACGGCGCCGAGGTCCGCGCCGTCGTCGGGTCGGTGACCGGCGACCTCGGCGTGCCCACGTCGCGCACCGACTGGCGTGACGCGGAACGCCTCGGCGCCGTCCTCGAAGGCGCGCACACCGTGATCCACCTGGCCGGGGAGCGCCACGTCGCCGACCTGCTCGCCGCCGCCGAGGACAGCGGGCTGCGGCGGATCGTCGTCGTCGCGCGCGGGCCCGTCCCCGGCCTGGAGGGGGCGCCGTACGACGTGGTCGTCGTGCCGGACACCAGGCGGCGCCTCTCGCGCGCCGTCGACCCGGGCCTGGTCGAGGCCCTGGTGGCGGCGGACCGCAGGCGCTGAACTAGGCTTGCCGGAGCGCCGACGCAGGGAGCCCACAGTGCCTGAGTTCGTACGCCTCGAGGTGGCCGACGGGGTCGGCACCATCCGGCTCGACCGCCCGCCGATGAACGCCCTCAACGCGCAGGTGCAGGACGAGCTGCGCGCCGCCGCGGCGGAGGCGACCGACCGCGACGACGTCCGCGCGGTCGTCATCTACGGCGGCCCCAAGGTGTTCGCGGCGGGCGCGGACATCAAGGAGATGGGGGAGATGGCGTACGTCGACATGGTGAAGCGCGCGGGGGCGCTGCAGGACAGCTTCACCGCCGTCGCGCGCATCCCGAAGCCGGTCGTCGCCGCCGTCACCGGCTACGCCCTCGGCGGGGGCTGCGAGCTGGCGCTGACCGCCGACTTCCGGGTCTGCGGCGACAACGCGAAGCTCGGCCAGCCGGAGATCCTGCTCGGCATCATCCCGGGCGCGGGCGGCACGCAGCGACTGCCGCGGCTGGTCGGCCCGGCGAAGGCGAAGGACATCGTGTTCTCCGGCCGGTTCGTCGGCGCCGAGGAGGCGCTGAGCATCGGGCTGGTCGACAAGGTCGTCCCGCCCGACGACGTGTACGCCGCCGCCGTCGAGCTGGTCGCGCGGTACTCGCGCGGCCCGGCGTTCGCGCTGCGCGCGGCGAAGGAGGCGATCGACGAGGGGCTCGACGTCGACCTGGACAGCGGGCTGCGGATCGAGCGGAAGCTGTTCGCCGGGCTGTTCGCGACGGAGGACCGGTCGATCGGCATGACGAGCTTCGTGGCGAACGGTCCCGGCAAGGCGGAGTTCGTTGGACGCTAAGCAGGCCAACGTCGCCTACCACGACTACGAGGCCGAGCAGTACGACGAGAAGTGGTCGATCTCCTACGACGAACGCTGCATCGACTACGCGCGCGACCGCTTCACCCGGATGGCGGGCCGCGACGGGTGGCCGTACGCCACGGTGCTGGAGATCGGCTGCGGCACAGGCTTCTTCACGCTGAACCTCATGCTCGCCGGCGTCATCGGCGAGGCCCACGTCACCGACATCTCGCCGGGCATGGTGCGCGTCGCCGAGCGCAACGCCGCCAACCTCGGCCTGCGCGTCGAGGGGCGCGTCGCCGACGCCGAACGGCTGCCGTACGCCGACGCGACGTTCGACCTGGTCGTCGGGCACGCCGTGCTGCACCACATCCCGGACGTCACCCTCGCGCTGCGCGAGGTGCTGCGCGTGCTGAAGCCGGGCGGCCGGTTCGTCGTCGCGGGGGAGCCGACGACGTACGGCGACCTGGTCGCGCGGCGGCTGTCGCACGCGACCTGGCTGGCGGCGACGCGCGTGTCGCACCTGCCGCCGCTGCGCGAGCGGTGGAGCCGGCCGAAGGACGAGCTGAAGGCGTCCTCCGAGGCCGCCGCGCTGGAGGCCGTGGTCGACCTGCACACGTTCCACCCGAACGACCTCGCGCGGCTCGCGGTCGCGGCGGGCGCGGTCGACGTGCGCGCGGACGCGGAGGAGCTGACCGCGGCCTGGGCCGGGTGGCCGATCCGCACCGTGGAGTACGCGCTGAACCCCGACCGGCTCGGCACCCGGTGGAAGCTCTTCGCGTTCGGCACCTGGCGGCGGCTGACCTGGCTGGACGAGACGCTGCTCCGTCGCGTCGTACCGAAGTCGCTGTTCTACAACGCGCTGGTCACGGGCGTGCGACCGTAGCGAACCTATGGACCGCCCCCGCGCTCTCCCTCGTATGCGACGTTCCACCGCGCTGACGGCCGCCCTCGTCATCGCGTCCTTCCTGCTCACACCCGCGACCGGCGACGCGGGTGTCGCGATCAGCGGGTCGCGGCGCAGCGCCGACGTCCACGGGACGCTCGAGACGGTCGACCCGCTCGGCTGCGGCAGCCGCGCGAGCGTCGGCTGCGACGAGCACCCGTTCAGCGTCACCGCCCCGGCCGGTGCCTGGGTGACGGTGCGGCTGAAGGACGTCCAGGACCCGTTGGTGCTGCTGCGGGTCCGCACCGCCGACGGCCAGGCGGTCGGCGAGTCCGGCGGCACCCTCGACACGCACGACACCGACCACGGCGGCGAGCCGGCGGACAACGTGACGTTCCGCCAGGTGCGGGCCGGCCGGGTGGCGTACGTCATGGGCGTGTCGAGCGCGACGCCGACCTACGCCGCCGCGCCGTGGTCGTACACCGCGACCGTGTCGCTGTCCGGCACCGCGTGGGACCGCGCCGAGAACTGCGCAGGCGCCGAGCCGCAGGTCGTCCCGCCGATCCCTGCCAACACGGCGAAGCGGCTCCGCCTGTCCGTGCTGGTCCTCACGCCGCCAGCCCTGCTCGCCGAGGTGCGCAGGTCGAGCGCCGTGATCGCGACCGACTACGCGAAGATCAACATCGCGGTCCGGCTCACGGTCCGCTCGGCGAGCCTGCCGGCGTCCGGCGACCCGGCCGTGACGTTCGCCTACCTGCGGAAGCAGTTCGGCGGCGAGCGGCCGCGCGGGTACGACGTCGTCTACGCCGCCTCCGACTACTTCCCCGGCGGCGTCGCGAGCTGCATCGGCGGGGTGCAGTGGCCGGAGCGGGCGTTCGCGCTCGGCGAGGTCCACTACACGGCGCAGGGCCACGACGTGCCCAACGCGGTCCGGATGGGCGACATCGCCGCGCACGAGATCGGTCACCTGCTCGGCGCGCGCCACGAGTTCTCGAACTGCGCGGAGGCCGAGCCCGAGGCCGTCCAGGCGGGTGCCCAGGGACCCTGCACGATCATGAGTCCGGCCGCGCTGACCGGCTCCGGCGAGTGGTCGACGCTGGAGACGGCGTACGTGCGCTACTACGTGGAGCACTACGCGAAGGGTTAGCCCGTCGGGCGTTCGCTAGCGTGGTCCCCGTGGCACGCCAACGGGACCCGCGGCAGGCGCGGTACCTCACCTGGGCGTCCGCGCGGTGGGTGTGGCGCAACCGCGCGTGGACGCCGTGGTACCTCGTGCGCTACTGGCGGTTCTTCACCTGGCGCCTGCGGAACAGGCACGTCGTCACCGAGGGGTTCGTGTTCCTCGGCAAGGGCGTCGAGCTGTACGCGCGGCGCGGCTTCGGGCGGCTGGTCGTCGGACGCTGGGTACACATCGGCAACGGCAACGCGATCCGCTGCCACGAGGGCAACCTGCGGATCGGCGACAAGTGCGTGTTCGGCAAGGACAACACCATCAACTGCTACCTCGACATCGAGTTCGGCGAGGCGGCGCTGGCCGCGGACTGGGTCTACGTCTGCGACTTCGACCACGCGTTCGGCGACGTCCACGTGCCGATCAAGGACCAGGGCATCGTGAAGGCGCCGGTGCGGATCGGCAGGGACGTGTGGATCGGGGAGAAGGCGTCGATCCTGCGCGGCGTGACCGTCGGCGAGGGCTCGGTGATCGCGGCGCACTGCCTGGTCAACCGCGACGTGGAGCCGTACTCCATCGCGGTCGGCGTCCCGGCGCGCGTCGTCGGCAACCGGCTCGACGCGTACGCGGCCGCGGAGGCGGAGCGGCTCGCGCACGCCGACATCGCGCGCAAGGTCGCGGACTCCGCGACCGCCGCCGCGGAGGACCGCGCGCGCCGTCAGGCGCCGGTGTCGCCGCCGCCGAGCAGCGCGCTGCCGTCGTAGAGCACGCGCAACGGCACCTTCGCCTCGGCGACGAACCCCGCCTGCAACGCGCGCTCCTCGCGGACGGCGCGTTCGTAGCCGGTCGCGGTGCGCCGGGCGATCGCGTCCCACGTGTAGTCGCGGGCGAGCAGGTCGCGCGCGTCGCGGACGAGGCGCTGCGCGAGCACCTGGTCGCGCAGGATGCGGGTCACGGCGTCGGCGAGGGCGGCCGGGTCGCCCGGCGGGAACCGCAGCCCGGTCACGCCCGGCGACACGAACTCGCGCAGCCCGCCGGTGTCCGCGACGACGAGCGGCGTGCCCGCCGCCGCGCACTCCAGCGCGACCATGCCGAACGGCTCGTACAGCGACGGCACGACTGCGCAGTCGGTCGCCGCGGCCAGCACCGCGAGGTCCTCCGGCGACATGAAGCCGAGGAAGTCGACCGCCCGTCCGACCCGCAGCGAGCGCGCGATCGCGCGCAGCTCGTCCTCGTGGGTGCCGACGCCGGCGATGACGAGCCGTACCCCGGGATGCCTGCGGCGCAGGCGGGGCAGCGCCTGCAGGACGGTCTGGACGCCCTTCTCGTACTCGAGGCGCCCGGCGTAGACGAGCAGCGGCGCGCCGTCAGGCGCGAGGTGCGCGCGCAGCGCGGCGACCCGGGCGGCGTCGGCGTGCCAGTGGGCGAGGTCGATGCCGTTCGGCACGACGTCGACCTTCTCCGGCGGCAGCGCGAACAGCCGCAGCACCTCGTCGCGCATGTACGCCGAGCAGGTCACGACCCGGCGGGCCTCGTACGTCAGCCACCACTCGACGGAGTGGATCGCGCGGCTGACCGGTCCTGGCAGGAAGCCCTGGTGCCGCCCGGCCTCCGTCGCGTGGACGGTCGCGACGAGCGGCACGCCCGCGGCGTCCTTCAGGGTCTTGGCGGCGTGCGCGACCAGCCAGTCGTGCGCGTGCACGACGTCCGGCGTGAAGTCGTCCAGCACCCGCAGCGCGGCGCGGGTGAGCGAGTGGTTGAACGCCATCACCCAGGCCAGCAGCTCCGCGAACGGCACCAGCGGCGGGTCCTCCGCGACGCGCACGACGCGGACGCCCTCGACGACGGCGTCGTTCGGTGCGTCCGGGTGGTCGCGGCTGACGACGACGACCTCGTGCCCCGCGCGGGCGAGCGAGGTCGCCAGGGCGTGGACGTGCCGGCCGAGCCCGCCGACGACGCGCGGCGGGTACTCCCAGGACAGCATGAGGACGTTCATGGCTCTCGCATGGTCGCAGGTAGCCGATCGGCCGGGGCCGAAGGGCCCGACTTGCGCCGTTCGGCGGACAAGCGCGGGGCGAACCCGTTCTCATGGACGGAGGAGGCGCTCGCACCCTGCGGGCGGAGCGGTCATGGACTTGGGCGGCGGCTCCGCGGCGCTGTTCGCGGACCCGTACACCGATGCCCGCATGCGCGCACTGATCCCGCGCTTCGCCATCCTCGGCAGCGCCGCGTACGTCCTCGTCGCGGGCGCCGCCAGCCGGACGCCCGCGGAGTTCCTCTCGCTGGCCGGGCTGCTCGCGCTCACGCTGGCGCTGACGTACGGGATCTCGCGCGGCGACCTGCTCGCCCGCATGTCCCGGCGCACGGTGTTCGTGCTGATCGTCGTGTACGCGGCCCTGATCGCGGTGCCGACGTCGCACAGGCCGGCGGTCCTGCTGCTGGACGAGATCCTGCAGGTCCTCGCGGTGCTGTTCGGGGCGGTGTTCTTCGCCGGGCTCGCGCGGTTCGCGTGCCCGGTGACGATCGCGGTCGTGGTGCACCTCGTCCTGTCGACCGGCGGCAAGGGGTCGGCGGGCGAGGCGGGCGCGCACCTCGTGGGGTACCTGCTCGTGGGCTGGTTCGGCAGCGAGGTCGCGGCGACGCTGCGGGAGTCGTTGCGCGCCAACCGCGCCGTGCACTCGGTGCTCGAGGCCGCCACCGGCGACCTCGCCGACGGTGAGATCGCCGACGTCGGGCTGGCCGCCGCGCTGGCGGTCTCCGGCTGGGACGCGGGGGCGGTGCTGCTGGCCGAGGGCGACACGCTGGCGCTGGTCGCGGTCGGCGGGCTGCCCGACTCGGTGACCGGCTGGTACGCGGACACCTCGCTGCGCGTCGACGGACCCGGCCTGTCGGCCGCCGTCGTGCGCAGCGGCGAGCCGCAGTACGTCGAGGAGGCCGGCGAGCTGCTCGGCGCCGACCAGGCGCTGGTGCGCTGGGGCGCCGCCTGCCTGGCCGGCGTACCGATCCGCTACCACGGCGAGGTGCTCGGCGCGCTCACGCTCTGCCACCGCTCGCCGCGCGGCTTCGCGGAGGCGGACCGGTTCCGCGTCGGGCAGGTCGCGGAGCAGCTCGGCCTCGCGCTCGGCAACGCCCGCGCGTACCGCCAGGAGGCCATGGTCGCGAGCCGCCTGCTCGACCTGAACCGCCGCAAGGACGAGTTCCTCGCGAACGTCTCCCACGAGCTGCGTACCCCCGCCACGTCGTTGGGGCTGGCGGCCAGGACGTTGCACGCCGGGCGCGGGCGGCTGACCGAGGAGCAGGAGGCCCGCATCGTCGACATGATGCGGCGGCGGTCGAGCGAGCTGACCGGCCTGATCGAGGCGCTGCTCGCGGAGACCGTTGCCGCATCGGGGCAGACCCGGCTGGAGATCCACCCGGTCGACTGGACCGACGCGCTGCCGCGCTGGGTCGCGGCCGCCGAGGAGGTCACCGGGCGGCGGGTCGAGCTGGAGCTGCCAGAGCCCCCGGTGGTGACGTTCGCCGACCCGGCGAAGTGCGAGCGGATCGTCGGCAACCTGCTCTCCAACGCCGCGAAGTTCTCCGCTCCGGACGCGCCCGTCTCCTGCCGGCTCACCGCCGACGACGACGCGGTCCGGATCGTCGTAGCGGACCGCGGCGTCGGCATCCCGGACGACCTGCTGCCGCGGGTGTTCGACCGCTTCTTCCAGGGCGACGGCTCCTCGACCCGCGCCCACGGCGGCCTCGGCATCGGCCTCTCGCTGGTCCGGCACTTCGCCCAGGCGCACGGCGGCTCCGTCGACGTCGCGAGCGTCGTGGACGTCGGGACGACGGTCACCGTGACGCTGCCGCGCGACGCGTCGGGCGGCGCCGGGCGGCTCACCGTCGTCCCCGCGATGGAGGCTTAGCTAGAACGTCCTCGCGTCGAGGTGGCCGAACGGTCCGTCGACCGCGCGGAGCCGGTGCGCGAGCGTCGTCGCGTCCCTGCCGGACTCGATCGCGTCCGCCAGGTCCGTGAACCGCTCGACGTGGGTCGCGTGGCGGGACCGCGCGTAGTCCGCCGCCGAGTCCTTCGAGACGCTGAACGCCCAGTCGCTCGACATCACGAGGAACGCCTCCCGCGCCGCCTGGTCCAGCGCGAGGTCGCGGTCACGGCGGGGCGCGCGCTTGTCCACGAGGTCGAGCAGGCGGCGTTGCACCTGCCTCGACTCGTCCTGGATACCGGCCTGGCCCGCCCAGACGCGGGAGTCCTTGCCCGAGCCCCACGACCCGCTCACGAGGTCGACGGGTCCGGTGGCGGTCTCCGCGGCCTGGCGCAGCGTCGCGAGCCGGACGCCCGCCTCGGGGAGCAGCCGCAGCACCCGGTCCAGCCAGGCCGGGCCCTCGTGCCACCAGTGGCCGAACAGCTCCGTGTCGTACGCGACGACGGTCAGCCCGGGGCGGGCGCGGAGCCGTTCGACGACGACGCGGACGAAGTCCCGCGCGTCCCGCTCCACCGCGAGCGCGGCCCGCGCGGGGTCGTACGGGCGCTTGTCCTGCGGCGGCGTTCGGCGGCTCGTCACGCGCGAGGGGCGGATGCCGCTGCCGTGGTCGAACGTGTGGAAGTCGCGGTACCACCGCCCGCCCGGGTACCCCGAGCGCGGCGACCAGACGCGGTACGTCACGTCGAGGTCGCGGCCGAGCACCACGACGTCCGAGTCGCGGACGCGGTACGCCGCGCTCGTCGGCACGCCGGAGCCGAGCAGCGTCGGGCCGTCGGCGACGAAGTGCGTCACGCCGTTCGCGGCATATACCTGTTCGAGCCCCGGCCGGTAGCCGCACTCGGGCGCCCAGATGCCGGGAGGCCTTGCGCCCCAGCGGATCGCGGCGTCGTCCAGGCCGGTGCGGAGCTGCGCGTGCAGCAGGCGTTCGTCGGGGACGAGCGGCTGGAACGGGTGCGTCGCCGGACCGCCGAGCAGCTCCACGGCACCGCTGTCGCGCAACGCGCGCAGGACCGGCGAGCCGCCGTGGCGCCAGCGGGTCTCGAACCGTTCGAGCGCGTGGGAGGCGAGCCGCCACTCGTACGCGGCGGTGTCCCGTAGTGCGGGCGTCGCGTCAGGTCGCGCGGCGAGTCCGGCCGCGCGGACCTGCCAGGTACCGAGCCAGGTGTGCTGCGCGGCAAGGAGGTACGGGTCGTCCAGCATCGCGTTGACGACCGGCGTCACGCCGAGGGTCAGCAGGTCGGTGCGGCCCTCGGCGGCGAGGCGTTCGAGGACCTCGACCACCGGGTCGTACGACGTCGCCCACGCCTGGTGCAGCCACTCCTCGCCGACCGGCCAGGCGCCCGCGTGGGCGAGCCACGGCAGGTGCGTGTGCAGGACGATGCAGCAGGTCCCGACCGTCACCGGCGGACGGCCACGGCGACGAGGTCGAGGCTGGTGTCGACGTCGGCCGCGGTGATGTCGAAGTCGTCCGTGCGCAGCGTCCTGACGAACCTGCGCAGCCCGGCCGGCCAGCCGTCCGGCGACGACGCGAGCTGGGCGTCGACGAGCGAGCCGTGGCGGCGTTCCCAGCGCTGGATGCGGCGGCCGTGCCGGACGCCGAGCAGCCGGCTCACGTCGAACCGCGGCTCCAGCAACGCCGTCAGCTCCGCCGCGGACAGCTCGGTCGTGTGGAACGGGTTGAGCGGCGTGTCGCGGCCCGGCGAGAACGTGAGCCGGTTCGGCGTCGTGACGGCGAGCGTCCCGCTCGGGCGGAGCGCGCGGGCGCACTCCGCGACGAAGCCCGGCTGGTCGTGCAGGTGCTCGATGGTCTGCAACGACACGACGACCTCGGCGGTGCCGTCGCCGACCGGGAGGCGTTGCAGGTCGGCACGGACGGCGTCCAGCGGCGGGTACGCGCGCGCGGTGTGGGTGACGACGGACGCGTCGTAGTCGAGCGCGACGACCCGCTCGGCAACGCCGCGCAGCAGGGCGGCGCCGTAGCCCTCGCCCGCCCCCGCGTCGACGACGACCGCACCGGCGCACCACGGCGCGAGCCAGCGGTAGGCGACCTCGTGCCGGCGGAACCAGTAGTTCTCGTCCGCGATGCCCGGCAGGGTGCGTTCGCCGGTCAGGGTCAGCGCGGTCACGGGTTCGCACATTACCGGCGCGGCGGCGTCGTGATCACTGTAGAACCGGGACATGAAGAACGCGGCCCCGATCCTGCTCGCGCTCGCCCTGGTCACCGCGACCGGCTGCGGCGGCAAGTCCACCCCGACCGCCGTTGTCACGACGACGCCGCCGCCGACGCTGCCGCCGGTCGCGACCGACAAGGCAGGCGTGACGGCCGTGATCGTGACCGCCGCCGACCTCGGCGCGCCCTGGGTGCAGCCGAAGGCCGTCAACCGGACCAAGACCACCAAGGGCGATCTCTGCCCCGGCAAGAAGGAGGACTTCGCCCGGGAGGTGCCGCGGGCGAGCGTGAACGTGCAGATGACGGAGGGGACGAAGGCCGGCGCGGCGATCGCGTCGTACGAGGTGGTGGCGTTCGACCCGGCGCGGCTCGACGCGTGGCGCGCGGCGTTCGCGGCCGCGGTCGCGGACTGCAAGGCGTACCAGGCGATCGAGAAGAACTACGTCACCATCGAGACCGTGACCGCCCCCGCCGTCGCGGGCGCGGACGAGGTGCTGGCCCGGCTCGAACACGTCTACGCCGACGCCGCGCACAAGCAGCTCAGCTACGTCCGCCAGGTGCTCAAGTGCCGGGTCGGCCGGGTGGTCGTGTCGATGGAGCACGCGTTCATCCAGCCGAAGACCGACCCGACCGGGGCCGACTTCGCGAAGACCGTGGGACTGGCGGAGAAGCAGGTCGCGAAGGTCAAGGCGTCGTTCGCGCAGTGACGCCGTGCGGGGGTACCCGACACGAGCGTCGGTTTGACTGCTAGCGGGGAGCAAGCAACCCTTCGTTGCTATGAACATCGTGGTCTGCGTGAAGCAGGTGCCCGACACCTGGGCTGAGAAGAAGCTCGACCCTGCCGACAAGACGGTCGACCGGGCCGGCGTCGACGGCGTCATGAACGAGATCGACGAGTACGCCGTCGAGGAGGCGCTGCGGCTCAAGGAGGCGCACGGCGGCGAGGTCACCGTGCTCACCATGGGCCCGGCCAAGGCCGTCGAGACGATCCGCAAGGCGTTGTCGATGGGTGCCGACAAGGCGGTGCACGTCAGCGACGACGCGTTGCACGGCACCGACGCGCTGGGTACGTCGCACGCGCTGGCGAAGGCGTTGGGCACCGTCGAGTGGGACCTGGTCATCGCCGGGTCCGAGTCGACCGACGCGCGCATGTCGGTCGTCCCCGCGATGCTCGCCGAGCAGCTCGGCGTCCCGCAGCTCACGATGGCGCGCAAGGTCACGGTCGACGGCACGACCGTTCGCATTGAGCGGCAGACCGAGTCCGGGTACGACGCCGTCGAGGCGAGCACCCCGGCCGTCGTCAGCGTCGTCGAGAAGATCAACGAGCCGCGGTACCCGTCGTTCAAGGGGATCATGGCCGCCAAGTCCAAGCCGCTGACCACGCTCACCGTCGCCGACGCCGGCATCGACCCGTCGCAGGTCGGGCTCGCGGGCGCCAAGACCGAGGTCGTGGAGTTCGCCGCCCGGCCGCCGCGCGAGAGCGGCACCGTCGTCAAGGACGAGGGCGACGGCGGCGCTCGGCTCGCCGAGTTCCTCCAGTCGCAGAAGTTCATCTAGCCAGCAGTTCATCGAGGGAGCCCCGCGTCACATGGCAGAGATCCTGGTCCTCGTCGAGCACGCCGACGGCACCGTGAAGAAGGTGACGCTCGAGATGCTCACGAAGGCGCGCGAGCTCGGTGAGCCGAGCGCGGTCTTCGTCGGCAACGGCATCGCGTCGGCGCGCGAGAAGCTCGCCGAGTACGGCGCCGCCAAGGTCTACGTCGCCGAGGGCGACGAGTACGCCGACCACCCCGTCGCGCCCGCCGCCGAGGTGCTCGCGTCGCTGGTCGCGGCGAAGTCGCCGGCGGCCGTTCTCATCGCGTCGTCGCCGGAGGGCAAGGAGGTCGGCGCGCGCCTGGCGGTACGGACCGGCTCCGGCATCCTCACCGACGCCGTCGACGTGTCGCCTGAGCTCGTCGCGACGCAGAACGTGTTCGGCGGCGCGACCGTCGTGCAGTCCCGCGCCAAGGGCACGCCGATCGTCACCCTGCGGCCCAACAGCACCCCGCCCGTAGCGGCTGCCGGAGCGGCGGCCGAGGAGGCCGTCTCCGTGACGTTGTCCGACGCGGCGAAGGGCGCCAGGGTCGTCGACCGAGTCGTCGAGGAGAAGGGCGGCCGCCCCGACCTCACCGAGGCGTCGATCGTCGTCTCCGGCGGGCGCGGCCTCGGCGCGGCGGAGCACTTCGCGCTGATCGAGAAGCTCGCCGACTCCCTCGGCGCGGCCGTCGGCGCCTCGCGCGCCGCGACCGACGCCGGGTGGTACCCGCACCAGAACCAGGTCGGTCAGACCGGCAAGACCGTCTCGCCGCAGCTGTACCTGGCCGTCGGCATCTCCGGCGCGATCCAGCACCGCGCGGGCATGCAGACGTCGAAGACGATCGTTGCCATCAACAAGGACCCCGAGGCGCCGATCTTCTCGATCGTCGACTTCGGCGTGGTGGGCGACCTGTTCAACGTCGTTCCGCAGCTCACCGACGAGATCGCGAAGCGCAAGGCGTAGCCCCGGCTCGTTCTGTGAAGATCACCACGCGGCGGTCTCAACCGGTCAGTGCAACGAGGACCTCGTTGAGCTTTTCGGATGGTGTCATTGATCCGAGGGTTTTGCGGGGTCTGCCGTTGAGGCTGTCGGCGGC
>JAVEEC010000018.1 GCA_030840645.1 Frankiaceae bacterium
CGGCTCCGCTGGCTCCGGGTGGGCGAGCGCGCGCGGCAGCGCGTCGACGTTCGTCTCCAGGTGCGCGACCAGCTCCGCGACGGTCCACGTACCGAGCCGGGTCGGCCGGGCGAACGCCTCGTCCGGCAGTGCGTCGACCGCGTCCGCGATCAGCGCCCACTGCGCGAGCGCGCCGGTCCTGGCGTCCTCCGGCGCCGGGAGCCGGACCGCCGGCGCGGTCACCCGAACAGCCGCGGGAGCGTGCCCTCCCACGCCGTACGCAGCTCGGCCAGCGGCACCCCGAACTGCCCCTGCACGTCGAGCGCGTCCCCCACGACGACGCCGATCCGGGCGCACGGGAACCCGCGCGCCGCGCACATCTCGGTCAGCCGCAGCTCCTCGCTGCGCGGCACCGCGACGACCGCCCGCGACGCCGACTCGCTGAACAGCAGCACGAACGGGTCGACGCCGTCCGGCACCACGACCCGCGCGCCGTGCCCGCCGCGCAGGCAGGACTCCACGAGCGCCTGCGCGAGCCCGCCGTCGGAGAGGTCGTGCGCGGCGGTGAGCATGCCGTCGCGGGAGGCCGCGACGAGGATCTCGCCGAGCTGGCGTTCCGCCGCGAGGTCGAGCGGCGGCGGCGTGCCGCCGAGGTGGCGGTGCGCGACCCAGGCCCACTCCGAGCCGCCGAAGTCGTCGCCGGTCGCGCCGAGCAGCAGCAGCGTGTCGCCCTCGTCGCTGAACGCCATGGGCGTACGGCGGGTCACGTCGTCGAGCAGCCCGAGGATGCCGACGACCGGCGTCGGGTTGATCGCGGTGCTGCCGGTCTGGTTGTAGAACGACACGTTCCCGCCGACGACCGGCGTGCCCATGACCGCGCAGCCGTCGGCGAGGCCGCGGACCGCCTCGGCGAACTGCCACATCACCTCGGGGTCCTCGGGCGAGCCGAAGTTGAGGCAGTCGGTGGCGGCGATCGGCACGGCGCCCACGGCGGCGACGTTGCGGCACGCCTCGGCGAGCGCGAGCTGCGCCCCGGCGTACGGGTCGAGCCGGGTGTAGCGGCCGTTGCCGTCCAGCGCCAGCGCGACACCCGCGCCTTCCCGAGCGAGCCGGACGACGCCGGCGTCCTCGGGCGCGGCGAGCACGGTGTTGCCCTGGACGTACCGGTCGTACTGGTCGGTCACCCACTTGCGCGACGCGAGGTTCGGCGAGGCGATCATCGCCAGCAGCGTGTCCCGCAACGCGGCGCCGTCCGCCGGCCGGGGCAGCCGGGACGGGTCGTCGGCGCGGAGGGCGTCGAGGTCGGCCGGACGCGCGAGCGGGCGCTCGTACACCGGGCCGTCGTCGGCCAGCGCCTTCGGCGGTACGTCGACCACGACGTCGCCGTGCCAGGTGATGACGAGCCGGTCCCCGGACGTCACCTCGCCGATCGGCGTCGCGAGCGCGCCCCACCGCCGGCAGGTCGCGAGCACCTCGTCGAGGTGCTCCGGCGCGACGATCGCGAGCATCCGTTCCTGCGACTCGGACGCGAGCACCTCCGCGGCCGTCATCGACGGCTCGCGCAGCGGCACCCGGTCGAGCTCGACCCGCATGCCGCCGGAGCCCTTCGCCGCGGTCTCGGTCGTCGCGCAGGTCAGCCCCGCGCCGCCGAGGTCCTGGATGCCGGTGACCAGGCCGCGGTCGAACAGCTCCAGGCAGCACTCGATGAGCACCTTCTCGGTGAACGGGTCGCCCACCTGGACGCTCGGCCGGCGCGCCTCGCTGCCCTCGTCGAACGTCGCCGACGCCAGCACGGACACGCCGCCGATGCCGTCCCGGCCGGTCTTCGCGCCGATGAGCACCACGACGTTGCCGGCGCCGGTCGCGGCCGCGAGGTGCAGGCGTTCGACGGGCAGGACGCCGAGGCAGAGGGCGTTGACGAGGTTGTTGCCGGCGTACGTCGGGTCGAAGCCGACCTCGCCGCCGACGTTGGGCAGCCCGAGGCAGTTGCCGTAGCCGCCGACGCCCGCGACGACACCGTCGACCAGCCGCTTCGTGTCCGGCGCGTCCGCGTCGCCGAAGCGCAGCGAGTCCATGACCGCGACCGGGCGGGCGCCCATCGCGAGGATGTCGCGCACGATGCCGCCGACGCCGGTGGCCGCGCCCTGGTACGGCTCCACGAAGCTCGGGTGGTTGTGCGACTCGACCTTGAACGTCACCGCGAGCCCGTCGCCGACGTCGACCACGCCGGCGTTCTCGCCGATGCCGGCGAGGACCCGTTCGTGCTCGACGGCCGCGTCGCCGAAGCGGCGCAGGTGGACCTTCGAGGACTTGTAGGAGCAGTGCTCGCTCCACATGATCGAGAACATCGCCAGCTCCTCGTCGCTCGGCCGGCGGCCGAGGATGTCGAGGATGCGGGCGTACTCGTCGTCCTTGAGGCCGAGCTCGGCGTACGGCTGGACGCTGTCGTCGGTCACGCGCCGGCCCCGACGAGCGCGCCGACGACGCTGGTGAAGAAACCGAGGCCGTCAGTGCCCGGCCCGGTCAGCGCCTCTACGGCGTGCTCCGGGTGCGGCATCAGCCCCACGACGTTGCCGCCCTCGCTCGCGATGCCGGCGATGTCGCGCAGCGAGCCGTTCGGGTTCCCGTCGAGGTAGCGCGCGACGACCCGGCCCTCCGCCTCCAACGCGTCCAGCGTCCGCTCGTCGGCGTAGTAGCGGCCCTCGCCGTTCTTCAGCACGATCGTGACCTCGTCGCCCTCGGCGTACGCGCTGGTCCACAGCGTCTTCGCGCTCTCGATCCGCAGCCGCTGGTCGAGGCAGGTGAAGCGGCGCTCGGCGTTGCGGAGCAGGGCGCCGGGGAGCAGGTGCGACTCGCAGAGCACCTGGAAGCCGTTGCAGATCCCGAGCACCGGGCCGCCGGCGCGGGCGTGCTCGACCACCGCCGTCATGACTGGCGAGAACCGCGCGATCGCGCCGCAACGCAGGTAGTCGCCGTAGGAGAACCCGCCCGGCAGGATCACCGCGTCGACGCCGTGCAGCGACTCGTCGGCGTGCCACAGGGGTACGGCCTCCGCCCCCGCGAGGGAGACCGCGCGGAGCGCGTCGCGGTCGTCCAGGGAGCCGGGGAACGTCACGACGCCGATGCGGGGGGCCACGCCGCCAGGGTACCGGGCCGGGCCGGGGCGCGGCCCGCGCGCGGCCGGGCCCGGGCGCCGGGGGACGGCCGGGAGGAGAACGCCCCGGCGGTGCCGAAAGAGGGAGTTCCTCGTCCCGTGCCCCCGAGGGAGCCAGTCGTGCGCCACCGCCGGAGCCTCGCGGCCGCCGCCGCGCTCGCCGGCCTGCTCACCGGCATTCTCGCGAGCGGCGCGTCGGCGAACGGCAGCATCGCGCTGGACGGCCGCAAGCGCACGCACGCCAAGGCCTCCGGCAACGTCGTGGACCCGGTCGTCGGCGACCCGACGAGCCGGACGAGCAGCGAGACGTTCACGCCGTCGGTCGCCGACTGCACCGACACGTCGTGCGACATCACCCGGCTGCGGCTCACCCTGCCGAACGGCGTCTCGTCCGGCCGGCTGGACATCGTGCTGACCATGCCGGTGACGCTCAACGCGCAGGTCGTCCTCTACGACGCCGACGGCAAGGAGCGGCTGTCCGCGGACATGACCAGCGACTGGAACGACGCCGCCGCGTGCTGCGACACGTTCGACAGCTACCAGTTCCACCTGTCCGACCCGCGGATGAAGGCCGGCGCGTACACCCTCGTCGTCTACGACACCGGCGGCAGCGGGCGGTTCAGCACCGACATCGACTACGTCGCCCGCCACCCGGACCGGCAGACCCCGAAGAAGTAGCCCGGTCTACGGGTAGCCGGCCGCGCGCAGACCGGCCAGCGCCGCCGCCTCGCCGGCGTCCACGATCCGCTTCGCGTCGGTGCAGCCGCGGAACGCCGCGCTCGCCGGCACCACCG
>JAVEEC010000048.1 GCA_030840645.1 Frankiaceae bacterium
CTGCGACTTCCCGGCCCAGCGCGCGGGGCGCGTCCGCGTCTGCGAGCACAGCACCGGCGTCCAGGGCATGGAGCCGATGCTCGCCGTCGGCCGGCGCGGGACGCTGTTCATGGGCATGGCCACCGACGAGGGGCTCTACGAGCAGCCGGGCGAGCTCACCGGCACGGCCGAGACCGCGCTGCTGCGCAGCCGCGACGACGGGCGGAGCTGGAAGCGCATCCCGCTGCCGGGCGGCATCAACGCGTCCGAGGGGTTCCCGTACGTCGACCGCGGCACGGGCCGGCTGTTCGTCACCTCGCTGTCGGCCGACACCACTCGCTGCGGCCAGCCGGTGATCCACAGCGACGACGGTGGCGCGCACTGGGCCGAGGCCGCCGACCGGCCGGGCTGCACGCCGCGCACGGAGGGCGACTGGCCGAAGATCTTCGCGGGCGGCGGCGTCGTCTACGAGTGCAACTTCATCCCCAACATCCTCGTCGCGGCGTCGATCGGCTGCTGGCGCTCGGACGACGGCGGCGACCACTTCGCGTTCGCCGGTCTGCTCCCGACGCTCAACGGCGCATGTCGCGCGGGCGACCAGCAGGGCGGGACGGGCGCGACGATCGTGCACGGCAGCGGCCGGGTCCTCTCCGACGGCGCGGTCGTGGTCCCGCTCACCGTCTGCGGCAAGCCGATGGTCGTGCGCAGCGAGGACAGGGGCGAGACCTGGACGGCCCACTCCACCGGCGACGACAGCCTCGGCCTCGACGACATCGCCGCGGGCAACGAGGGCTTCGTCCTCGGGGTCACGGATCACGTGTGGTCGGAGAACCTCGCGGTGGACCGCCGCGGCAACCTGTTCTTCGCCTACCTGGCCGACGGCGGCGTGCGGCTGTCGGTGTCGCGTGACGGCGGGCGCTCCTGGCACCAGGCCGGCTTCGTCTCGCCGCCCGGCCTCCGGCGCGCGATCGTCGTGTCGGTGACCGCGCGCCGCCGCGGCGAGATCGCGCTGTCCTACTACGCGACCGCGGACAAGGGCGACGCGCTCGGCGCGCGCGGGATGAACTGGCGCGCCTGGATCGGCTACAGCCGCAACGCGCTCGCCCGCAGGCCGGTCTTCGACTCCGCGCCGACGTCCCCGGCCTCGCGGCCGACCATGGGCGCGGACATGTACGGCTGCTGCACGACCGCGCAGACCTTCCTCGAGTACACGGGCGTGCAGTTCACGGGGCGCAGGCAGATCCGCGGCGCCTTCACGCGGTGGACCGGCAAGCACCTGCCCGAGCTGGTACTGGCCAAGGCTCGCGTGCGCGCCGGCTGAACCGGCTCGTCGGGAGGCGCCGCTCGGCTAGGGTGCCGCGCATGGGGTGGGGGAGGTACGTGTTGACGTGGGTCGTGGGCATGCTCGCGCTCGCCACGACCGCATCCGCGGCGACGCCGCCGCTGCCCGAGCCGGGCGTGCTCACGCCGCTCGGGGCGGAGGTGCAGCACCTTCACTTCAAGTACGGGCCGATCCACGTGCTCCCCGGCCAGAACACGATCATGCTCCAGCCGGTCACGATCGAGAAGCCGCTCTACGACGGCTACGTGGTCAGCTTCAAGCCCGACCTCGTCCGCGCCGACGGCACCGTCCCGCCGGTCGACGTCATCCACCTGCACCACGGGGTCTGGCTCAACGTCTCCGGCAGCGACTCGCTCGACCCCGCGCAGGCGGAGTAGATCTTCGCCTCGGGCGAGGAGAAGACCCGGTTCACGCTCCCGCGCGGTTACGGCTATCCCGTGCGCGGGTCCGACGTCTGGGCGATGAACTACATGGTCCACAACCAGACGCCGGTGCCGGACGAGGTCTTCATCACGTACGACATCGACTACGTGCCGAAGAACACGGCACTGGGTCGCTCGCTCAAGCCCGCGTACCCGTTCTGGACCGACGTGCGCGCCGGCGAGGCCTATCCGGTCTTCGACTCGCACCGCGGCCAGGGCGGCAGCGACGGAGAGTTCACCTACCCCGCCGAGGCCGCTAACCCGTATCCGGACGGCAAGCGCCGCAACGTGCTCCCGATCACGCGCGCGGGCACGCTGATCGCGGCCGCCGGCCACGTGCATCCGGGCGGCCTGCACGACGACCTGTACCTCGACCGCGGCGGGGCCAGCGCCCACCTCTTCCGCTCCGACGCCAAGTACTACGACCCCGCGGGCCCGGTCTCGTGGGACATGTCGATGACGGCGACGCCGCCGGGCTGGCGCGTCGGCGTGAAGCCGGGCGACAAGCTGCGCATCGAGTCGACCTACGAGAACACGCGCGCCTCCTGGTACGAGTCGATGGGGATCATCGTCGGCTACATCACCTACGCCGATTCGGCACCGGGTCCCGACCCGTTCGTGTCGCCCCCGCCGCTGACCGGGGAGGTCACGCACGGGCCGCTGCCGGAGAACTCCAACCACGGCGGCGGCGAAAGCGGGCTGCCCGACCCGAGCACGCTGCCCGATCAGCAGACGCTCTTCTCCCAGGTCGGCATCTCCGGCTTCACCTACCTGCCCGGCAACCTCGGGTCAGACACGTTCATGGGCAACCCGCCGACCGTCCCCCAGGGTCAGTCGCTGACCTTCGACAACTTCGACGCGGCGGCGAACGTGTTCCACACCATCACGGCGTGCAAGGCGCCCTGCAACCGGTCGACCGGG
>JAVEEC010000144.1 GCA_030840645.1 Frankiaceae bacterium
ATCCGCAACATCCGTCCGGCGAGGCGAACATGACCACCTTCGACAAGCGCGAAGAAGGCTTCGAGAAGAAGTTCGCCCATGACGAGGAGCTGCGCTTCAAGGCGAGCGCGCGCCGCAACAAGCTGCTCGGGCTGTGGGCGGCGGAGAAGCTCGGCATCTCCGGCGATGCCGCCAATGTCTACGCCAAGGAAGTCGTCATGGCCGACTTCGAGGAATCCGGCGAAGAGGACGTGTTCAAGAAAGTGCGCAAGGATTTCGACGCCAAAGGCATCGCGCAATCCGATCAGGACATCCGCCGCGCCATGGTGGACCTGATGGAGAAGGCGATCGCCGAGATCAAGGCGAGCTGCTGATCTTGCGCGCGACCTAGCTCAAGTTCTTCGCGGCTGGTTCGCACGCTTTTACGCGATTGATCCCGCCCCACTTCTCGAACTTTTCGGTCGCGGCCTTGACGAACTCGCTCGTGTCGCGCGGCCAGGGGGGTGTTGCCTTCGTGTTCGGGAACACGACGTAGAAAATCTGATAGCCCGCGCCGCCGGTCTTCGGACTTGACGGTACCTTGAGCTTTTCCGCGAGCGCGATCGAGGCTTCGCCTAGCGTGTTTTCGGTCCCAATGTCGGCGAAGATTGCACCCGAGCGTTCGCCATTTTTCAGATTGATCGCGAAGGCGACATCGCCAGGCGCCATCTTCAGCTTCTTCGCGACCGAGTTGGCAATGGCCACGTAAGGCACATGTGTCGCGCTCACATAACGCTCGTGATCCTCGCGCTTCTTGCTCTTGTCGTTGAGCGTGCTCATGGACACGAAAAAGCCCTGAAAGGGCCCGGACGGGATCGTGACGTAGCCCTGCTTGGGCTGCCCCTCGACCTTGCAGACAAGAACGTTACAACTTTTCCCAAAGCCCGCGCTGGAGAGCGCGTCTAGCCCTTTGCCCGGATCCGGATGGTAGGCGTTGGGCGAACCATCAGCGTCGATCGCCATCTTGCTCATGTAGAACGCCGCGCCGTCGTCGTTGGCGCCCGCGCGCACATCGACGGTGCGTTCCGGGACCATTTTGCCCTTCTTCGACACCTTGTTGATGTGGGTGTGTATCACCGCCGCATTGCAGCCGGTTGGCTGCGCATCCGCGTCCTGAAACTGCGATGCCGCAATCAAGCCAGCCAGAATGATGCCGCCCGTTACATACCTCATGAGTCGCTCCCGGATCGCCTGAAACAGCCTTGGCGTGTTTCAGGAGCGTAATGCGTCCGGGCCGTCGGCGCTAGAGCGACCGCCAATCGCGTTCTCAAGCGTGTCGAGCGCGCCCGCCACGTCGCGCTCCACATCGCTGCTGCGGAGCTCGACCACCCGATAGTCGCGCTCGGCGAGCCAGCCGCGCTTGTGGGCGCGCGTTCTGACAGCTTCTTCCGATTCCGCCTCCGGCACGATGTCGATGACGAGCCGCAGCGGGAACGACACGAAGTCGGTGATGTGCGTGCCGACCGGCGTCGCCCGCTTGAAACCAAGCCCGGCGAAGCGGCGATCCCGCGTCAGTGCGTTCCACAGCGCGCGCTCGGCATCGGTCGGATTGCGCCGCAGGAGACGCGCGAGCCCGCGCACCGGGCCGCGCGTGCTCAACCGCGCTTCGCCCTGTTCGGCGATGGCCGCCCGTAGCGCTGATGCCTCCACGCCGTTGAGCACGCCGCCGCTTGCCGGGCCCTTGCGACCCTCGGCGATCGACATGATGACGCCTTGCAGCGTCTGGATGTCCTGCCGCGTCGGCTGCATGCGGTGGAAGATGTTGCGCAGGTTGATGGTCATGGTCTCGTGCTTCTCGGGAGGCCGGAAGAACTCGACCTTGTCAAGCTCGCGCTCGACATTGGCGAAGAACGCCAGGAGCTGCTCCTTGGTCACGGGCTCTGATTTCTGCGGCATGGTGAAAGGCAATTCGCCGCCGGACACGAGCTTGAACCATTCATAGGCGACGACCAGCACCGCCTGCGCCAGGTTGAGCGAGGCGAAGGCCGGATTGACCGGAAGCGTGACGGTGCGGTCGGCGAGCGCGACCTCGGTGTTCTCGAGCCCGTAACGCTCGCGCCCGAACAGCACGCCGACCGCCTCGCCGGCGGCGACGCGCGGCGCCATCTCGCGCGCCGCCTGTTCCGGACTGACGACCGGCTTGGCCTGGTCGTGCGCACGCGCGGTGGTCGCCAGCACATAGCTGCAGTCCGCGATCGCCGCCTCGACCGTGTCGAACAGCCCGGCTTCGTCAAGGACGCGGTCGGCGCCCGAGGCCGCCACCCAGGCGCGCGGGTTGGGCCAGCCGTCGCGCGGCTTCACCAGCCGCAGCCGCGACAGCCCGAAATTGGCCATGGCGCGCGCCGTCGCTCCGATATTGTCGCCGAGCTGCGGCTCGACCAGGATCACGATCGGGCCGCCCGCAACCCAGTCCTTGGTTCTATCGGTTCCCGATCCCGGCATGGCAACGTGCTGTTTCCCGCTTCGCGCTGACAATTGCAACATCCCGGATCGCGCTTGCTCTGTCGAGCGCGCCGCGTGAGCCGCATGCCCGCTTTGCGGGCTCGCGAGAGCCCGGTCAATCGCCTTGCAGGACGGCCTGCGGCAAGCCATAAGAGCCGCGGCCTGGCCGCCCGGCGCGGGCCTCCCACCACATGGCCGGCGCGAGAAGGCTCTGACTTCCATGGCGAAAATCAAGGTGAAGAATCCCGTCGTCGAGATGGACGGCGACGAGATGACCCGCATCATCTGGAAATACATCAAGGACAAATTGATTCATCCCCATCTGGACATCGAGCTCCTGTATTTCGATCTCGGCATGGAGAGCCGCGACAAGACCAACGATCAGATCACCATCGAAGCCGCCGAGGCCACCAAGGAGGTCGGGGTGGCGGTCAAATGCGCGACCATCACGCCCGACGCCGGACGGGTGAAGGAATTCAACCTCAAGGAGATGTGGCGCTCGCCGAACGGCACCATCCGCAACATTCTCGGCGGCGTCATCTTCCGCGAACCGATCATCTGCAAGAACGTGCCGCGGCTGGTGCCGGGCTGGACCAAGCCCATCATCATCGGCCGCCACGCCTATGGCGACCAGTACCGCGCCACCGACTTCAAGGTGCCCGGAAAGGGCAAGCTGTACCTCACCTTCGTGGGGGATGACGGCAACAAGATCGAGCGCGAGGTATTCCAGTTCCCGGGACCTGGCGTCGCCATGGCGATGTACAATCTCGAAGACTCGATCCGCGATTTCGCCCGCGCCTCGATGAACTTCGCGCTCAATCGCGGCTACCCGCTCTATCTCTCGACCAAGAACACCATCGTCAAGATCTACGACGGCCGCTTCGCCGACATCTTCCAGGA
>JAVEEC010000081.1 GCA_030840645.1 Frankiaceae bacterium
TCACCGACGCGATCCAGTGGCTGGTCGACGCGGGCCGCGACGTCCGCCCGCACCTCGTCACCGGCTACTGGAAGGACACCGGCCGGATCGAGGACATGCTCGAGTGCAACCGCAAGGTGCTCGAGTCGCTGGAGCCCGCCGTTCACGGAACGGTCGACGCGGAGTCGCGCATCGTCGGCCGGGTGGTGATCGAGGAGGGCGCGTCGATCGTCCGCTCGACCGTGCGGGGCCCCGCGATCATCGGGCGCGGGACGCGGGTCGTGGACACCTACGTCGGGCCGTTCACCTCGATCTACCACTCGTGCCTGATCGAGCGCACCGAGGTCGAGCACTCGATCGTCCTGGAGTCGACGCACATCGCGGACATCCAGCGGATCGAGGACTCGTTGATCGGCAAGGAGGTCGAGCTGTCCCGCTCGGTCACCCAGCCGAAGGCCCTGCGCCTGATGCTCGGCGACCACAGCCGCATCGCGATCCCTTAGGGGTCCCTCGCGTTCTCGACTACCGGGGCGAACGGCGCCGTTCGATCTCGGTGACGGCGAAGTCGACGAGGGCGCGCTGGCGCATCAGCCGGGCCTCGCCGCTGCCGACCCGACCGACCCGCGCGACGTCGCCGCCGGCCTCGAACGCCGCCCCCACGTCGGGGAAGTCCTCGTCGTCGGTGTCGAAGTCGCGGAACGTCACCCACCGGCGTTCGCCGTCGATCAGGACCGCCGCGCCCTCGTCGTAGTACGTCTTGGCGGGGTAGTTGGCGCGGGCCTCGGCGAGGTGCAGCGACGAGTTGTTGCCGTGGCCGACGCCGAGCAGCAGGACGTGCGCGTCCAGGTCGTAGAGCCGCCCCATCGGCGACGCGTCGCCGAGCCCGGCGTCGAGCGGGTGCGGCGCCACGACCTCCGACGCGAGCGGGCCGTTCGCGGCCAGCGAGACGTGCGGGTGCGGCCCGCGTACGGTTCCCGGCCAGCGGAGCACGCAGTCGACGATCGCGCCCATCTGCCGGGTCGAGGAGACCCGCGGGTCGAACGCCGGGGTCTCCGCCCGGATCACCGGCCACCACGACTCCGGCACCGGCGGGTGCTGCCAGCGGGACGGCTCGGTGCGCGCCGTCGAGAACGACGGCACCACCAGCGTCCCGTCCGGGCCGACGGCGTCGAGCAGCGCCTCGACCACGGCCTCGGCGCCGCCGACGACCCAGCCGATCGCGCGCAACGACGAGTGGACGAGCACGACGCCGCCGCGCGGCAGGCCGAGCGTCGTGAGGTCCGCGGCGAGCGAACGCGCCGTCGCCGGCGCCGCCGCCGTGCGTTCGACAGTCTCCCGCTCGCCCATGTGGGCACCGTACGGTGCAACCCGCGGGATGCGCGCGGAGTCTGGGAGGATGACCGCGCTCACTCCCGACCCCGAGGACCCTCATGCGCCTGCTCGTCACCGGTGGTGCCGGCTTCATCGGCTCGCACTACGTCCGCACGCTGCTGACCGAGCGCGACGACGTCGAGGTCACCGTCTACGACAAGCTCACCTATGCGGGCAACCTGGCCAACCTCGCGCCCGTCGCGGACAGCCCGCGGTACCGGTTCGTGCAGGGCGACATCTGCGACGCGACGCTGCTGGACGAGGTGCTGCCCGGCCACGACGCGGTCGTGAACTTCGCCGCCGAGTCGCACGTGGACCGGTCGATCAGCGGTGCCGCCGACTTCGTCGTGACCAACGTGCTCGGGGCGCAGACGGTGTTCGACGCGGCCCTGCGCAACGGCACCCCGCGCGTCGTCCACGTCAGCACCGACGAGGTGTACGGCTCGATCCCCGTCGGCGGGTTCAAGGAGACCGACGTCCTCGAACCCAACTCGCCGTACTCCGCGGCGAAGGCCGGCGCCGACCTGATCGCGCGGGCCTACCACGTCACCCACGGCCTGAACATCAGTACGACGCGCTGCTCCAACAACTACGGGCCGTACCAGTTCCCGGAGAAGGTCATCCCGCTGTTCGTGACCAACCTGGTCGACGGCAAGAACGTGCCGTTGTACGGCGACGGCCTCAACGTCCGCGACTGGCTCCACGTCGACGACCACTGCCGCGGCATCCAGCTCGTGCTGGAGAAGGGCGCGCCCGGCGAGGTCTACAACATCGGCGGCGGCGTCGAGCTGACCAACAAGGAGCTGACGCAGCGCCTCCTGGACGCGTGCGGCGCGACGTGGGACTCGGTGGACTACGTCGAGGACCGCAAGGGCCACGACCGCCGCTACGCGATCGACGACACCAAGCTGCGCGGCCTCGGCTACGCGCCGCGGACGACGTTCGACGACGGGCTGGCGCGGACCGTGCGGTGGTACCGCGACAACGAGGCGTGGTGGCGCCCGTTGAAGGAGAAGGCCGCGCTCGGCGGGTCCTAGCCCGGCTTGAGGCCGTGCCAGGCGAGGTACATGTAGCCGGGCGTCAGGCCGGTGGTGCGGGCGAGCGCGTCGTCCATGACGACGGTGAGGTCGTCGGGCTTCGCGGCCTCGACGATCGACGCGACGTCCCACTCGGGGTACACGTCCGGCCAGCCCGCGTCGCGCGCCTCGGCGTGCCGCTGGAAGTCCGCGGTGCAGAGCAGGCGGGTGTCGAAGCCGTGCTCGCGCAGCCGGTCGGTCAGGTCGAGCCCGAACCGCCAGAACACCGGCGTCATGTCGTCGTGGAACTCCGGCTCGGCCGGCGGCGCGGTCACGCCCTGCGGCACAGGCACGAGCAGGATGACGCTGCCGCCCGGCCGCAGCACGCGGTACATCTCGGCCAGCGCCGCGTCGGTGTCGGGAACGTGCTCCAGGACGTGCGAGGTCATGATCACGTCGAGCGAGGCGTCGGCCAGGTCCATGTCCTGCAGGTCGAGCGCGATGTCGGCCCGGTGCGCGCGCAGGTCGTAGTCGCTGCACGTGTAGTCGAGGCGGCGCTTCATCGCCTGGCGGTACTCGTCGCCGAGGCGGGGGCTGGTCTCGAGCAGCGTGGTGCTCGACGTGACGCGAACGCGGGACACGAGGCAGTGGAACAGCCACCGGTCGCGGCCGATCGCCCCGCAGCGCGGGCAGATCGCGCGCTCGCAGTGCAGGATCCCCTCGAACGCCGCGCCCTTCCACTGGCAGACGACGCAGCGCACCCCGCGGCCGGCCGGGGACTGCGGCTTGAACGGCCGCAGGACGAGCGGCTTCGGCGGCCGCTCCCGGATGCGCCGGAGCGCTCCTGCGGCCTTGCGCCGCGCGAAGCCCACGACCGACATGCGCTGTCCTCCCGCTGCCTGCGACACTGCCGGACGCATCCTCTCGCAGAAGGGCTCCCGACATGACCGCCGCGCCGCTGCGCGCCCTCGTCGTCGGCGCCGGGGGGCAGCTCGGCACCGACCTGCTCGCCGTTCTCGGGCCGTCCGCCCGCGGCCTCACCCGCCAGGACCTCGACGTCACGGACGGCGCCGCCGTGCGCGCGGCCGTGGGCGACTGGGCGCTGGCTGTCCGCGACCTGCCCGGGCGGATGAGCATCTTCAACGCCGCCGCCTGGACCGACGTCGACGGGGCGGAGACGGCCGAGGACGCGGCGTACGCCGCCAACGCGACGGCCCCCGCCCACCTCGCGATCGCGGCCGAGGCCGTCGGCGCGCGGCTCGTGCACGTCTCGACGGACTACGTGTTCGCGGGCGACGCGACGGCGCCGTACGAGGTGGACTCGCGGACGCTGCCGCGGACGGCGTACGGGCGGACCAAGCTCGCGGGGGAGCAGGCGGTGCTCGCCGCGTCGCCGCACGCGTACGTCGTCCGCACCGCCTGGGTGTACGGCGCCACCGGCGGCAACTTCGTCAAGACGATGGCCCGGCTCGAACGCGAGCGGGAGACGGTGAGCGTCGTAGACGACCAGCGCGGCTCGCCGACCTGGTCCCTGGACCTGGCCCGCGGCCTCGCGGACCTGGCGCGCAACGCTCCCGCGCCGGGCGTCTACCACGCGACCAACTCAGGCGAGACGACGTGGTGCGGGTTCGCGCGGGCGGTGTTCGAGGAGCTCGGCGCCGACCCGGAGCGGGTCCGGCCCTGCACGTCCGCTGACTTCCCGCGACCGGCACCGCGACCCGCGTACTCCGTGCTCTCCGACGCCGGGTGGCGCGAGGCGGGGCTGGCGGCGCTGCCGCCGTGGCGCGCGGCGCTCACAGCCGCGTTTGCTACGGTCGGAGACGCGCTGCGGGTGTGAGGGTACGGGGGCCGGAGGGGTCAAGTCCGCCGCGCCGGATGACGACGCGATAAGGAGTCGCTCTCCGTTCGCCGACCCCCGGGACCTCCCGTGCGCCCCCTGATCCGCGGCCTCGCACTCCTCTCGATCACCCCTGTCGCGCTGGTGCTGCCCGTCGTCTCCCGGCCCGCTGCCCGCCCGCACGCGATCGCCCCGAAGGTCTACGAGCACGCCGTACGCGGCGTCGACGCCGCCGTCGCGGCGCACGTACCGGGCTGGGGCCGCCTCGCCGGACCCGCGACCGCGCGGCCGCTGGCGCTGACCCGCGGCCTGCGTTCGCGGGGGTTCTCGGCCGTCGGCGTGACGTGGCAGGGCGGCGGCGACGTCCAGGCCGAGGTCCGGGTCCGCCAGCGCGGCGCCTGGTCGCCGTGGCACGCCCTCGACGCCGACGACGACCACGGTCCCGACGAGAGCAACCCCGCCGACACCGCGGCCCGCCCCGGCACCGCGCCGTGGTTCACCGGACCGGCCGACGGCTACCAGGTCCGCGTCGGCGTCCTGTCCGGCCCGGCGCCGACCGACGTCCGCGTCTCCCTCGTCGACCCGGGTTCGTCCGGCGCCGACGGCCGGCTCGACGCCTCGCCCGCCGGGCAGGCCGCGGCCTCGGTCGGGCAGCCCGCGATCGTCACGCGCCGGCAGTGGGGCGCGGACGAGTCGCTGCGCTCGGGCAAGCCGTCGTACGGCGCCACGGTCAAGATGGGGTTCGTCCACCACACCGACACGTCGAACACCTACACGGCCGCGCAGGCGCCCGCGATGGTCCGCAGCGTGTACGCGTTCCACACGCGCAGCCGCGGGTGGAGCGACATCGGCTACAACTTCCTGGTCGACAAGTACGGCCGCGTCTTCGAGGGCCGCTACGGCGGCGTCGAACGGCCCGTCATCGGCGCGCACACGGGCGGTTTCAACACGAACACGTTCGGCGTCGCGCTGCTCGGCACGTACACGTCGGTCGCGCCGACGGCCGGCGCGCTGTCCGCGCTGGAGCGGGTGTTCGCCTGGAAGCTCGGGCTGCACTACGTCAACCCGTACGCCAAGAGCACGCTGACCTCCGCGGGCGGCACCAAGTACAAGAAGGGCGCCGTGGTGACGTTCGACAACGTCTCCGGGCACCGGGACGCGGGCCTCACGTCCTGCCCCGGCGAGCAGGTCTACCGGCGGCTGCCGGCGATCCGTTCGGCGATCAGGACGTTCATGGGCGCGTCACTCTTCGCGCCGTCGGTGACGACCGCGCGCCCGACGTACCTCACGACGCCGAGCATCACGGTCCGCGCCGCGACCGCCGGCCCGCAGTCGTGGCGGCTCACCGTCCGCAACGGCCGGACCGGCGCCGTGCAGCGCACGTTCACCGGCTCCGCGAACGGCGCCCTCAACGTCGTCTGGAACCTCCGGGACGCCGCGGGCAGCCCCGTCCCACCGGACCGCTACGACGTGCTGGTCGAGTCGTGGAACGCCAAGACGCGCGCGTACCCGTACAAGGTGCGCGTCGATGTCGTGTCGCCGCTGCCGTCCGGCGTCACGGTCGCGGACACGGCGGGGACGGTCTACGGGATCGTCGACGCGGGGCGGCTCTACGGCATCGCGCCCGCGCTCGCCGCGGCGCTGCGGCAGCAGCCGTCGCCGGTCGGGTACCCGGGCTCGCTCGCCGGGCTCGGCGGGCCGGTGGCCGCACCGCGCGACGGCATGTTCGTCAAGAGCCCGGCCGGCGCGCTCTCCGTCGTCGTCGACGGCTGGCGCCGCCCGGTCTCCGCGCAGGTCGCGACCGCGCTGCACCTCACGTCCCCGCGCGCGCTCCCCGACGCGGTCCTCGGCCTGCTGCCGCTCGGCCCCGCGTGGACCGGCACCGCGCGTCACCCGGACGGCGCGATCGTCACCGACCAGGGAACGTCGTGGCGGCTGGAGGGCGGCGTACGGCGGCCGTTCACGTCACCGGCCGCGCGGACTGCTTGGTCCAAGCAGGTGGCCGTCGCCACCGCGCTCCCCGGCGACCTCGCCAGGCCCGTCGGCGCGCCCCTGGCCCCGCCCGAGGGCGTCGTGCTGCGGACCGCGAGCGGCGCGGGCGTCGTGAGCGGCGGGACGTTCCGTCCGCTGCCGAGCCCGACGACGTTGTACGACACCGCCTCCGCCGCGCTCGCGACCGCAGGCGACCTCGCCGCCTTGCCCGCCGGCGACCCGGTCGCGGCCGACCGGCACCCCTCGGGCGCCCTGCTGAGGAACGGCACCGGGTACGTCGAGGTGCTCGGCACCACCCGCCGCCTCGTCGACCCGACGCTCGTCCCGTCCGACGCGCGGGTCGCGGTCGCGCCCGCGAGCGGCGAGCTGGCCGCGCTGCGCACCGGGCGCTGGCCGGCGCCCTCCGGCGTCGCCGGCCGCGCGGGGGACGGCACGATCCGCGTCGTCGCGAACGGCCGGCTCGTGACGTTGTCGCCGAGCGTCGCGCACGCCCTCGGCTACGCCGCCGCCGCGCTCCCCGCGCTGGAGGCGGCGGACTTCGGCCCGCTGCCGGTCGGCGACCTCGCCGACGCCGGCGCCCACCCGGCGGGCACGGTCGTCACCGACGGCACGGCGTTCTGGCTGGTCGACGCGGGGACGCGGCGACCGCTGCCCGCGTCGCTCGTTCCGACCTGGGTCGGGCGGCCCGCGCTGCCCGCGACGTCGACCGACCTGGCGCTGCCCCTCGGCTCGCCCGCACCGCCCGGCACCGGCGCCTGGCTGGTCACGCCGGACAACGTGCGCTGGCTGGTCGACGGCGGCATCCGGCGTTCGGTGGCAACGGCCGTCGCGCACCGCCTCGGGCTCGACCGGGTGACCCCGATCCCGGTCGCCGCCGCCGACCTCCGTGCAGCGACCACGTCGGGCCCGACCGTCCCGTAGGGGAGTCCGCGGTCGGGCTAGAGGCCGAGGTCGGCGGCGATCTCGCGCCAGCGCTTCGCGAACGCCTCCTCGGAGAACGCGTTCGCGCGTTCCACGGCGGACGCGGCCAGCCGGGCGCGCAACGCGTCGTCGCCGGCGATCCGCTCGGTCCGTTCGCCGAGCTCGGCCGGGGTCGACCAGCGGTAGCCGTCGACGCCGTCGCGCACGATCTCGCGCTGCCCCGCGCGGTCGATGACGACGGGTACGCAACCGCCCGCCATCGCCTCGACCGTCGTCATGCCGAAGTGCTCCATGGACCACGGCGCCTTCGCCTCGTCCTCGCCGAGCCCGGTCGCGGACCAGAAGATCGACGCCTCGTCGAGGAGGCGTCCGACGGTCGCACGGGGGGCGTTCGGGTGGACCTCGACCGGCAGCCCGGCCGCCGCGGCGCGCACCTCTTCGAGGTACGGCAGCTGCGACGGCTCGCACCCGCCGACTACGTGCAACGTCCACCCGTCGAGCCGCCCGGCGCGCGCGAGGTCGCCGAACATCCGCACCATCTCGAGCTGCCGCTTCGCGTGGCCGAGCCCGGGCCGGAAGAACCGGCCGACGGTGACGATCGTCTTGGTGCGCACGGGTGAGGGCGCCAGCTCGCCGACCCGGATCGGCGGGAACAGCACCGCTGCGTCCCGCCGCCAGAGCCGCCGGACCCAGCCGCGGGTGTACTCGGAGTTGGCGAGGACGCAGTCGTACGCGTCGAGGAACGACAGGTCGGTCGGGTCGAGGGTGAGCCACGGGAACCGGTCCACCAGCCGCCACCGCCACCCGGCGCCCGCGTCGCCGGCCCGCAGCCGCAGCCGCGACACCGCGACGCCGAGCTCGCGCGGATCGTCCGCACCGGGGGCGAACGTCTCCGACACGAGATGGAGCTCGGAGCCCTGCGTCGACGCGCCGAGGTCCAGGTCGTACCCGGCGAACTCCGCCGTGACGTCGACGCGGCCCAGCTCGACGCCGTTCTCGTCGAGGACGCGCAACGTCGTCGGCGCGCCGCCGGGGCGCCCCACCGCCATCGACAGCCGCCGCTGCTCGCCGGGCGGGAGCGGGATGACGCCGTCGCCCTGCGTCCAGACCCACGAACGCCGCAGCCCGCCCTCGGGGGGGTACCAGCCGGCACCTTGGGCGAGCCGTCCGGGGAGGTCGCGGGCGACATGTGGCGCGACGCGGCGCAGCAGGAACTGCCGCCACGGCTCGGCGCCCGCGTCGAACGGCGTCGGGAAGTAGCAGAGGAACACGTTGTGCCGCGCCCGCGGCGCGAGGCGGCTCATGTGGGTGGCGTTGACGAAGAGGTCGTACTCCTCGCTCAGCACCTGGAGGTCGTGCTCGCCGCGGTCGGGAACGACGCGCAGCCGGACGCCGGACAGGTCGAGGCCGAGGTGGTCGGCGAGCTCGTCGCGGCCGACGTCGGTGTGGCCGACCAGGTCGACGTCCCAGCCGTCCGCGGCGAGCACCTCGGCGAGCTTGCCGCTGTGGCGCTCGCCGCCGCCCATCGAGTGCCAGAAGCGGTTGTAGACGGCGGCGCGCATCACGGGCCCGATCGTAGGGCGCGCTCGTAGGCGGCAACGGTCTCGCGGGCGCACCGCTGCCAGGTGAACGTCGCGGCGTGCGCGGCACGCACTTCCCGCGCGGCAGTGCCGCCGTCGCCGGCGCGCAGCGTCGCCGCGATCGCGGCGGCCAGCGCGTCGGCGTCGCCCACCGGGGCGTACGACGCGTGCTCGCCGAGCACCTCGCGCAGCACCGGCAGGTCGCTCGCGACGACCGGCGTACCGGTCGCCAGCGCCTCCAGCGGCGGCAGACCGAACCCCTCGTACGACGACGGGAACGCGAACGCGCGCGCGTGCGCCACGGCGCTCACCAGGTCCGGTCCGGACAGGTAGCCGGCGGTGCGCACGAACGGGCCCGCCTCGACCTCGGGGCCCCACCCGGGCGGCCCGACGAGGACGAGCGGCGGCGTCGCGGGGTCGTCGACGCGCAGCCGCGCCATCGCGTCGAGCAGGACCGGCAGGCTCTTGCGCGGCTCGCGGCTGCCGACGAACAGCACGTACTCGTCGGGCAGCCCGCGTGGTGGCCGAGCGGGCGCGAACCATTCGGGACCGACGCCGAGCCGCGCGGCGACGACGCGGTCCCCCGGCAGGCCGTACCGCTCGCGGACCTCGCCCGCGACGGTCTCGCTCGGCGTCACGACGACCGCGCCACGGCGCAGCGCGCGGGGCACCAGCGTCCGGTACCGCTGCGACGCGGGGGCCACTGTGCCCATCTCGTACGACAGGTCGTGGATCGTCACGACGCCCGCGGCGCGGCGGGTCGGCGGCAGCACGAAGTTGGTGCCGTGGAACACGTCGACCGGGCCCGACAACGACTCGACCGCCGGCCTGTCGAACCGCGACCAGAGCGCCTGCAACGCCCGCGCCGAGAACCGCCGCGGCGCCCTCGCGTACCCGCTCGGCAGCGCCTCGACGCCGCGCCAGGTGAACGCCGTCAGCACCACCTCGGGCGGCTCGTCCAGTGCCGCGAGCCCCGACAGCAGACCGCTGACGTACGTGCCCACGCCGGTCCGGGTGCCGAGCAGGGGGGTCGCGTCGATGCCGACCTTCACGGGCGCGCGACCAGCCGGCGTTCGAGGTCCGCGCGGGACACGGCGCGCGTGCGGTCGATTGCGCGGCGGCGGCGCAGCATCGCGGGCAGCAGCCGGAGGTACGACGCGACGACCCGCAGGTGCAGCCTGCTCTGCGACACGTCGGGCCGGGCCCGGGCGGCGAGGCCCTGGCGCAGCGTCCGCCGCGCGACCGACGCGGCGGTGAGCGGGTAGCGCAGCACCTGCCGCGCGGCGAGCCCGCGCGACGCGTTCTTGGTCAGCATCAGCAGGCGGTTGCGCTGGACGTGGAACTGGAACACCGGCGACGCCTCGCCGCTGCTCGCGGCGTGGTGGTGCCGCAGCACCGCGGCGGGCTCGTACCGCACCCGCCAGCCGGCAGCCTGCACCCGCCACGACAGGTCGGTGTCCTCGTAGTAGAGGAAGAAGTCGTCGTCGAACAGCCCGACGCTGTCGAGCACCTCGCGGCGGAACGCGGCGCCGTTGCCGCAGAACGCGAACACGTCCTCCCGCGCGTCGAACTGCCCCTCGTCCACCTGCTGGAAGCCGCGGTCCGCGCCGTACCCGTCGCGCAGGACGATGCCGCCGGCGTTGTTGACGACGTCGAGGCGTTCGACGCCGGACGGCAGGTCGAACGCCGTCTCGCCGGGCTCGGTCCCGACCGGCAGTGTCACGCCGCCGCCGTCCCACGACAGCCGCACGTCCTTCGCGCGCTCGGCCGCCCAGGTGAACGAGACCCGTTGCGCCCCAGGCGTTTCCGAGGTCGGCAGCAGCAGGTCGCCGCGCGGCCGGGTCCACGAGAAGCCGCCCGGCTCGGGGCCCCAGGTGAGGCGTTCCCACAACGGCTTCACCGGCTCGCCGCCGACCGTCACGCCGTAGACGCGCACGCCGAGCTCGCGCGGGTCGGCACCGCCGGGAACGAACCCGGGCGTGTCCAAGGACAGCCGCACGAACCGCGGCAGGAACAGGATCTTCGGCGTCACGACCCCGACCGCGGGGTCGTCCTCGAACGCGTTCAACGTCTCCCGCAGCCACGACGGCTCGGGGACGGCGTCGTTGTTCAGCAGGACGGTGAACGGCGTGCTGACGGTCCGCAGGGCGGCGTTGTTGCCGCCGGCGAAGCCGAGGTTGCCGCCGGTCTCCACCACGCGGACCCACGGGTAGTCGCGGCGGAGCAGCGCGACCGAGCCGTCGGTCGATGCGTTGTCGGCGACGACGGTCTCGAAGCCGTCCACGTCCTGCTTGGCGACCGCGTCGAGGCAGGGGCCGAGCAGGTGGGCGCCGTTCCAGTTGACGATGACGACGGTCGCGCGCGTCCCGGCGCCGGCTGCCATGAGCGCGAGTCTAGAGGCCGGTCGTCAGTCGCAGGTGCGGAGCTCGTCCAGGGTCCAGGTGCCGCGTTCCGGCATCTCGTGCCAGACCGCGAGCCCGACGATGTGCGTCTCGTCGCGGACGCGCACCAGGCGGCGCGCGGACGCGCCGGGGTAGCCGGCCGGCTCGACGACGGCGCCGCCCGGCAGCGTGTGGCCGAGCCGCGCCCGCGTGAGCGCGACCGGGTCGCCGGTCTGGATGTCGTTGCCGCGCGAGACGAGGACGTTGGGGTCCGAGCAGTCGAGCGCGTCGTCGACGAAGAGGTGGTCGCGGTCCACGACGGTCAGCGGCTTCGCCGCTCGGGACACCGACGTCCCGGTGTCGCACGACACCTCGACGCGGCCCGGGCGGAGCGCGACGTCCACCGCGGACCGCCCCGGCGGCACGATGACGGCGTCGCTGCCGGTCGTGAGGAGGACGGCGTTCGGGGTGGCGTTGGTGACATCGATGCGGACGCCGGACCGGCTCACCGCCGCGTGCGGGTGGGCGACGACGGTGCGGTCGGCGTAGCAGGCGACGGAGGCCGACGCCGCGGACGTCCCCGGCCCGGCGACGCCGTACCACGCGAACGCCGTGAGCAGACCGGCCAGCGCCACTCCGGCGCGCGCCTCGGAACGGCGGCGGGCCCGGCGGCGACCGCGCGCGAGCGCGGCCGTCTCCAGCGACGGCGACGCCGCGACGCCGGCGGCGACGCGCTGGAAGGTGGCGCGGACGTCGTCGTTGGCCGAGTCGTTCACCACGTCTCCACCGCCTCGCGGAACACCGTCATCGGCGCGTGGTCCTCGCCGGCCATCAGCCGCCGGAGCCGGTCGAGGCCGCGCGACGTGTGCCGCTTCACCGTGCCGAGCGTGCAGCCGAGCGCGGCGGCGGTGTCGGCCTCGCTGAGGTCGGCGTAGTAGCGCAGCACCACGGCCGCGCGCTGGCGCTGCGGCAGGCGGCGCAGCGCGGCGACGAGGGGCTCCCGCTCGGCGACGGCGAGCGTGTCGTCGGCGCCCGCGACGTCGGGCACCGAGTCGACAGGGACCTCCGACGCCGAACGCCGCCGCCACCAGGCGGCGTTGGCGTTGACGAGGACGCGCCGGGTGTACGCCTCGACCTGGTCGAGGTCGCGGATCCGCGACCAGTGCACGTACGTCTGGGCGAGGGCGGTCTGCACGAGGTCCTCGGCGAGGTGCCGGTCGCCGGTGAGGAAGAACGCGGTCCGCGTCAGCGCGGGCCCCCGCTCGCGGACGAACGCGGTGAACGCGACGTCACGTTCGTGCACCGCGCACCTCCGGTCGTCCGCGCGCCCGGCGGCGTGCCAGGACTCGTTCGCCGCGCCGGGCGCCGGCTCCTGCCGCATCAGCCCGCCGACAGGTCGACGGACGCGAGCAGGCGGCGTTGGGCGAGGAACAGCGCGAGCACCGGCGGCAGCGAGAGGACGACCGCCCCCGCGAGCATCACCGGCAGGTCGGACGGGTCGAGGTTGACAAGCTGCCCGACGCCGAGCGGCAGCGTCTGGTTGGCCTCGCGGCGGACGAACAGCAGCGCGTCGAGGTAGCTGCCCCAGTGGACGGTGAACGCGATCGCCGCGATGGCCGTCGTCGTCGCGCCGACGAGCGGCAGGCCGACCCGCCACCAGGTGCGGAACGCGCTCGCGCCCTCCGCGCGCGCCGCCTCGAACAGCTCCGGCGGCACCCGGCGGAACGCCCGGTAGGACAGCAGCACCGTGAACGGCGTCGTCCCCGCCAGCGCGGGCGCCATCAGCGGGACCAGCGTGTCGAGCAGCCCGAGCTTCAGGTAGCCGACGAAGCGCGCGACCCAGACCATCGGCAGCGGCACCATCAACGTCACCAGCGTCAGCCCGAGCACCAGCCGCCGCGACCGGCGCGGGAACTGGCTCAACGCGAACCCGGCCCAGCTCGCGACGAGGACGGTGACGGGGACGGCGACCGCGACGACGAGCGCGGAGTTGCGCAGCGCCGTGCCGAGCGCGATCTCCTCGCCGAGCCGCCGGTACGCCGTCAGCCCGGCGCCGGTCGGGACGGCCTCGAAGCCGTCCGGCGGCGGCGCGCCGACCCGGCGCAGCGACCCGCTGATCATGAACGCGAGCGGCGCGAGGAACACCACGACCACGACGGCGCGCAGGGCCGCGACGGCGACGGCGCGAGGGCGGGGGGCCACGGCGTCGACAGTACGGCGTCGCACCCGCCGCGCCGACGTCGCTTGGTGGCGCTCGGTGGCGGTCAACCGGCCGGGGCCTCCACCGCATCTGACATTAGGCTGCCCTGACCCCGCCCTGACCCGCCCTGGAGGTACGTCGTGCCCCGACCGTTCCGCCGTACCGCCGTGACCGTCGCGGTGCTGTCCCTCGCCGCCGCGTGCAGCAACGGCACGTCCAGGCCGCTCGCGTCGAGCGCGCCGTGGACCGTCAAGGGGACGATCACCGTCGCCGCCGCGGGTGGCGAGGGCGAGATCAAGGCGCTGCGCGACGTCGCCGACGCGTTCCAGGCCGCGTACCCCGGCACGAAGATCGAGCTCGACACCGTCGCGGGCGCCGGCGACCTGATCGCGAAGCTGACGACGGCGTTCGTCGCGCAGGACGCGCCGGACGTGTTCCTCCTCAACTACCGCCGCCTCGGCGGGTTCGCGGCGAAGGGCGTCATCGAGCCGGTGGCCGGCGTGGACACGGCTGAGCTGTTCGGCAGTTCGCTCGACGCGTTCACGTTCGACGGCTCGCTGCTCTGCCTGCCGTCGAACGCGTCCAGCATGGTCGTCTACCTCAACACCGAGCTGTTCGCGCGGGCCGGCGTCGACCTGCCGGCGGCCGGCTGGACGTGGGACGACATGCTCTCGACGGCCCGCGCGCTGAAGGCGAAGGGCGTCTCGGCGATCGGGTTCGAGACCGCGCTGATCCGCCTGGCGCCGTTCGTCTGGAGCAACGGCGGCGAGGTGGTCGACGACCCCGCGAGGCCAACTGTCGTCGACCTCTCGTCAGGGCCCGCGCGGGAGGCGTTGCGGCACCTGCTCGCCCTCCAGGAGCACGGCATGTCGGCGACCGACCGGGCGGCCCAGGACCCGGAGGAGGCGTTCACCTCCGGCAAGGTCGCGATGTTCCTCGACAGCCGCCGCGCGGTGCCCGGCTTCCGCAAGACCGAGGGGCTGGCGTTCGACGTCGCGCCGGTCCCTTCGCGAGGCGGCAAGGCGGTGTCGGTGCTGCACTCGGACGGCTACTGCGTGACGAAGTCGTCCGGCAACAAGGACCTCGCGCGGGCCTTCGCCGCGTACGCCGTGACCGGTGACGGCGCCCGGGTGCTGGCCGAGGCCGGGCGGACGGTGCCGGTGCTGAGGACGCTGGCGCGGAGCGCGTCGTTCCTCGCGCCGGACAAGGCGCCGAAGTCCTCGCAGGTGTTCCTCGACCAGCTCGCGAGCGTCCGCGCGCTGCCGCACAGCCCGACGTGGAACGAGGCCGAGGTCGTCGCCGAGGAGGTCATGGCGCAGCTGTTCGCGGGCAAGCTGACGCTGGACCAGGCGATCGAGCGGATCCGGACGGGCACGCGACGCGAGCTTGCCAAGGGGTGACCGGCGGCCTCGCGGTCGACGGGCTGGACTTCTCGTACGGGAAGGCCGGGCCGCGCGCGCTGTCCGGCGTCTCGCTCGACGTTCCGCGCGGCGAGGTGCTGGCCGTCGTCGGGCCCTCAGGATCGGGCAAGTCGACGTTGCTGCGGCTGGTCTGCGGGCTGCTCCGCCCGTCGGCCGGCCGCGTCGCCGTCGGCGGCTCCGATGTCACGGCGGCGCCGCCGGAGCGCCGCCCGGTCGCGATGGTGTTCCAGGGGTACGCGCTGTTCCCGCATCTCGACGTCGCGGCGAACATCGCGTTCGGCCTCGCGGTCCGCCGCGTCCCCCGCGCCGTCAGGACCGCGCGGGTCCGCGAGGTCGCCGAGGCGCTGGGCATCGCGCAACTGCTGCGGCGCAAGCCCTCCGAGCTCTCCGGCGGCGAACGTCAGCGGGTCGCGCTGGCGCGGGCGCTGGTCCGCGACCCGGTGGCGTTCTGCCTGGACGAGCCGCTGTCGTCGCTCGACCCGTTGCTGCGCGCGGCGGCCCGCCGCGACCTCGGCGTGCTGCTGCGGCACGAGGGCCGGTGCGCGCTGCACGTGACGCACGACCAGGCGGAGGCGATGACGCTGGCCGACCGGGTCGCGGTGCTGCGCGACGGCCGGGTCGAGCAGGTCGGCACGCCGCGCGAGCTGTACGACCGGCCCGCGACGGCGTTCGTGGCGTCGTTCGTCGGCAGCCCGCCGATGAACCTGCTGCCCGCCGGCGTCCTGCCCGGGCCGCCCGGCGCGGTCCGGGTCGGCGTCCGCGCGGAGCACGTCCGCCTGGTCCCGGGATCGACCGCTCGCGTCGATGCGGTCGAGGACCTCGGCCACGAACGCCTCGCCGAGGTCTCGGTCGGCGGCAACGTCCTCGTCGCGCGGCTGCCCCGCGACACGGCGGTGCGGCCGGGGGACACCGTCGGGTGGGAGGTCGGCCTGGCCCACGTCCACGCGTTCGACGCGTTCGGCCGGGCGCTGCGGTGATGCGGTCGCGGTACGCGGCCGGGCTCGGCCTGCTGGCCGCGCCGTTCGTCGCCGGGGTGGTGCTCCTCGTCCTGGTGCCCGCGGTCGTGACGGCGGCGTACGCGTTCACCGACTACGACGGGTTCTCGCCCGCGCGCTGGGCGGGGCTCGCGACGATCCGCACGGTGCTGGCCGACCCGGAGGTGCGGTCGTCGCTGCGCGCGACGGGGGCGTTCCTGCTGCTGGCGCTGCCGCTGCGGCTGGCCGGCAGCCTCGGGCTCGCGCTGCTCGCGAACGCGCGCGGGAGCCTCGCGGGCGCGACCCGGCTCGCGGTGTACACGCCCGCCGTCGTCCCCGAGCCCGCGACCGCGCTGGTCTGGCTCTGGATCGTCAACCCGTACTACGGCCCGCTCGGCGCCGTGATCCGGCTGTTCGGCGGGACGCCAGGACCGCTGCTGCTCGACCCGTGGGGCGCGCGGCTGACGATCGTCGCCGTGTCGGCGTTCGCGCTCGGCGAGGGGTTCCTCGTCGCGCTCGCTGCCCGGCGCGAGGTGCCCGCGACGCTGTACGACGCCGCCCGCATCGAGGGCGCGGGACCGTGGGCGCAGTTCCGGCGGGTGACCTTGCCGCTGCTGGCGCCGACGCTCGCGCTGCTGCTCGCGCGCGACCTGCTGACGTCGATGCAGTCGGCGCTGGTGCCGACGCTGCTGCTGACGCGCGGCGGCCCGCTCGGCGCGACCAAGACGCTGCCCGCGCTGGTCTACGAGCGCGGCTTCCGCGAGGGCGAGCTGTCGCAGGGGGCCGCGCTGGCGCTGCTGCTGCTCGTCGCGGGCGTGCTGCTCCTGCTGCTCGCGCTGGTCCTCCGCGCGGTCTGGCGGCGCCCGGCCGGTCGGTAGGATCGCCGTGATGGCAACGGACGACGGGCAGCGGACGCGTCCGACCCTCACCGCGAGCGACCTGGCGGCGGGCGTACCCGTCGCCGTCCTCGCCGTCCTCGCGACCGTGTCGCTCGCGTGGGCGCACGCCCACCACCACTCGCTCCCCGCTGTCCTGCTGACGACGCTGCTCGTCCTCGCGGGCCTGGGTTACGGCCTGCTCCGCCTCGGCGGTCGGCCGCGGATCGTGGCGGACCGCACCGGCCTGCTCGTCGTGCTCGGCTGCGGCGCGCTTGCGGCGGTGATGTTCCTGCCGGGGTTCTCCTACGGCGTCTCCGACAAGGACCCGGGCGGCTACGTCGCCCACGCCGTCGAGATCGCGCGCGGCGGCTCGTACTCGTTCACCGACCCGCTGCTGGCCGAGCCCGACCTGCCGGTCGAGCTGGTGTCGCCCGGCGCGCGGCTGCCCGGCATCTGGGCCCGCAACCTCGACACCGGGCTGATCGTGCCGCAGTTCTACCACCTGTGGCCGGCGCTGCTGGCGACCGCGTACGACGTCGCGGGGTTCGGCGGGATCACCGTCACGACCCCGCTCGTCGGGGTCATTGCGGTGATGGCGCTGGCCGGCCTGCTGCGCCGCGTCGGCGGTCTCGTCGCGGCCGGGATCGGCGGCGTACTCCTGTCGACCAACATGCTCCAGGTCTGGCAGTCGAAGTACCCGACCAGCGAGGTGTTCGCGGAGGCGGTGTTCGTCGGGACGCTGCTCTGTGTCGTGGTCGCGATCCAGGAACGCTGGCGCCCCGCCGCGTTCGTCGCCGGGCTGCTCGCGGGCGTCGGGTTCCTCAACCGCGCCGACGGCTGGCTGCTCGTCATGCTGACCGCCGCGGTGCTCGGCGTCGTCGCCGTCACGCGGCGCGCGGACGGCGAGGTCGCGTGGGGAGCCGCGGGCCTCGCGGCGCTGCTGCCGTACGCGTGCTGGCAGGCGTACGGCGCCGCCCGCACGTACACGTACCTCAACGTCGTGCCGGGGCTGCGCAGGACGCTGCTGCTGTTCGCCGTCCTCGTCGTGGGTGCGTTCGCGGCGCGGCTCCTGCTGCGCCGTCCGGTCGAACGAGTGCTGGAAACCGTTGGGCGGCAACGGTTCCAGCAGGTCGCGGGCTTCGCGATCTGCGCGGTGTACGCGCTGCTGATGGTCGTCGGCTTCCTGCGACCGTTGCTGTTCGGCGAGTCGCACTTCGTCTACCTCGGCCAAGTGCTGCGGTCCTATGACGAGCAGAACCTGCGCCGCCTCGCGTGGTTCTTCACGCTGCCCGGGTTCGCGCTGGCGGGGCTCGGGCTCGCGGCTGTCGCGCTGCGTCGCTGGCGGGCCGCGACGTGGGCCGTCGTGCTGCCGACGCTGCTGCTGCTGCCGGTGTTCGCGTACAAGGCGCAGAACTCCACGCGGCTGATGTGGTGGGCGCGGCGCTACGTCCCGCACGTCCTCCCCGGACTGATCGTGCTGATGTCGCTGGCGCTCGCGTTCGCGGTCGCCTGGCAGTGGCGCGGGCGGCGGCCGCTGCGCATCCCCGCCCTGCTCGCGGCGGCGGCGTTGGCGGCGGTGTTCCTGTCGCAGTCGCTACCGCTGCGGAGCCACGACGAGTGGCACGGGTCGTTCGGCGTCGGGGAACGCATCGCCGCGCTGTCCGGCGACCGGCGCGGCGTCTACCTGTGGCAGCGGGCGCCATACTGCTGCGCCGCGCCGACGGCGCTGTGGGCCACGCCGGTCTGGCTGGAGCGCGGCGAGGTCTCGGTGCTGATGCCGTACGACGCCGTCAACTGGCAGTCCTACGTCAACGCGTACCGCAAGCGGTTCGCCGCCGACCCCGTGTTCGTCGTCTGGACGGGGCACACGCCGCCGCCGCTGACCGGCATCACGGAGGTCGCGCACCTGACGGGGACGCTGCCGTTCTGGGAGGAGAGCGACATCGCGCGCCCCTCGAAGGAGCGACCGATCCCGTACGACCTGACGGTCTACCGCGTCGACTGACCGCCCGCGCCGTCGCCTGCTTCCGTCGTCCGCCACCTTGTGCCACGACCCCGTCCAGCGTGCTGATCCGCAAATCGGACATGTCCGTTGACAGCGCGGGGTGGCCGTGTGAGAGTCCGCGTTCTTCCGGATTGACCCGGTAAGTCCATCTGTCGCCGATCCTTCGGACGACCTTTCCCTGGGGGGAACGCGCCATGCGCACCCGACTCAAAGCACTAGGTTCAGTCGCTGCACTCACCGTCGCTCTGGCGACGTTGCCCGGCGCCGCGAACGCCGCCACCGAAGCCGTTCCGAGCGCCCCGGCGCTCAGGGGGACGGTGACCTTGGCAGGCCAGTCCGTCCGGGGCGCCGTCGTCACTCTGACGGTCCTGCCCGGCCTGCACGCGCCGGACGGGCCGTACCGCCAGCAGCCCGCCGCGATGGGCACCACTGACGCTCGGGGCAGGTTCTCGCTGTCGCTGCCGGCCATCGACGAGGTCCTCGCGCAGGCAGAGGAGAACGGCGAGTACGTGAACTACATCGTCCAGGCGTACTACAACGAGATCGAGAATGCAGTCGGCCCGACCAACGTCGCCAATGTGATGACCGTGTACGGCAACCTCGGCGGGCAGGCGTACAGCGCCGCAGACCTGGTGTACTCAGCAGTCGTGGACACCGGCGCCACGGATCCGGGCAGCGATGCCGTCGGCGCCGTCCTCTCGACGCCCGATGCCGTGACGCTGGAGATGACCGCCGTCCAAGGGGCCGACGTCGGTGCGCAGACCACGACCGACATCGCGGCCGCCGTCAGCGGCGACATCGGCGCGGTGGCCGGGGTCGGGGGGAGCGGCAGTGAGTGCCGGCCGATGTATGCGCCCTGGGTGACGGTCGTGGCGCGGGGAAGCACCTTCGACCCGATCGGCGAAGGGCACGTCGAGTACGACTCGACGGGCCTGTTGACCTACGGCCAGACGGCGAACACCGACCTCGACGGCGCGTACTCGGCCAACGGCGGTCCCTTCAAGGTGACCGCCGGCACGAATCACATGGGCAACAAGTCCTCGACGGTCACCGCGGCATATACGGCGGGACACGCCAATATCCAGCTCAGCCAGTTCCGCTACCGGAAGGAGCGGCTCGACTTCACAGATGACTGGGGCGATGGACACGTCTGCCGCAGCGACTACCGCATCGTGCCTGAAGCGTGGGTCGGCGGCGGTAAGACCGGGAAAGATGTCCGCAGCCACGACAGCGCCGGACAGATGGATGCCGCGCGCGGCAAGGGCTGGGCGGTGTACTACCAGGGCGACATCAAGCGCACCTACACGAAGAAGACGTCGAAGGGCCAGAAGTACAAGGGCTCGGTCAGCGCATTCGGTGTCGCCCTTTCGGCGCAGACCACCTGGAGTACGACAGCCTCGATGAAGTGGTCGTTCGGTACCGACGTCGACCACTGGCTCTACGGCTCCAACAACTCGCCGGATGCCGCCGAGAACGTCTATGCCTGGTAGGCGACGCCGTCTCCTCATCGTCACCAGCGCGGTCGCACTCGCGGCGGCGCTGGTGACGATGCGCGCGCTCGCGTCCGCGTCGCCGCCGCGCCTCGGGCCCGCGGACTACGACGACACCAACGGCGTCACGGTGCCCGTCGCCAACGTCCAGACGTTCTTCGCGGGCGGCTTCGAGCCACACGGCTCCGACCCCGTCCACGTGCGCTCCGTCCACCTGACCGGCGTGCCGCGCGGCATCCGCGTCGTCGGCGTCTACGGCCTCGAAGGCGGACCACCGGGCGGTTCGCAGAGCGCACCCGACGCCGGCCTGCGCGCGCGGTTCCGCCCCGTCACCGACATGGTGTTCCACGCCGGCAAGCCCCGGGAGGAGTGGGTGCTCGTCATCCTCCTCGAAGGCACCGAGCCGGGGACCTGGGTGACGACCGGCATCGACGTCGCCTGGCGCGCCGGACGGCACCGCGGCACCAGCCACTACAAGCACCGGTTCGAGCTCGACGTCACGGCCTGACGGCGCACTACAACCAGGAGTCCGCGCGGCCGACGACCTTCGCGGGAACGCCGGCCACGACGGCGCCGGCCGGCACGTCCTTCGTCACGACCGCGCCCGCCGCGACGACCGCGCCGTCGCCGATCGTCACGCCCTTGAGCACGATGGCGCCGGTCCCGATCCAGACCCGGTCGCCGATGACGATCGGCGCGGCCATCGGCGCCGTGACGCCGTCGACGGTGATCGCGTGGAAGTCGTTGTCGAGGATCTGCACGTCCCACGAGATCGTGCACCCGGAGCCGATGGTGACCGACGAGCCGACGAGGATCTTCGTCAGGCCGTTGACGTTCGTCTCGCCGATCGTCAGCGTCCCGGCGTCGACGACGATGCGGACGCCGCGCTGCAACGACACCAGGCCGTTGCACACGAACGACGCCGCCGCGCCGACGCGGATCACCGAGACGTCGTGGCGCGACGTCAGCCCGAACGGCCCCAGCCCGACCCGTAGCGCGGCGCCGGGGGCGAACGAGATGCGGTCCGCGCCGGTGAGCACGGTCGGCGAGCCGAGCCAGATCGGCTGCCGCCGCAGCACCGCGTACCGCAGCACGCCGCCGTAGAACGCGCGCCGCGAGGTCTCCTCGCCGCGCCGCAGGTCGGTCGCGTACCGGCGGTAGGTCCGGAACTCACCCATGCGACCGGACACTAGTGCGCGGCCGCGCCGGTGCGTTCTGTGCAGCCCGTGCGCCCCTCTCGCCGCGTGGTGATCTTCACAGAACGAGTCGCGGGCGGGTGCGGCGCCGCGGGCCGGGGGACGGCGGCCCCGGTCACTAGGGCGTGTCTCCCAATCCGCTGATCTGCTGCGCGACGCCCAGCACGGCGCCTCGCGGCGTTGTCGTCGGCGCCGAGAGCGCTGCTCTCGACCCCTCCTCCGCCTGGCGATGCACCGCCCTGG
>JAVEEC010000034.1 GCA_030840645.1 Frankiaceae bacterium
CTCGTAGTCCCACCGCACGCGGCGCAGCTCGGCGGCGACGTAGGAGTTGATGAGCGCCGAGGAAGCGAGAACGGGATTGAAGTCGTGCGCGCCCTGCACGGTGATCCCGTACTCGGTTTCGATCCCCATCACTTTGGGGATGGCCACGACGCCTCCCAGCTTGGTCGATTCAGCCCGGTCGATGCGGGCTCATCCTACCCACCCCGACGGCAGAACCTACAGATACTGACCCGTGTTGATGTTCTCGATCGCGCGGCTCGTCCCGTCGTCTCCGTGCTGGATGAGCGTGCGCACGTACACGATGCGCTCGCCCTTCTTCCCGGAGATGCGCGCCCAGTCGTCGGGGTTCGTGGTGTTCGGGAGGTCCTCGTTCTCCTTGAACTCGTCCACGATCGCGCCCATCAGGTGGGCGAGCCGGATGCCCTTGGCGCCGACGTCGAGGAAGTCCTTGATCGCGGTCTTCTTCGCCCGCGCGACGATGTTCTCGATCATCGCGCCGGAGTTGAAGTCCTTGAAGTACAGGACCTCCTTGTCGCCGTTGGCGTACGTCACCTCGAGGAAGCGGTTGCTGTCGTCGTCGGCGTACATCCGCTCGACGGTGGCCTGGATCATCGCGGCGCACGCGGCCTCGCGGTTGCCGCCGTGCTCGGCCAGGTCGTCCTCGTGGATCGGCAGCGTGGGGGTGATGTACTTCGAGAAGATGTCCTTCGCGGACTCCGCGTCGGGCCGCTCGATCTTGATCTTCACGTCGAGCCGGCCGGGGCGCAGGATGGCCGGGTCGATCATGTCCTCGCGGTTGCTGGCGCCGATGACGACGACGTTCTTCAACGACTCGACGCCGTCGATCTCCGACAGCAGCTGCGGGACGATGGTGTTCTCGACGTCACTGCTCACGCCGGAGCCACGGACGCGGAAGATCGAGTCCATCTCGTCGAAGAACACGATGACCGGCGTCCCCTCCTGCGCCTTCTCGCGGGCACGCTGGAAGATCAGCCGGATCTGCCGCTCGGTCTCGCCGACGTACTTGTTCAGCAGCTCGGGGCCCTTGATGTTGAGGAAGTACGAACGCCCCTCGCCCTTGCCGGTGACCTCGGCGACCTTCTTCGCCAGCGAGTTGGCGACGGCCTTGGCGATCAGCGTCTTGCCGCAGCCGGGCGGGCCGTAGAGGAGGACGCCCTTCGGCGGGCGCAGCTCGTGCTCCTTGAACAGCTCGGCGTGCAGGAACGGCAGCTCGACCGCGTCGCGGATCGACTCGATCTGCGCGACCAGGCCGCCGATCTGCGAGTAGTCGACGTCGGGGACCTCTTCGAGAACGAGCTCCTCGACCTCGCTCTTCGGGACGCGCTCGTACGCCCAGCCGGACCGCGGCTCGACGAGCAGCGAGTCGCCGGCGCGCAGCGGCCCGTCCATCAGCGGGTCGGCGAGCATGACGACGCGTTCCTCGTCGGTGTGGCCGAGGACCAGCGCGCGGTCGCCGCCCTCGAGGATCTCCTTGAGGAGGACGACGTCGCCCTGCCGCTCGAACTCCAGGGCGCGCACGACGTTCAACGCTTCGTTCAGCATGACCTCCTGCCCCTTGCGGAGCTCGGCGGTCTCGATCGTGGGGCTGACGGTGACGCGGATCTTGCGGCCGCCGTGGAAGACGTCGACGGTGTCGTCGTCGTGGGCGGAGAGGAAGATGCCGTAGCCGCTCGGCGGCTGGGCCAGCCGGTCGACCTCCTCCTTCAGCGCGAGGATCTGCTCCTGCGCCTCCTTGAGGGTGCTGACGAGGCGCTCGTTGCGGCCGGTGAGGGTGGCCATCGTCGCCTGCGCCTCGGCGAGGCGCTCCTCGACGACCTTCGCCTGGCGCGGCGAGTCGGTGAGCTTGCGCCGGAGGAGCCCGACCTCCTCCTCGAGGAAGCCGACCTGCGTCTGGAGGTCGGAGACCTCTTTCTCGTACCGTGCGGCACGCGACTCCGCGTCATCCTTGCGCGCTCCGGACACGGGCGGTCACCTCCCCTAGCTGGTGCGGTCAGCCTATAACCGCACACGGCGCGGGGTGACCTGAACACGCGATGTTACGGTCGGTTCCATGGCCGACGACGCGCTCCTGGTCCGGGTGGACCAGGACCTCTGCACGGGCGACGGCCTCTGCGTGCAGCTCGCGCCAACGGTGTTCGAGTTCGACGTCGACGGGCTCGCCTACGTCAAGGACGCGTCCGGCGCGCTGCTGTCGGAGCCGGGGGCGCGGGTGCCCGTCTCGCCCCGGTGCGCGAAGGATGTGATCGAGTCGGCCGAGGGCTGCCCGGGCGACTGCATCTTCGTCGAACGTCAGGACGGCTCGGTCGTCGCCGGACCCGGCGCGCCCTAGGCGTCCATCCCCTTCGACGGGCGGCGACGGACCGGCGGGGGCGCGACCCCGTCCGCCAGCCGGCGGCTGAACGCGAGGAACGCCGTGTGCGCGACCATGCGATGGTCGGGACGTACGGCCAGGCCCTCGACGTGCCAGTTGCGGACCATCGACTCCATCGACCACGGCTCGGTGAACGTCCCGTGCGCGCGCAGCGCCTCGACCGTTCGCGAGAGCTGGGTCGTCGTGGCGACGTAGCAGCAGACGACACCGCCGGGGACGAGCATCCGCGAGACGGCGTCGAGGCAGTCCCACGGCGCGAGCATGTCGAGGACGACGCGGTCGACGTTCTCGTCGGTGGCGTCGTTGAGGTCGCCGACGGTCAGCGTCCACGCCGGGTGCTCGGCGCCGAAGAACCGCTCGACGTTGGCGCGCGCGACGTCGGCGAACTCCGGTCGCAGCTCGTAGCTGCGGACGCTCCCGTCGTCGCCCACGGCGCGCAGCAGCGAGCAGGTCAGCGACCCCGAGCCGGCGCCCGCCTCGACGACGCGCGCGCCCGGGAACACGTCGGCGTAGGCGACGATGAGCGCCGCGTCCTTCGGGTAGATGACCTGCGCGCCGCGCGGCATGGACAGGACGTAGTCGATGAGCAACGGGCGCAGCGCGAGGTACGGCGTCCCCGCGCTCGACTTCACGACGATGCCCTCCGGCTCGCCGATCAGGTCGTCGTGGCTGACGATGCCGCGGTGGGTGTGGAACTGCCCGCCAGGCGCGAGCGTGATGGTGTGCAGCCGCTTCTTCGGGTCGGTGAGCTGGACCCGGTCGCCGGGGCGCAGCGGGCCGCGGCGCCGGCCGGCGCCGGTGGGTTCGGTCGTCACGAGCCGGCCGGCGCCCAGTCGCGCGGGCGCGACCCGATCGCGACCCCGATGACGGTCTTCGACCGGCAGAACGCGCAGGTGTCCGACGGCGTCGCGGAGCCGCACTCGACGCACTCGTTCAGCACGACGCCGTCCGGCGGGAAGTGCGCGCGCCCCTTCTCCAGGAACCCGAACAGGAAGTTGTGCTTGGTCCCCGGGGACTGCGACTCCAGGGTGTCGAGCAGCCCCTTGTACTTCATCTGCGTGTTGCCCTCGACCAGTGGGCACTCCTCCACGACGTAGTCGATGCCCTTGAGGACGCAGTAGGCCGCCGTCTCGCGCTCGGCGACGCGGTAGAGGGGCTTCACCTTCTTCACCAGGCTCGGGTGGGTGCTCTCCAGCACGGGTGACTGGCGGGCGAGGTACCCGGTCTCCCAGCGCAGGACGTTGCCGAGGAGGACCGCGACCTCGTCGTCGAGGTTGTGGCCGGTCGCGACGACGTCGTAGCCACCCTCCTTGGCGGCGGCGTTGAACAGGTGCCGCTTGGACAGCCCGCAGATCGCGCAGGCCGGGCGGCGCTTGGTGGCGGCGGCCTGCGGGATGGTGAAGCCGGCGCGGTCCGCGACGTCGACGGTGACCAGCTTCGCGCCGCGCGCGTCGGCGAACTCCTGGCACACGACGTGCGAGCGCGTGCTGTAGCCCCCGATGCCGAGCCCGAGGTACAGGCCGTCGGCCTGGTACCCCAGGTCGAGCAGCAGGTCCCAGAGCGCGAGCGAGTCCTTGCCGCCGGAGACCGCGACGAGGACGCGCGCGTCCGGGCCGAACATCCGGTCGTGGCGGATCGCGCGCGTCACGAGGTTGCGGACGTAGGACTCGGTGAAGCAGTCGCCGCAGAACGCCGCGTTCGCCCGCGGTACCTCGACGGCGGCGCGCGTCCGGCAGCGGGTGCACTTCATGGCCCCAGGGTAGTTCGGCGGCGGTCCTTCCCGGATATCCGCGGGTTTCTGTCACTCCCCCGAGGTAGCGTCAGGCGATGCCTTCCGCCCGCCGCTTCCACTCGCTCTGGCGCGTGCGGACCTACGTCCGGCCCTACCTCGGCCAGATGGTCCTCATGCTCGCCACGGCGTTCGTCGGCATCGGCGCGGGCATCCTCATCCCGCTCGTCACCCGGGCCGTGATCGACGGACCGGTCCGCCACGGCCCGCACTCCAGGCTGCTGCCGCTCGGGCTGCTCGCGCTCGCGCTGGGGGTCGTCGAGGGGTTCATGGCGTTCGTCCGGCGGTGGGTCCAGTCCTACGCCGCGCTCGGCATCGAGACGTCCATCCGCGACGAGCTGTACGCCCACCTGCAACGCCTCTCCGTGTCGTTCCACGACCGCTGGCAGTCCGGGCAGCTGCTCTCGCGCGCGACGACCGATCTCGGCGTGCTACGGCGCTTCCTCGGGTTCGGCCTCGTGTTCCTCGTCATCAACGTCGCCACGTTCGTCACGATCGTCATCCTGCTGCTCCAGCTGTACGCGCCGCTCGGGCTGGTCGTGCTCGCGTCGGCGGTGCCGATCATGTGGCTGTCGGCGGCGTTCGAGCGCGAGTACGCGCAGGTCGCGCGGCGGGTGCAGGACCAGCAGGGCGACCTGACGACGCACATCGAGGAGGCCGCGACCGGCATCCGGGTGATCAAGGCGTTCGGGCGGCGGCGGCTGGTGCTGGCGCGGTTCGAGGAGGGCGCTGAGCGCCTCTACGGCTCGGCGATGGCGAGCGTCCGGCTGCGGGCGAAGTTCTGGTCGCTGCTCGACGTCATCCCCAACGTCACCCTCGCCGTCGTCCTGCTGTTCGGCGCGCTGGCGGTCGGCCGCGGGCAGCTCACGCTCGGCGGGCTGATCGCGTTCATGTCACTGATGCTGTACCTGGTCTGGCCGATCGAGGCGCTGGGCTGGATCCTCGCGACCGCCCAGGAGGCGGCGACCGCGGCCGACCGGCTCTACGAGGTGTTCGACACCGAGCCGTCGATCGTCGACCGGCCCGGCGCGGTCGCGTTGGCGGACCCGCGCGGGCGGCTGCGGTTCGAGGGCGTGACGTTCGCGTACCCGGGGTCGGCCGAGCCCGTGCTGCGCGACGTGTGGCTCGACATCGCGCCGGGCGAGACCGTGGCGCTGGTCGGCGTGACCGGGTCGGGCAAGACGACGCTGGCCGCTCTCGTACCCCGGCTCTACGACGTGACCGGCGGGCGGATCACGCTCGACGGCGTGGACGTCCGCGACGTCCGGCTGACGTCGTTGCGCCGGGTGGTCGCGACGGCGTTCGAGGAGCCGATCCTGTTCTCCGCGTCGGTCCGCGAGAACCTCCTGCTCGGCACGCCCGACGCCACCGAGGCCGAGGTCGACGCGGCGCTCGCGCTGGCGCAGGCGGAGTTCGTGCGGGACCTGCCGTTCGGGCTCGACACGCGCGTCGGCGAGCAGGGGCTCTCGCTCTCCGGCGGGCAGCGGCAGCGGCTCGCGCTGGCCCGCGCAGTGGTCGGGCGGCCGCGGGTGCTGGTGCTGGACGACCCGCTCTCCGCGCTGGACGTGCACACCGAGGCGCTGGTCGAGGAAGCACTCGGCCGGGTGCTGCGCGGGACGACGGGGCTCGTCGTCGTGCACCGGCCCTCCACGCTGGCGCTCGCCGACCGGGTGGCGCTGCTCGAGGACGGCACGATCACCGCGGTCGGCACGCACGCCGAGCTGATGGAGTCGCACCCGTCCTACCGCGCGATCCTGTCCGCCGAGTCCGAGCCGGTGGCCTCGTGACGGTCGCGGCACCCCCCGTCGAGGAGTGGCGCGGCGTCGCCGGCGAGGCGTCGGACGACGTCCCCGCCGACGTGTCGCTGCTGCTGCGCGCGCGGTCGCGGCGGCTGCTCCGGCTGCTGCTCGCGCCGCACCGACGCCGGCTCTGGCTGCTCCTCGCCGTGATCCTGCTGGAGAACGCCGCCGCCATGGCCGGCCCGTACCTCGTCAAGGTCGGCATCGACAGCGGCATCCCGCCGGTCGCGCGCGGCGGCTCGGCGCGCACGCTCGTCGTCATCGTCGCGATGTTCCTCGCGGCGACGGCCGCGCAGGCGGTGCTGCGGCGCACGTTCCTCGTCATGACCGGCGAGATCGGGCAGCGCGTGCTGCTGGACCTGCGGCGGCGGGTGTTCGACCACTTCCAGCGGCTGTCGCTGTCGTTCCACGAGTCGTACACCTCGGGGCGGGTCATCTCCCGGCTCACGTCCGACGTCGACGCGATCAACGAGCTGCTCGACACCGGCCTCGACGGCCTCGTGACCGCCGTGCTGTCCGTCGCCAGCATCGGCGTGATCATCCTGCTGCTCGACCTGCCGCTCGGCCTGGTCACGCTGCTCTGCTTCCCGCTGCTGCTGTGGCTGACCCGGTGGTTCCGGCGCAACTCCGCGGCGGCGTACCGGCGCACCCGCGAGGCCGTGGCGTTGGTCATCGTGCACTTCGTCGAGTCGCTGGGCGGCATCCGCGCGGTGCACGCGTTCCGCCGCGAGCCGCTCAACCAGGCGATCTTCGAGGACGTCAACGACCGCTACCGCAAGGCGAACGAACGGTCGTTCCAGCTCGTCGCCATCTACGGCCCCGGCATCAAGATCCTCGGCAACGTCACCATCGCCGTCGTCCTGCTCTACGGCGGCTCCCGGGCGATGAACGGCGACATCCAGGTCGGCGTCCTCGCGGCGTTCCTCCTCTACCTGCGGCGGTTCTTCGAGCCGATGCAGGAGCTGAGCCAGTTCTACAACTCGTTCCAGTCCGCGGCCGCCGCCCTGGAGAAGCTCGCGGGCGTCCTGGAGGACTCGCCCGCCGTACCGGAGCCGGTCACGCCCGTCGACCCGCCACCGTCTCGCGGTGCCGTGCGGTTCTCCGGCGTCCGCTTCGGGTACCGCTCCGGCGCCGTCGTGCTGCCCGCCCTGGACCTCGATATCCCGGCCGGGCAGACCGTCGCGCTGGTGGGGTCCACGGGTGCGGGCAAGACGACCGTCGCCCGGCTGCTCGCGCGGTTCTACGACCCGGTCGCGGGCGAGGTCACGCTCGATGGGGTGCCACTGCGCTCGCTGTCGGAGGAGCGCCTGCGCCGCGCGGTCGTGATGGTGACGCAGGAGAGCTTCCTGTTCTCGGGAACGGTCGCGGACAACATCGCGTTCGGCCGTCCCGATGCGTCGCGCGCGGACATCGAGGCCGCGGCCCGGGCTATCGGCGCGCACGAGTTCGTCCAACGCCTCCCCGACGGCTACGACACCGACGTCCGCAAGCGCGGCGGGCGGCTGTCCGCGGGGCAGCGCCAGCTCGTGGCGTTCGCCCGCGCGTTCCTCGCCGACCCCGCCGTGCTGATCCTGGACGAGGCGACGTCCTCGCTCGACGTCCCGAGCGAGCGCCTCGTGCAGCACGCGCTGCGCACGATCCTGGTGGACCGCACCGCGCTGATCATCGCCCACCGCCTCTCGACCGTGGAGATCGCTGATCGCGTCCTCGTGCTGGACGCCGGTCGGATCGTCGAGGACGGCCCGCCCGCCGACCTGGTCGCCCGAACGGGCGCGTACGCCGACCTCCACCAGGCGTGGCTCGACAGCCTGGTGTGAGCGGGGTGGATGGGGCCTCCCGGGCCGGCGACTAAAGGGAGCTTGCGGAATCTAGCCGGACCGGGAGGCTCCGTCCGCCCGGGTTCCGGCGGTGGGTCATCCTCCCGAGATGACGGGGCGGACCTCGACCGTGTCGGCGTCCTCGACGGTGTCCTCCCTCGTCAACAGCTCGCGCCCGCGAATCACCAGCACCGCGTCGGGGTGCAGCCCCACCTCGACCAGGAGGTCCCGTACGCGGCGTGGCCCGGTCACCGCGATCTCGCGGTCGGGGTTGCGGAGCTTGACGATCACGCGGGGGCCGCCTCGGCCAGCGAGGGCATGCCCTCCAGGGCGCGCGCGACGTCGTGGGCGGCGAGGACGCCGGCGAGGGTGCCGTTCGGCGCGCGGACCAGGTACTCCGTCGCCGGGGTCGCGCGCATCAGCTCGAGCAGCCGCGGGCCGTCGATACCCGGCTCCAGCACCAGGCCGGGCTCGAGCGCGCGCGAGACGTCGGCGACGGTGACCCAGGGGCGGCGGCGTTCGGGGACGGCGGCCAGCGCCGGCCCGGAGATGACGGCGGCGGGGTCCCCGTGAGCGTCCACGACGACGAGCCGCCGGCCGGCCGCGAAGGCCCGGCGCAGCCCCTCCGCCAGCGGCAACGACGCCTCCACCAGGAGCGCGGGCCGTACCAGGGCGCCGACGTCGAGAGAACCGAGGCGTTCGAGGACGGCAGAACGGCGGCCGAGCGCGGTGGCGTTGGTCCAGACGAAGACCGCGATCAGCAGGGCGAACAGGCCGTACTGGTCACCGGCGCCGATGCGGACGGCGCCGTACGCGCCCGCCGCGAGCGCGATGCCCTGCCCGCCGCGGACCGCCGCCCGGGTACCCGTCTCGCGGTTGCCGGTGACGCCCCACACGGCCGCGCGGACCACCACGCCGCCGTCGAGCGGGAGGCCGGGCAACAGGTTGAGGACGGCGACGACGGCGTTGGTGAGGGCGAGGTACGCGGCGAGGCGCTGCGGCGCCGTGCCCGCGGCGGTCAGCCCGGCCACGAGGGCGGCGCAGCCGGCGAGGAACACCGACACGAGCGGGCCGGCAATGGCGACGAGGTACTCGGTGGCCGCCGTTCTCGGGTCGTGGTCCAGCTCGGCGAGCCCGCCGAACAGGTACAGCGTGATGCGCCGGATCGGGATGCCGAGCCACAGCGAGACGAGCGAGTGGCCGAGCTCGTGCGCCAGCACCGACGCCGCGAACAGCACCGCGGCGAGCGCCGCGAGGGCGTAGTGGACGACCCCCGGCGTGCGCGGCTGGGAGAACACCGGTGCGACGGTGTACGTGACGAGGACGCCGGCGACGAGCCAACTCGGTGCCAGGAACACGGGGATGCCGAGCGGGCGGCCCAACGGCACGCCGGGGCGGCGGCTCGGAGTGGCGTCGTTCGGCATGCGACCGATGCTACGTGCCGGACCGCGCGCCGGCCCGGCAGCGGTCAGATCTGTGGACTGGCTGTCGCGCTGTGGACAACGGCGGGGACGGCGACGGGTTCGGGGCCGAGCGCCGCGGCGACGAACGCGACCACGTTCGCGGCCGACGTCGTGGGGTGCGCGAACCCGAGCCGCCAGGCGGCGTACGCCGCCGCGTCCGGCAGCCGGACCGTGACCTCGTCGGTCGTCTCGTGCACGACCCGCAGCCCGGCCTCGCGGAGCAGCGCCGGCAGGTCCGCGCCCGGCCGCGGCGTGCCGCCGGCGACGAGGCGGGCGGCGTAGGTGGCGGGGTCGGCGCCGTACGCGGCCAGCGCCTCGGCGAATGCCGCCTCCTCGGGACCGGCCGCGAACGCGCCCCACGCGCTCGCCGCCACCCGCCCCCACCCGCTCAGCACCCGAGCCTGCTCGGCGAACATCGCCCGAACGTCCGGGAGCAGGTGGAGGGCGGGACCGTTCAGGACCTTGTCCGCGATCCCGGTCGCCAACGGCAGCCTCGCTGCCTGCGCGCAGACCCACCGGACGCCGGAAGGCCGTCGCGCGCGACCCTCGGCGAGGGCCGTGAGCGACGGGTCGACGCCGTAGACCTCGCCGTCCGCCCCGGCCGCCGCGGCGGCGGGGTGCGTCAGCCAGCCGGACCCGCAGCCGACGTCGACGACGGTCTCGCCGGTACGGATCCCCGCCAGCGCGAGGAGCGTCGCCGCGACCGGCAGCAACGACGGCCCGTCCGCCATGACCCTCCTCGTCCGTCGGTGGGCGGCGCGCGGAGCGCTGCCGGTCCCCGAGATGACAGGATGCCGCCCCGGCGACGGAAGTGGGAGGTTCGGGCGGGATGCGCTGGTGTTCGTGGACCAACGACGACCTCGGCGGCGCGGGCCGGCTCGGCGCGCTGCGCGAGCGCGACGGCGAGGAGTGGCTGCTCGACGTCGCCTCCTGGGCGGAGAGCCGGGAGGCGACGGCGCCCGCGGACCTGGTCGACCTGCTCGAAGCGAGCGAGGCGACGCAGGAGCGGGTCACCGACCTGGTCGCCAGCGCGAACGGAGACGCGCCCGGCTGGCTGCGGCCCGCATCGGTCCGCCTCCTGGCGCCGTTGCGCGCACCGAACTCGCTGCGCGACTTCCTGGCGTTCCGCGACCACGTCGAGAACGGCGCCCGCCGCCGCGGCACCGAGGTACCCGAGCCGTGGGACCGGATCCCCGTCTACTACAAGGGGAACCGGCGCTCGATCTCCGGCGACCGCGACGACGTGCACTGGCCGTCGTACACCGAACGCCTCGACTACGAGTGCGAGGTCGCGGCCGTCGTCGGGCGCGGCGGCCGGGACTGGAACGAGGACGCGGCGCGGGCCGCGATCTTCGGCTACCTGGTCATGAACGACTGGTCCGCCCGCGACGTCCAGCGCGACGAGATGGCCTGCTGGCTCGGGCCGGCGAAGGCGAAGGACTTCAACACGTCATTCGGCCCGGTGCTGGTCACCGCCGACGAGTGGGACCCCGAGGCGGACCACCCGATGACCGTCACCGTCGACGGCGAGGTCTGGTCTCGCGGGACGACGGCCGGGCGGCGCTGGACGTTCGGGCAGATGCTCGCCCACGTCAGCCGCGACGAGGACGTCTACCCGACCGACGTGCTCGGGTCGGGCACGTTCGGCGGCGGGTGCGGGCTCGACCTCGACCGCTGGCTCGCGCCGGGCCAGACCGTGACCCTCACCGTCGACGGGCTCGGCTCCCTCACCAACCGCGTCGTGCGTCCATAGGTCGTGGCGCGACACGGTCGCGCCCGCCGCGTCGCGTTCCGTGCAGGAATCTCGCCCTTCTCGAGCGTGGCGATCTGCACAGAACGGGTCGGCTCAGCCGTCGACCAGGCCCATCCCGCGCGCCCAGGAGGTCGTGTACGCCGGGTCCTCCGCGGCCTTCGCCTCGTTCGTCACCGACAACGGCGCCACGCACTCGACCATCACGGCGAGCTCGTCGGCCGTCTCCTTCGCCGCCGCGCGCTCGGCCGCGCCCGGCTGCGGGCCGTGGGGGGCGCCCTGCGGATGCAGGGTCAACCACCCCTCGCCGATCCCCTTGCGCGAGAAGAAGTCCCCGCGGCTGTAGAAGATCACCTCGTCGTTGTCGACGTTGGCGTGGAAGAACGGCACGCGCAACGACTCCGGGTCGGTCTCGAACGGCCGCGGCACGAACGTCGCCACGTCGAACGCCCCGCACCGGAACGTCGTGTGCACCGACGGCGGCAGGTGGTAGCGCGGCGACACGACAGGACGGATGTCGCTCGTGTGCAGCCGGAACGGCGCCAGGTCGCCCGCCCACCCGACCGCGGTGAACGGGTTGTGCGGGTAGGTGAACGTCGTGCATTCCTGCCGGCGCTTCGCCCGTACGCGCCACCGGCCGTCGCCCTCGCCGGTCCAGTCGGCGGGCGGCGCCGACCAGGGCTCCGGCGTCACGAGCACCTTCGGGTCGACGACCGCGTGGCGCCCCATCAGCCCGAAGTCCGGCATCGTCACCGGCGCCGCCGACTCGATCACCAGGAGGAACGACTCGTCGCCGGCCGGCACCCAGCGGTGCATCGTCCCCTTCGGGATGACGAGGTAGTCCCCGGCGTCGTACGACAGCGGGCCGAAGTCGGTCTGCAGCACGCCGGAGCCGTGGTGCACGAACACGATCTCGTCGCCGTCGGCGTTCCTGGACGCGTACGACGACGGTGTCGCGCGCCGGTCGATGCCGATCCGCAGGTCGTCGTTGTGCAGGACGGGAACGTGCGCATCCGTCGGCAGGAGGTTCAGCTCGAACGCGCTCGGCCGCAGCGGCCCGTCGACGTCGACCCACGCCGTCGCGGGGATCGTGCGGTAGAGGTGCGACACCGGCCCGGCAAACGCCGCCCGGCCGTGCTCCTCCTCCGTCAGGTCCGGCGGGATCCCGACGTGGGTCGCCTTCGCGACGCGGCCCTTGCTCTCCATCACCATGCCGCAGATCGTACGGCCCCGGTACGACAGGAAATCAGCGCCTGTGGACAACAATTTTTCCTCCACAGGGGCCGCGTCGCCGGTTTCTGTCACACCCCCTCGTTACTGTCGTTCCCATGACCGCAGTCGACGAGCGCGCGGCGCTCGCCACCCTCAGCCCCTCGCGCGGGAGCGACTTCAAGTCGTGCCCGTTGAAGTACCGGCTGCGCGTCGTCGACCGCCTCCCCGAGGCCCCCTCGCGGGAGGCCACGCGCGGGACCGTGGTGCACGCCGTTCTGGAGCAGCTCTTCGACCTGCCCGCCGTCGAACGCACCCTGGAGACCGCGGCCGCCCTCCTCGAACCCGCCTGGGACGCGATCGCGGGGGCCGAGCCGGACGTGGCGGCGCTGTTCGAGCCGGGCAGCGAGGAGCTGCGGGACTGGCTCGGGAGCGCGCACGCCCTGCTCGGCAACTACTTCGCGCTGGAGGACCCGGCCCGGCTGGAGCCGGCCGAGCGGGAGCTGTACGTCACGCACGACCTCGAGGACGTCGGCGTACGGCTGCACGGCTACGTGGACCGGCTCGACCGCAGCGCCACGGGCCGGACCCGCGTCGTCGACTACAAGACCGGCCGCGCGCCGGGCGAGCAGTACGAGGCGAGCGCGCTGTTCCAGCTCAAGTTCTACGCGCTGTTGCTGTGGCGCTCGGAGGGCGTGATCCCGGACGCGCTCCGGCTGATCTACCTCGGCGACGTCGTCACCGTCGACTACCGCCCCGACGAGGACGAGCTGCGCCGGTTCGAACGCACCCTGGTCGCGCTGTGGCAGGCCATCCGGCGGGCGACCGAGACCGGCGACTGGCGACCTCGCCGCTCCGCGCTCTGCGGCTGGTGCAGCTTCCAGGCGTACTGCCCGGAGTTCGGTGGTACGACGCCACCCTTGCCACGGGACCCGCCCGGCACGGCGACCGTCCTGCCGGCTTCGTAGCGTCGGCGGCCGGCTCGCCCGGCGAGCCGAACTCGGCCGCACTGCGCACGCACACCGGCGCGGCGTTCTGCGGAGACGGGAACGAGCGGGCAGTTGGATTCGGGTGATTTGTGGCTATCGCACGAAATGTGCCGAGTCGCTACACTTCGCCGCTATCGCCGTGCCGACAGGGGGACGGCTCGACGCCGTCTCCGGACGGACGGGGGCTCACATGCGGGATTATTCAGGCATTTACCGGCGCGGGGCCGGCCAGAGCGGCGCAATGCGGCGCCTTCTCACCGGAGGCTGCGCGGCGGTGCTGGCGGTGGCCGGATCGCTCGCCGCCTACACCACCGGTGCCGGCGCCGAGGTGTGCACCGGCGACGTCGGCCTCAGCGCGTCAGTCGTCCACGTCGAGCCGGGCCCGCTCGCCGACTCGCGCGGCGTGGTGACGACCGACGACTGCGTCGACGTACTGCTGCCGCCACACCTCATGCTCCCCAACGACGGCCTCGCGACCGCGAGCGTCTCCGGAACGCTCGGGTCGGCGGCGGCGAAGGGGAACGCCGGCGCCTCCACCCAGCAGGAGCTCCTCTACTGGGGCGGCGCGATCCAGAAGGCGCAGCGGATCTACCTCACGTACTGGGGCTGGCCGAGCAACCTCACCCAGGCTCAGCGGGACTACCGCACGACCCTGCAGAGCTTCCTCGCCGACCTCGCCGGCAGCGCGTACCTCGGGATCGACTTCCAGTACGACGAGAGCAAGCGAGGCGCCATCGGCACGGCGTCCTACGGCGGCGCGTGGAGCGACGCGCGCGCGATCCCGGCCGCGCCGAGCAACGCGCAGCTGGCGGGCGAGGCGGCGCGCGCGGCCAGCCACTTCGGCGGTGGTGTCGACGCGGTCTACGTGGTCGCGACGCCTCCCCACCACAACGAGCCGCACGCCGGCGTCGACTACTGCGCCTGGCACTCCTACATCCCGCGAACGAGCGGTCCCGGCATCGCGTTCGTCAACCTGCCCTACCTGGGCGACATGGTTGCCATGTGTAGTCCCGACTACCACGACCCGCTCAACGCGCTGACCACGGTGACCGGGCACGAGATCGCGGAGGCGCAGACCGACCCGGACGTGCACACCGGCTGGCACGACGACGACGGCAAGGAGAACGCCGACAAGTGCGAGTGGGGCGGCATCGATGGCCGCGCACCACAACCGGCGCGGCACACCGTCGGCGCGCACCTCTACACGGTCCAGCCGCTGTGGAGCAACCAGTCGATGCGCTGCGTGTTCTCCGAGGCGGCGGGCGATGCCGACATCGCCGCGACGAGGGCCCGCGCCGACGGCTCGCACCGGGTGACGAGCTTCTGCCAGTTCGTGGTGACCGGGGCCGACACCGACCTGCTCGCTTCGCCAGGCGGCGGCCGGATGACCGGCCAGACAGCCGACCGCGACTACAACGTCCCCAGCCCTGGCGACCCGGTCTCCACCGAGGTCGAGACGTCCGGCGCGGTGTTGCCCGGTGTGCCGGTCGACGCGTCCATCGACTGCCGCCTGGAGACCTCCGGGCCGACCCAGCGAGTCACCGGTTACCGGCCCGGGCCGGAGGCGGACGCGGACAGCGGCTACACGTTCGACTACGGGCCGATGGGTACGAACACCACCTGCCTGGTGGGCGACGTCAGGTACACCGACGGCACGACGACCAACCCCGACACGTGCGTCACGTTCTGACGCGGCGCCGTACGCTGACGCCCGTGACCCGTCTCCTGCCGGTGCTGGTGACCGGGCTCGCGTGCCTCGTCACCTCCGTCCCTGGCGCGGCGGCGGGCGGCGCCTCGTCGATCGGTGAGTGGACGCTGCAGCAGAGCGCCGCGGCGCCGAGCCCGCGGTTCGGCGCCGCGATGGCCTACGACCCGGTGCACCGGCAGGTGGTGCTCTTCGGCGGGTTCACCGATCCAGACACCGGCGTGTCGCTCGCCGACACCTGGACCTGGGACGGCACGGCCTGGACCGACGTCACGCCCCCGGACCCGCCGCGGGCCCTGGGCCCTTCGGTGTCACCGCCGGCACGCAGTGGCGCGGCGATGGCGTGGGACGGCCGGGAGGTCGTGCTGTTCGGCGGGGCGGGCGACACGGGCCCGCTGCTCGGCGACACCTGGACGTGGGACGGCACCGGCTGGACCGAGCAGCACCCGACCGCCTCCCCACCCGCCCGGAGCTCGGGGGCGGCGGCGTGGGACGGGCACGAGGTCGTGCTCTTCGGCGGCTGGGACCCGCAGAACGGCCCGGGGTACGGGGGCGACTACGGCGACACCTGGACCTGGGACGGCACGGAACGCACCTGGACGGCGCGGTCGCCGCGCCACACGCCGTCCGCACGCAAGCGCCCGCTGATGACGTACGACCGGTCGCGCGGCGCCGCGCTGCTCGCCGGTGGGGCGAACGCCGTGCTGCGCAACGACGCCTGGAGCTACCGCGACGGTGACTGGACCGAGGTGGTGCCGGACTGCGTCCCCAACGACTGCATGCCGGGAGGGTCCGTGCTGGTCGCCTACGACGGCTTTCGGCCGATCGCCTTCGACAACTCGCGGACCTGGCTGATGGCCCACGGCCGCTGGCAGCGGTCCGCGGCGGCCGAACCGAACCCGCGCCGCGTGTCCGTCGGGAGCGCTTACGACGAGCTGCACGGCCAGGTCGTCATGTTCGGCGGGCTTCACGACGAGCAGGTCCTCGGGGAAACCTGGCTGTGGACCGGCCGGGCCGGACCCCCCGCCACCAGCCCGCCGCCAACCGGCGGCCCGCCCCCGCCCGCCACGTCCCCGCCGGCCACGAGCCCGGCGGAGGGTGTCACGCCGACCCCGGCCGGCCCGCCGGTGCCGGCCCCGTCCGGCGCCGCGCCGGGTGCCGCGACCGGCCCCACCACGACACCACTGCCGCCGACCTCCCCATACCACCTCGCCGAGGCCGCAGGGCCCAGGCCCGCGGGCTGGGCGCTGACCGGCCTGCTCGCCGCGCTCGCCGTGGGAACGGCGACGGTCCGGACGTGGCGGCGAGGCCGGACCGGCCGGCCGCAGAACGTCCCGCCCGTGCCGTGACCTTCGTCACGACATACCGCGCAACTCCTGACGAATCGTGACCGACCTCCTCTAAGCGGCATGACGCGGCCCGCCCGCCGACCTAGGGTCGTCACCGAGGGGACCGTCCGACGCTGAGGAGTCCGGCAGACGTGAGCACCGCAACGGGGGCCGCAACCGCCCCGGACGCACCCGGCGACGCCGGCCCCGCCGCCCGCGCCGTGGACGCCACCAAGGTCTACGGCCGCGCCGACACCGCCGTCACCGCGCTCGACAACGTCACCGTCGACTTCGCCCGCGGCGCGTTCACGGTGATCATGGGCCCGTCCGGCTCGGGCAAGTCGACGCTGATGCACTGCGTTGCTGGTCTCGACACCCTCACCTCGGGCCGGGTCCTCATCGGCGACGTCGATCTCACGACCCTGGACGACAAGCGGCTGACACTGCTCCGCAGGGACCAGGTCGGGTTCGTGTTCCAGGCGTTCAACCTGGTGCCCACGTTGACCGCGCTGGAGAACATCACGCTGCCCGACTCCCTCGCCGGCCGCCGCCCCGACCCGGAGTGGCTCGACACGGTCGTGTCCACCGTCGGGCTGAAGGACCGCCTTCGCCACCGGCCGAGCGAGCTGTCCGGCGGCCAGCAGCAGCGCGTCGCCGTGGCGCGCGCGCTCGCCTCACGGCCGCGGATCGTGTTCGCCGACGAGCCCACCGGCAACCTCGACTCCCACTCCGGCGCCGAGATCCTCTCGTTCATGCGCAAGGCCGTGGACGACCTCGGCCAGACGATCGTCATGGTCACCCACGACCCCGTCGCGGCGGCGTACGGCGACCGCGTCGTGTTCCTCACCGACGGCCGGATCGTCGACGAGCTGGCCGAGCCCACCGCCGAGCGCGTCCTCGACCGGATGAAGAAGCTCGAGGGCTGACGGTGTTCCGCATCGCGCTCAAGGGCCTGTTCGCCCGCAAGCTCCGGCTGTTCACGACGTCGCTGGCGGTGCTGCTCGGCGTCGCGTTCATGTCCGGCACGCTGGTTCTCACCGACACCATCGGCCGCACGTTCGACGACCTCTTCGCCAACGCCGCCGCCGGCACCGACGCGGTCGTGCGCGGCAAGGCGGCCGTCACGAGCGACTTCGGCAACCAGCGGGACCGCGTGCCGGCCGGCCTGGTCGACACCGTGCGCGCGGTCGACGGCGTGCAGGCCGCGGAGGGGTTCGTCGAGGGGTACGCGCAGGTCGTCGGCAAGGACGGCAAGGCGGTCGGCAACCCCGGCCGCGGCGCTCCGACGTTCGGCCGCAACTGGGGCACCGTCGCGACGCTGAACCCGTTCCGGCTGGTGCAGGGCCGCGAGCCGCGCGCGGACGGCGAGGTCGTCCTCGACCTCTACACCGCGAAGCAGGCCAAGGTCGGCGTCGGCTACCCCATCACGGTGCTGACGGAGAAGGGCCCGCGGAAGGTCACGGTCGTGGGCCTCGCGACGTTCGGCAGCGCCGACGGGACCGGCGGCGCGACCAACGTGATGTTCACCGACTCGGCCGCGCAACGCCTCCTCGGCGAGCCCGGCCGCTATGACCAGATCGCGGCCGTCGCCGCGCCCGGCGTCAGCCAGCGCGAGCTGCGCGACCGCCTCAGCCGCGCGATCCCCGCCAACGCCGAGGCGATCACCGGCGACGCGCTGACGAAGGAGAACCAGTCCGCGATCCGCAAGAGCCTGCGGTTCTTCAACGCGTTCCTGCTCACGTTCGCGATCGTCGCGCTGCTCGTCGGGTCGTTCATCATCTACAACACGTTCTCGATCATCGTGGCGCAGCGCGGGCGGGAGATGGCCCTGATGCGCGCCGTGGGCGCGAGCCGGCGCCAGGTGCTCGGCTCGGTGCTGGTCGAGGCGGTCGCCGTCGGCCTGATCGCGTCGTTGCTCGGCCTCGTCGCGGGTATCGGCGTCGCCGCCGGGCTCAAGGCCGTCCTCGCGGCGTTCGGCGTCGACATCCCCGCCGGCGGCGTCGTTCTCGGCGCCAACACCGTCCTCACCGCCCTGGTGGCGGGTGTCGGTGTCAGTGTCGCGTCGGCGTTCTTCCCCGCCCGGCGGGCCGCGAAGGTGCCGCCGGTCGCGGCGCTGCGCGACTTCGCCGTGGAGACGCCAGGCGGCTCGCGGCGGCGTACGGTGATCGGCGCGCTGATCACCGCGCTCGGCGGGGCGCTGCTGCTCCAGGGGTTGTTCGGCTCGGGTGGCAACAAGCCCGCCTCCGTCGGTCTCGGCGCGACCGTGGTCTTCTTCGGCGTCGCCGCGCTGGGGCCGGTGTTCGCCCGGCCCGCGGCGCGCCTGATCGGCGCACCACTCCCCCGGCTGCGCGGCATGCCCGGCGCGCTGGCCAGGGAGAACGCCATGCGCAACCCCAAGCGCACCGCCTCCACCGCTGCCGCGCTGATGATCGGCGTCGGCCTGGTCGGCTTCATCACGATCTTCGCCGCGTCCGCCAAGACCTCGATCAACGACTCCATCGACAAGGCGTTCACCGGCGACTTCGTCATCGACAGTGGCACGTTCGGCTTCGGCGGGCTGTCGCCCGAGCTGGCCGCGGCGCTGACCAAGCTGCCCGAGGTCGGGCCGGTCGCGGAGTTCCGGATCGGCCAGGCGAACGTCGACGGCGGAGCGCACTTCGTCAGCGGCGTCGACCCGGCGCCGTTGTCGAAGATCCTCGACCTCGACGTCGCCCAGGGCAGCCTCGACGACCTGCGCGGCGACGCCATCGCCGTCGACTCCACCACCGCGAAGAGCAAGGGGTGGCACGTCGGCGACCAGGTGAAGGTGACGTTCGCGAAGGTCGGCGACAAGACGCTGCGCGTCGCCGCGATCTACCGCCGGGCCGACGCGGGCGGGCAGTACCTGATCCCGCTGGCGACCTACCAGCGGTACTTCGCCGCCCAGTTCGACGCGCGGGTGTTCGTCAGCCGCGCCAGCGGCGTCTCCGCCGCCGACACCAGGCGCGCGGTCGAGTCGGTCACCAGCGCCTACCCGAACGCCACGCTGCAGGACCAGACCGAGTTCAAGGCCGCCCAGGCCGCGCAGATCAACACCCTGCTCGGGCTGATCTACGTCCTGCTGGTGCTCGCCATCCTCATCGCGTTCCTCGGCATCATGAACACCCTCGCCCTGTCGATCTTCGAACGCACCCGCGAGCTCGGCCTGCTCCGAGCCGTCGGCATGACGCGGGCGCAGCTCCGTTCCACGGTGCGGTGGGAGTCGGTGATCATCGCGCTGTTCGGGACGTTGCTGGGGCTGCTCATCGGGCTGTTCTTCGGCTGGGCGCTGGTCCAGGCGCTGAAGGACCAGGGCTTCGACCACCTGACCGTGCCGATCGGCCAGCTCGCGGCGGTCGTGCTGGTCGCGGCGCTGGCCGGCGTGGTCGCGGCCGTCTGGCCCGGCTACCGCGCCGCCCGGCTCGACGTGCTCAAGGCGATCGCCGCCACCTGACCTCGCGGGTGCCCGGCGGGTGCGGCACACTGGACGCCGGGTCCCGAACGCCGAGGAGTGCCGCGATGCCGTCGATCCTGCCGTCGAACCGCCCCGAGCTGACCTACCTCGCCATGCCGTCGTTCGCGAACGTCGAGGAGGAGCGGCTGCACCGCAAGCAGCGGCTCGCGGCCGGGTTCCGCCTGTTCTCGAAGTTCGGCTTCGAGGAGGGCATCGCGGGCCACATCACGGCGCGCGACCCCGAGCTCACCGACCACTTCTGGGTCAACCCGTTCGCCATGCCGTTCGCGCACATCCGGGTGAGCGACCTGATCCTCGTCAACGACTCAGGCGAGGTCGTCGACGGCCGGCACCCGGTCAACGCCGCGGCGTTCGCCATCCACTCGCAGGTGCACGCCGCGCGGCCGGACTGCGTCGCGGCGGCGCACTCGCACTCGATCCACGGCAAGGCGTTCAGCGCCCTCGGCATGGAGCTGGAGCCGATCACCCAGGACGTGACGGCGTTCTACGCCGACCACGCGCTGTTCGACGACTACACCGGCGTCGTCCTCGACGTCGAGGAGGGCAAGCGGATCGCGCACGCCCTCGGCGGCAACAA
>JAVEEC010000107.1 GCA_030840645.1 Frankiaceae bacterium
GCCGCCCGACGAGCGACTGCGCGACGACCAGCTCCGGCGAGGCGATGAACGACAGCGTCTCGGCGTTGCCGTCGTTGCGCTTCGGGAAGTTGCGGTTGTACGAGTTGAGGATGGAGTTGCGGGTGCCCGCCGGCATGTCGTCGCGCTGCCACTGGCCGATGCAGGGGCCGCACGCGTTCGCGAGCACCGTCGCCCCGATCTCCTCCAGCGCCGCCATCTGGCCGTCGCGCTCGATCGTGGCGCGGATCTGCTCCGAGCCCGGCGTGACGAGCAACGGCGTCGCGGCCTTCACGCCGTGCGCGGCGGCCTGGCGGGCGACGTGCGCGGCGCGGCTCATGTCCTCGTACGAGGAGTTGGTGCACGACCCGACGAGGGCGGAGGAGAAGTTGATCGGGTAGCCGTTCGCGGCGGCGTCGGCGCCCATCTGCGAGACCGGGCGGGCGAGGTCGGGCGTGTGCGGGCCGACGATGTGCGGCTCCAGCGTCGAGAGGTCGATCTCGACCACCCGGTCGAAGTACGTCGCCGGGTCGGCGTCGACCTCGTCGTCCGCGCGCAGGTCTGCGGCGATGCCGTCGGCGAGCGCGGCGACGTCGGCGCGGCCCGTCGAACGCAGGTAGTCCGCCATCCGCGCGTCGTACGGGAACAGCGACGTCGTCGCGCCGAGCTCGGCACCCATGTTGCAGATCGTCGCCTTGCCGGTGGCCGAGAGCGACGCGGTGCCGGGCCCGAAGTACTCGACGATCGCGCCGGTGCCGCCCTTGACGGTGAGGATGCCGGCCAGCTTGAGGATGACGTCCTTGGCGGAGGTCCAGCCGTTCAGCGAGCCGGTCAGGCGGACGCCGATCAGCTTCGGCACCCGCACGCCGAACGGTCCGCCGGTCATCACGTCGACCGCGTCCGCGCCGCCGACGCCGATCGCCGCCATGCCGAGGCCGCCGGCGTTCGGCGTGTGCGAATCGGTGCCGATCATCATGCCGCCGGGGAACGCGTAGTGCTCCAGCACGACCTGGTGGATGATCCCGGACCCCGGCCGCCAGAAGCCGATGCCGTACTTCGCGGACACCGACTGGAGGAAGTCGTAGACCTCCTTGTTGACGTCGACGGCGGAGAGCAGGTCTTGCTTCGCCTCGTGGTGGGCGAGGATCAGGTGGTCGCAGTGGACGGTGCTCGGGACGGCGACGCGCGGCAGCCGCGCGGTCATGAACTGCAGCAGCGCCATCTGCGCCGTCGCGTCCTGCATCGCGACCCGGTCCGGCTGGTACTCGCCGTAGTCGGCGCCGCGCTCGACGCCCTGTCCCTCGGCGTCGCGCATGTGGTTGAAGAGGATCTTCTCGCTGAACGTCACCGGCCGGCCGAGCCGGCGCCGCGCGGTCGCGACCCGCTCAGGGAGGCGGGCGTAGAGGCTCTCGATCAGCTCTACGGGGGTGGAGAGTCCGGCGTCCGCGACCATCGTGCGCTCCTCGTTCTCGTCGTCGTGGCGAGCCTAGCGCGGGGTCCCTCTCGTTAGCAAGACGAACGTACGGTTTTCTTTTGTTAGGGTGAACGGCGTGCCTAAGGTCAGCGCCGAGGTCCTCGAAGCGCGCCGCCGCGAGATCCTCGACGGCGCGCGGCGAACGTTCGCGCGCTGGGGGTTCGAGGGCGCGACCGTCCGCCGCCTCGAAGAGGAGATCGGCGTCTCGCGCGGGGCGATCTTCCACCACTTCCGCGACAAGGAGACGCTGTTCCTCGCTGTCGCCGAGGACGACGCCATGGAGATGGCGGAGACCGTCGCCCGCGACGGCCTGGTGCAGGTCATGCGCGACCTGCGGTCCAGCGACGCGGGGTGGCTCGGCACCCAGCTGGAGGTCGTGCGGCGGATGCGGACCGACCCGGCGTTCCGCCGCCGTTGGGGCGCGCGGACACAGCGGCTCGCCAAGGCCGCCGCCGAACGCCTCCAGCGCCAGCGCGATGCGGGTGCCGTTCGCGACGACGTGCGCGTCGAGACGCAGGTGGCGTTCCTCCTGCTGGTCATGGACGGGCTGGTGCTGCACCGCGCGATGGGCCAGCCCACGGGCGACCTGGATGCCGTTCTTGACCTCGTGGAGTCGGCGGTTCGGCGGCCCTGACCGTCCGCGCTGCCGGGGTGAGTCCGTAGGCTGCGCGGCATGGACCTCGGGCTGAACGGTCGCTGCTACGTCGTCACCGGAGCGTCGCGCGGCCTCGGCCGGGCCGGCGCGGAGGCGCTCTCGGCCGAGGGGGCGTACGTCGTCGTCAACGGCCGCTCCCCCGACGGCGTCACCGCCGCGGTCGAGGCGCTCGGGCGGGACCGGTCCGAGGGCGTCGTCGGCGGCCTCGCCGACCCGGCGCTCGCCGGTCACCTGGTCGCCGCCGCGATGACGCGGTTCGGGCGGATCGACGGCGCGTTGGTCTCGGTGGGCGGGCCGCCCGCGGGTTCGGTCATGGACACCTCGGACGAGGCGTGGCGCGAGGCGTTCGAGTCGGTGTTCCTCGGCGCGCTGCGGGTCGCGCGGACGGTCGCCGGGGCGCTCGCCGAGGGCGGGGCGATCGCGTTCGTGCTGTCGACGTCGGTGAGGTCCCCGATCGGCGGGCTGGCCGTCTCGAACGGCCTGCGCCCCGGCCTCGCGATGGTCGCCAAGACGCTCGCCGACGAGGTCGGCCCGCGCGGCATCCGCGTCGTCGGGCTGCTGCCGGGTCGGATCGCGACCGACCGGGTCGCCGAGCTGGACGCGCTGTCGGGCGACGCTGCGGCGGCCCGCGAGCGCAACGCTGCCGCGATCCCGCTGCGCCGCTACGGCGAGCCCGCGGAATTCGGCCGGGTGGCGGCGTTCCTGCTCTCCCCCGCCGCGTCGTACGTCACCGGCTGCGTGCTGCCGGTGGACGGCGGCGCGACCCGCGCGCTCTGAGCGCCTCCGAACGGGTCAGACGGTCGCCTGGCGCTCGAACTGGGTGCGGTACAGCTCCGCGTACAGCCCGCCCGCCGCGAGCAGGTCGTCGTGGCGCCCCTGCTCCACGACCCGCCCCTCGTCCACGACGAGGATCAGGTCGGCCTCCCGGATGGTGGAGAGCCGGTGCGCGATGACCAGCGACGTCCGCCCCGCGAGCGCGGTCTTGAGCGCCTGCTGCACGGCCAGCTCGGACTCTGAGTCGAGGTGCGCGGTCGCCTCGTCGAGGATGACGATGCCGGGCGCCTTGAGCAGCAGCCGCGCGATCGCGAGCCGCTGCTTCTCCCCGCCGGAGAGCCGGTAGCCGCGGTCGCCGACGACCGTGTCGAGCCCGTCGGGCAGCGACGCCACCAGGTCCCAGATCTGCGCGGAACGGCACGCCGCCACGAGGTCGTCGGCCATCGCCTCGGGGCGGGCGTAGAGCAGGTTCGCGCGGATCGTGTCGTGGAACATGTGCGCGTCCTGCGTCACGACGCCGATCGCGTCGCGCAACGACTGCAGCGTCACGTCGCGCACGTCGACGCCGCCGATCCGCACCGCGCCGGACTGCACGTCGTACATCCGCGTCGGCAGCATCGAGATCGTCGTCTTGCCCGCGCCGGAGGGTCCGACCAGCGCGACGAGCGCACCGGCGGGCGCGGTGAACGACACGTCGAACAGCACCTGCTGCGACGGCGCCGAGTCGAGCACCGACACCGACTCCAACGACGCGAGCGAGACCTCGGCGGCGCTCGGGTACCGGAACTCGACGTGGTCCAGCTCGACCGCCGCGGCGACGTTCGGGAGCGGCACCGCGTCGGGGCGTTCGTCGATCATCGGCGGTAGGTCGAGGATCTCGAACACCCGCTCGAACGACACGAGCGCGCTCATCACGTCGACGCGGATGTTCGACAACGACGTCAGCGGGCCGTAAAGCTGGTTCAGCAGCTGGGCGAGCGCGACGACGGTGCCGACGGTGAGGATGCCCTCCGCCGCGAACCGCCCGCCGAGCCCGTACACGACCGCCTGCGCGAGCCCGGCGACCAGTGTCAGCGCGACGAAGAACGTGCGGGAGAACATCGCCGACAGGATGCCGATGTCGCGGACCCGGCCGGCGCGCGAGGAGAACTCCGCCGCCTCCTCGTCCGGCCGCCCGAACAGCTTCACCAGCAGCGCCCCCGCGACGTTGAACCGCTCGGTCATCGTGGTGTTCATGGAGGCGTTCAGCGTCATGCCCTCGCGGGTGATCGCCTGCAGCCGGGCGCCGACGCGGCGCGCCGGGAGGATGAACACCGGCACGAGGATCAACGCGAGCAGGGTGATCTGCCACGACAGGTGCAGCATCACGGCGACGGTCGCGATGAGCAGGATGACGTTGGAGACGACGCCCGACAGCGTCGAGGTGAACGCCTGCTGCGCGCCGATGACGTCGTTGTTGAGGCGGCTGACCAGGGCGCCCGTCTGCGTCCGCGTGAAGAACGCGACCGGCATGCGCTGGACGTGGTCGTAGACCTGCGAGCGGAGGTCGAAGATCAGCCCCTCGCCGATCCGCGAGGAGTACCAGCGGTTGGCGAGCGACAGCCCCGAGTCGAAGATCACCAGGCCCGCGTAGATGCAGAAGATGGTCCAGACCAGGCCGAGGTCGCGGTTGGGGATCGCGTCGTCGAGCAGGCGGCGGACGAGCAGCGGCGTGATCACCGACACGGCCGCGTCGAGCACGACGAGCGTCAGGAAGACGCCGAGCTCGCGGCGGTACGGCCGGGCGAACGCGAGCACCCGCTTGACCGTGCCGGGGGCGAGCTTCTGCTTGGCCACGGACCTGTCGGTCCTGAAGCTGTGCAACACCTGCCAGTTCGCCATCGTGCGACCGTAACGCGCCCCTGTGACAAAGCCTTCCCCGAGCGCCTCAGACGAACGCCGACTCGCCGGTGATCGCGCGGCCGATGAGCAGCTTCTGGATCTGCGAGGTGCCCTCGTACAACGTCGTGACCCGGGCGTCGCGGAGCAGCTTGCCGACGACGAACTCGTCCACGTAGCCGTACCCGCCGTGGACCTGTACGGCGGCGTTCGCGGCGCGCACCGCCGCCTCCGACGCGAAGTACTTCGCCATCGACGACTCCAGGGTGTGCTTCTCGCCGCGCTGCTTGCGGTCCGCGACCTGCCAGGTCAGCAGCCGCGCGGCCGACACGTCGACGGCGGTGTCCGCGATCAGTTCCTGGACGAGCTGGAACCCCGCGATCGGCCGGCCGAACTGCCGGCGCTGCAACGCGTACGCGGTCATCGCGTCGAGGCAGGCCTGCGCCAGCCCGGTGCACGACGCGGCGAGGGAGAACCGCCCGTCGTCCAGCGCCGACAGCGCCACCTTGATGCCGTCGCCCTCGCTGCCGAGCAGCGCGTCCGCGGTGACGCGCACCCCGTCGAGCGTGACCTCGGCGGTGTCGCAGGAACGGATGCCGAGCTTGCCGTGCACCGGCCGGGTCGACCACCCCGGCGAGTCGGTCGGCACGAGGAACGCGCTGACGCCCTTCGCGCCGGGACCGCCGGTGCGCGCCATGACCAGTGCCACCCCCGCGATGCCGCCGTTGGTGATGAACATCTTGCGTCCGTCGATGACGTACGCGTCGCCCTCGCGCCGCGCCGTCGACGTCAGCGACGCCGGGTCGCTGCCGTGGTCGGGCTCGGTGAGGCAGAAGCAGCCGAGACAGTCACCGGTCGCCATCGACGGCAGCCATCGCTCCCGCTGCTCCTCGCTCCCCCACCGCGCGATCGAGCCGGCGACCAGGCCGAGGTGGACGGAGACGATGGAGCGGACGTTCGCGTCGCCGCGGCCGAGCTCCTCGATCATCAGCGCGTACGACAGCGGGTCGGCGCCGCCGCCGCCGTACTCCCCGGCAATCGTCAGCCCGATGAACCCCGTGTCGCGCAGCCCCGCGAGCGCCTCCTGCGGGAAGCGTTCGTGCCGGTCGTTCTCCTGAGCGTTCGGCACGACGACGTCGTCGACCCAGTCGCGCACGGCGGTGCGGAACGCCTGCTGCTCCGGGGTGAGCGCGAGGTCCATCACTCACCGACCCCGGCGAGGTCGCGCAGCCGCCGTAGCTGCGCCGCGCGCTCGGCCGCCCGCTGGTCCGCGAGCGTCCGCGTCCGCGCGCCGAGCAGCAGCGCCTTGGTCTCGACCGCGGCGTCGCGCGGCGCCGCGAGCAGTGCGGCGACCAGGTCCGCGACGGTGCCGTCCAGCTCGGCGTCCGCCACGACGACGTTCGCCAGTCCGACGCGGACGGCCTCGTCCGCGCCGACGCGGCGGCCGGTCACGCAGATCTCCAGCGCCCGCGAGTAGCCGACCAGCGCGGCGAGCAGGCCGGTGCCGCCGAGGTCGGGGACGATCCCGCGCGTCACCTCCGCCATGGTGAACGTCGCCTCGCTCGCGCAGACCCGGAAGTCGCAGGCGAGCGCCAGCTGGAACCCCGCGCCGACCGCGTGCCCGCGCACCGCGGCGACGGTCAGCAGGTCGGGACGCAGGAGCCAGGTGAACGCCTCCTGGAACGCCGTGATCGTCGCGTCGGCCTCGCCGTCCGGCATCCGGGCGATGTCCATCAGGCCGGGCCCGCCCGGCAGCCCCGCCGGGGTGAACGCCGCCAGGTCGAGTCCTGCGGAGAACGACGGGCCGGCCCCGGTGACGACGACGGCGCGGACGCCGCTGAGGTCCCGACCGATCCGCGCCAGCGCCCTCCACATCGCGGGGGTCTGGGCGTTGCGGCGTTCCGGTCGGTTCAGCGTCAGTGTCGCGACGTCGCCCTCGACCCGCAGCAGCAGGCCGGCGTCGGCCAGTTCTTCGCTCATGTGCCGCATTACACACGACGGCGGGCCGCCCCCCGTGATGGGGAACGGCCCGCCGTCGCGGTACGGGGTCTAGCGGCTCGCGGCCCGCCGGGCCGGAGCCTTCTTCGCCGCGGCCTTGCGGGCCGGTGCGGCCTTCTTCGCCGTCCTGCCCGCGGTCGCCTTGGCGGCTGCCGGCCGCGCGGCGGGTGCGGTGCCGTCGACGAGTACCGCACCGGCAGCGTTCTTGCGCACCGACTCGATGCCGGCAAGCGCCTTGGCCCGGGTCTCGTAGGCCTCGGACGTCGCGACGACCTTGCCGTTGGTGGCGACGAGGTTGAACCGGAACTTGCCGGTCGTCCCCCGCTTCACGACGAACTTCGCTGCCACGGTCTTCCCTCTCGGTGGACGGCTACTTCTTCTTGGCGGTGGTCTTCTTCGCCGCCGTCTTGCGCGCGGTGGTCTTCTTCGCGGCGGGCTTGCGCGCCGCCGTCGTCTTCTTCGCCGCGGTCTTCTTGGCGGTCGCCTTCTTGGCGGGCGCCTTCTTCGCCGCGGTCTTCTTCGCTGTCGTCTTCTTCGCCGCCGTCGTCTTCTTGGCGGTCGTCTTCTTGGCCGTGGTCTTCTTGGCCGTCGTCTTCTTCGCCGTGGTCTTCTTGGCGGCCGGCCGCTTCGCCGCCGTCGTCTTCTTCGCCGCCGGCTTCTTGGCCGCGGCCTTCTTCGCCGCAGGCTTCCTGGCCGTCGTCTTCTTCGCCGGCCTTGACGCCTTCTTCGCAGGTGCGGGCACCGCAACCTCCTCGACCATGAGAGATCCGTTATCCCTCTTGGTGGAAATCATGGCCGCTGTACAGCACAGGTTGAGGGACGACACGCCGAACGCCGCACGCGTGTCGGAGATGCTGGAGTGCGGTTCGTGTGTGTGTTAGGGACCGCGCGTGTCGCCGAAACCATTGCGCCGCAACGGTTTCCGGGCCTCCGCTACTTCTTCCCCTTGACGCGCGTGGCGCCACCGCGACCGCGCAACGTCGCGCCCGACTCGCTCAACATCCGGTGCACGAAGCCGTACGACCGGCCCGACGCCGCGGCGAGAGTGCGGATGCTCTGACCGGCGTCGTACTTCTTCCGCAGGTCCGCCGCGAGCTTGCCGCGCTCGGCACCGGTGACCCTGCTGCCCTTCTTCAGAGCCTCCGCCACGACGTCCTCCGCTTCGCCTCGAGCACCCGCGCTTCACCCGTGATCATGCCGCAGTACCCGGCCGCTGACCATGGGCGCATCTACCCGGCCCGCCGCCCGCCACTCCACCCCGATAGCGTGTCGCCGATGACTGGCGCCGAGGCGGCACGGGAGCGCCGCGCGTCCGACGCGGCGACCTGGCTGCTGCTGGTCGCCGCGGGCCTCGCGCTGACCGCGTTCGCCCGCCGGACGGGGATGCGCGTGGGCGTGCCTGGCGCGCCGTTCACCGGCGAGTACCGCCTCAAGGTCGAGGTCGGCACGCTGCTCGCGCCCGCGGTCGCGCTCGCGGTCCTCGCGGCCGTGCGCGCGGGCGTCGTCGAACGCCTCCGCTGGCGCCGCCTGCTGCTCGTCGCGTACGCGTCCCACCTGGCCTGGGCGCTCGCGCTCGCCGTCGTCGACGGCGGCAACGGGCTCGCGTACCCCATCGCCAACGGCAACGAGTACCTCCGTGACGTCGCCTCCGTCGGCAACGACCCGGCGGGGTTCGTCAGGGACTTCGTCGGCAACGCGGCCCAGCACTCGGTCGCCACCCGCACCCACCCGCCCGCGCCGGTGCTGCTGCTCTGGCTGCTCCGCAAGCTCGGCGTCACCCGCCCGTCGACCATCGGCGTCGTCGTCACCGCGATCGGCTGCGTCGCGGTGCCCGCCGTCGCGGTCGCCATGCGTTCGCTCTGCGGCGAGCTCGCGGCCCGCCGCCTGCTGCCGGTGCTGGTGCTCGCGCCGTACGCCGTCTGGGTGGCGGTGAGCATGGACGGCGTGACCGCCGCGCTCTGCGCGATCGCCATCGCGCTCGGCGTCGTCGCATCCGAGCCGGGGCGCCGGCCGTGGTGGGCTCTGTCGGCCGGGGCCGTCCTCGGTGTCGCGGCGCTGTTCTCCTACGCCGTCGGCTGGCTCGCCGCGACGCTGCTCGTCGTCTGCTTCGTCCGCCGCCGGGCGACGACGATCGCGTTGATCGGCACGGGCGCGCTGGTGCCGCTGGCGGTCGCGCGCGTCGCCGGCTTCGTCTGGCCGCACGGCCTCACGGCGGCGCAGGCGGACTGGTCGCTGCGCGTCGGTCCTTACCGCTCGTGGCTGCTCTGGGCGCTGCTCGACGTCGTCGTCCTCGTCATCGCCTGCGGGCCGCACGTCGTCACGGCGGCGCGGCGCGTCCGCCGTACCCCCGGGTGGCCGTTCCTCGTCGGCGCGGGCATCGCCGTGCTGTTCGCGATCGGCAGCGGGCTCGCGCGCGGCGAGGTCGAACGCACCTGGCTGCCGTTCTTCCCGTGGCTGCTCGTGCCGGTCACCGGCGCCGACGAGACCGGCGAGCCGGCGAAGCCGTCGCTGCTGCTGCTCGCGCTCGGCGCGGCGGCCGCCGTCGCGATCGAGGCGGTGCTGCGCTCGGCCTGGTGACTACGCGAGCGCGACCAGGTCGGCCAGCTCGTCGGACCAGCGGTCCTCGACACCGTCGGGCAGGAGGATGACGCGCTCCGGCTGGAGCGCCTCGACCGCGCCCTCGTCGTGCGTCACGAGCACGACCGCACCCGCGTACGACGCGAGCGCGCGCAGCACCTCCTCGCGGCTGCGCGGGTCGAGGTTGTTCGTCGGCTCGTCGAGGAGGAGGACGTTTGCGCGGCTGTTGACGAGACCCGCCAGGGCGAGCCGCGTCTTCTCGCCGCCGGAGAGCGTGCCGGCGGGCTGGTGCACGACGTCGCCGGAGAACAGGAACGCGCCGAGCAGCTTGCGCAGCGACGCCGCGTCCGCGTCGGGCGCGGCCGACTGGACGTGTTCGAGGACCGTACGCGCCGGGTCGATCGTCTCGTGCTCCTGCGCGTAGTAGCCGATCCGCAGGCCGTGGCCGGGAACGACCTCGCCGGTGTCGGGCGCCTCGATGCCCCCCAAGATGCGGAGCAGCGTCGTCTTGCCCGCGCCGTTCAGCCCGAGGATGACGACCCGCGAGCCACGGTCGATCGCCAGGTCGACGTCGGTGAACACCTCGAGGCTGCCGTACGACTTCGACAGCCCGGTCGCGGTCAGCGGCGTACGCCCGCACGGCAGCGGGTCGGGGAAGCGGAGCTTGGCGACGCGGTCGTGCGCGCGAACCTCCTCCAGGCCGGCGAGGAGACGTTCGGCCCGCTTCTCCATGCTCTGCGCGGCCTTCGCCTTCGTCGCCTTGTAGCGCATCCGGTCGGCCTGCGCCTGCAACGCCGCCGCCTGCTGCTCGGCGTTCGCGCGCTCGCGCTTGCGGCGTCGTTCGTCGGTCTCGCGCTGCGTGAGGTACGCCTTCCACCCGACGTTGTAGATGTCGAGGGCGGCGCGGTTGGCATCGAGGTGGAACACCTTGTTCACCGTCGCGTCGAGCAGCTCCACGTCGTGGCTCACGACGACCAGCCCGCCGTTGTGCCTCTTGAGGAACTCCCGCAGCCAGGTGATCGAGTCGGCGTCGAGGTGGTTGGTCGGCTCGTCGAGCAGCAGCGTCTCCGCGCCGCTGAACAGGATGCGGGTCAGCTCGACGCGGCGGCGCTGGCCGCCGGACAGCGTGCCGAGCGGCTGCGCGAGAACGCGTTCCGGCAGGCCCAGACTGGACGCGATCGACGCCGCCTCGGCCTCGGCCGCCCACCCGCCGAGCGCCTGGAACCTGTCCTCCAGGCGGCCGTACCGTTCGACGGCGGCGTCGCGCGTGTCGTCGTCCGCGCTCGCCATCGCGCCCTCGGTCTCGCGCATCGTCCGCAGCAACGTGTCCAGGCCGCGCGCGGAGAGGATGCGGTCGCGCGCGAGCTGGTCCAGGTCGCCGGTGCGCGGGTCCTGCGGCAGGTACCCGACGTCGCCCTTGCTGACGCCACCGCTCGCGGGCAGCCCCTCCCCCGCGACGACCTTGAGCAGCGTCGTCTTGCCGGCGCCGTTGCGGCCGACCAGGCCGATCCGGTCGCCCCTGCCGACCTGGAACGAGGCGTGCTCGATGAGGACGCGAGCGCCCGCGCGCAGCTCCAGGTCGGCGACCGTGATCACCGCGTCAGCGTACGGGCCTCACGTCACCAGGCAGAACGGGTGCCCGGCCGGGTCCGCGTACACCCGCCACGGCGATCCCTCGCCCGGGTGGATGTCGCCACGCGCCTGGGCGCCGAGGCCGAGCACCACGTCCTCGGCGGCCTGCAGGTCGTCGACCTTGATGTCGACGTGGAGCTGCTGCGGCCTGGTCACGCTCGGCGGCTGGTGCTTGCCGACCTTCTGGAACGCGAGCGACACGCCGCCCGGTCCCGGCGCGAGCTGCCACCAGTCGTCCTCCTTCTCGACCACCGGGAGGTCGAGCAGCGCGCCCCAGAACTCGGCGAGTGCGCCCGGGTGCTTGCAGTCGAGGACGACGGTCGACAGGACGCCGACGGCCCGGGTCACGCCTCGCACCCGACGGCGGCGGGACGGCGGAACGCGGCCAGCCGCGGCCGGCCGTGACCCTGGGTCCGGTCGGCCCGGCTCGCCGCGCGCGGGTGCCCGACGGCGTCGCGACGGAGGTCGGCGACGTGCTCGTAGGCGAGCTGTTCGGTGAGCGGGTGCTGGTTCATGGTGCCTCCTTCGTAACCGACAAAGGCATCTTGCCAGTTACCCCATGATCGTGTCAACCAGCAAACGTGTTATGGTGGTTGCATGTTCACGAACGTCGACCTCCTCGTCGAGTTCCTCAACACCGTCGACGAGGCGTCGTTGGAGGAGGAGCTGCCCGACGACGCCGCCGCGCGCCGGTGGTTCCGCGCGAACGGCCTCTCCCCCAAGGGCGTCGACGCGGCAGAGGCGCGCCGGGTCCGCAACGCCCTCCGCGCCGCCGCCGACGGCCGCAAGGCCCCGCCCGCCGACCTCGCGCTGGTGCCGTTGCGGGCCGTGCCGGGTGACGGGGGCGGGCTGGCGCTCGCGTCACCGCACCCGTTGGGCGCGTTCGTCGCGACGGCCGTCACGCTCGCCGTCGAGGGCCGGTGGGACCGGCTGAAGATCTGCGAGATGCACACCTGCCGGTACGCGTTCTACGACACCTCGCGGAACCGCTCGGGCAAGTGGTGCAGCATGTCGATCTGCGGCAACCGCGCGAAGACCCGCGCGTTCCGCGAACGGCACCGGCCCTAGGAGGAACGAGGGGGTCCGACGCGGAAGAAGGACGCGTTCACCCCCGCATCTCCAGGAGAGAACCCATGAAGCGCACGCTCACCCTCAAGCGCGAGACGCTCGCCGAGCTCACCGCCGGGGACCTGACGCTCGTCAACGGGGCCCAGGTCCCGTCCGTGTTCTGCACCAGCGCCCTGACGTTCTGCGACCTGGTCTGTCGCGCCACGGGGGCGACCCAGGCCGACGGCAACATCACGACGCTCGTCGAGTCCCTGCTCTGCCCGACCACGCGCTAGCCCGGCCTTCTCGTCGGGTGCGGGGTTCGACGGCGCTAGCCGTCTGAATCCCGCACCCGACGCGGCAACGGCAGGTCAGACGTTGAAGCCGAGGGCCCGCATCTGCTCGCGGCCGTCGTCGGTGATCGCCTCGACCGACCACGGCGGCATCCAGACCCAGTTGATCCGGAAGTCGTCGACGAGGCCCGCGAGCGCGGACCTGGTCTGGTCCTCGATCACGTCGGTCAGGGGGCACGCGGCGGAGGTCAGCGTCATGTCCAGGGTGGCGACGTTCGCGTCGTCGACGGTGACGCCGTAGACGAGGCCGAGGTCGACGATGTTGATGCCGATCTCCGGGTCCACGACGTCGCGCATCGCCTCGGTGACGTCGGCGACAGCGGCCTTCTCGCTCATGCGGAACCCTCCGGAGCACCGGCGACGGCCCGTGCCGTCGCGTCCTTCCACGCCATCCACCCGAGCAGCGCGCACTTGACGCGCGCCGGGTACTTCGCGACGCCGGCGAACGCCACCGCGTCCTCCAGCACGTCCTCGTCGGGCTCGGCGGCGCCGTGCATCAGCGCGAGGAACGCGTCCGCCGTCTCCAGCGCGGAGCCTACGGGCCGGCCGATGACCAGGTCGGCCATCACCGACTCGGACGCCTGCGAGATCGAGCAGCCCGAGCCGTCGTACGACACGTCCTCGACCACGCCGTCCGCGACGCGCACCCGCACGGTGACCTCGTCGCCGCACGTCGGGTTCACGTGGTGGACCTCGGCGTCGTACGGCTCCCGCAGTCCCTTGTGGTGGGGCCGCCGGTAGTGGTCGAGGATGATCTCCTGGTACATCGACTCAAGCTGCACGGAAGAACCTCTTCACGTGCTCCAGGCCCGCGACCAGCGCGTCGACCTCGTCAGTCGTCGTGTACAGGTGGAACGACGCCCGCGTCGTCGCAGGCACGCCGTAGCGCGCGCAGACCGGCGCGGCGCAGTGCTGGCCGACGCGGACCGCGATGCCGAGCTCGTCCAGCACCTGGCCGACGTCGTGCGGGTGCAGGTCCGCCAGCGCGAACGAGATGGCGCCGCCGCGCGCGTCCGGCGTGCGCGGGCCGAGGATGCGCAGCCCCGCAACGCTCTCCAGCGCGGGGAGCGCGTACGCGACCAGCGCCTCCTCGTGCGCCTTGACCTCGGCCATGCCGACGTCGTTCAGGTACTCGATGGCGGCCGCGAGGCCGACCGCCTCGGCGATGTTCGGGGTGCCGGCCTCGAACTTGTGCGGCGCCTCGGCGTACGTCGAGCCGGCCATCGTCACCGTCTCGATCATCTCCCCGCCGCCGAGGAACGGCGGCAGCGCGTCGAGCACGGCGCGCCGCCCCCACAGGACGCCGATGCCGGTCGGGCCGAGCATCTTGTGCCCGGTGAACGCCATCAGGTCGACGCCGAGGTCCCGCACGTCGACCGGCGAGTGCGGGACCGACTGCGACGCGTCGAGGCAGACCAGCGCGCCGACCTCGTGCGCGCGCGCCACGATCGGCGCGACCGGGTTGACGGTGCCGAGGATGTTCGACTGGTGGACGAACGACACGACGCGCGTGCGCTCGGTCACGACGTCGTCCAGGTCGGACAGGTCGAGGCGGCCGTCGTCGGTCAGCCCGAGCCAGCGCAGCGTCGCGCCCGTGCGCTGCGCGAGCTGCTGCCACGGCACGATGTTGGAGTGGTGCTCCATCTCGGTGACGACGATCTCGTCGCCGGCCTTGACGCGCCCCGAGTCGCCGAGCGAGCGCGCGACGAGGTTCAGCGCCTCGGTGGAGTTCTTGGTGAACACCACCTCGGACCGGTCGTACGCGTTGACGAAGGACGCGACGCTGTCGCGCGCGCCCTCGTACAGCGCGGTCGCCTCCTCGGCGAGGACGTAGATGCCGCGGTGGACGTTCGCGTGGTGGCGCTCGTAGTACTCGGTCATCGCGTCGAGCACGGCCTGCGGGCGCTGCGACGACGCGGCGCTGTCCAGGTAGACGAGCGGCCGCCCGTGGACCTCCCGGCTCAGGATCGGGAAGTCCTTGCGGAGTCTTGCGGTGTCCAGGGTCATGCGACCACCGGGCGGAGGTGCTCGTACCCCTTGTCCTCCAGCACCTGGGCCAGCTCGGGGCCGCCCTCCTCCACGATCCGGCCGTCGAACATCACGTGCACGAACCCCGGCGTGATGTAGCGCAGGATGCGGGTGTAGTGGGTGATGAGCAGCGTGCCGGTCGCGCCCCCGGCGGCGACGCGGTTGACGCCCTCGGAGACGACGCGCAACGCGTCCACGTCGAGGCCGGAGTCGGTCTCGTCCAGGATCGCGATCCTCGGCTTGAGCAGCTCCATCTGGAGGATCTCGTGGCGCTTCTTCTCGCCGCCGGAGAACCCTTCGTTCACGTTGCGTTCCGCGAAGACGGGGTCCATCTCCAGCGCCTTCATCGTCTCCTTCAGCTCCTTGACCCAGAGGCGGAGCTTCGGCGCCTCGCCGCGGATCGCGGTGACCGAGGTACGCAGGAAGTTGGAGACCGAGACTCCGGGCACCTCGACCGGGTACTGCATGGCGAGGAACAGCCCCGCCCGCGCGCGCTCGTCCACGCTCATCGCGAGGACGTCGGCGCCGTCGAGGGTGACCGTGCCGCCGGTCACCGTGTACTTGGGGTGGCCCGCGACGGCGTAGGCGAGGGTGGACTTGCCGGAGCCGTTCGGGCCCATCAGGGCGTGGGTCTCCCCCGACCGAACGGTCAGCGTGACGCCGCGCAGGATCTCGGTCTCGTCGACGTTGACGTGCAGGTCGCGGATGTCGAGCGTGGACACGGTCAGGACTCCTCTAGCGAAACGAGTACGTCGTCGCCGTCGTGCTTGACGGCGTAGACGGGGACGGGCTGGGTGGCGGGCAGGTTGACGGGCCGGCCGGTGGACAGGTCGAAGCGCGAGCCGTGCAGCCAGCACTCGATGGTGCCGTCCTCGACCTCGCCCTCGGACAGGGCCACGTCGGCATGGCTGCAGCGGTCCTCGACGGCGTAGAACGCGCCGTTGCTCCTGGCGACGCAGACCGGCGCGCCGTCGACGACGACGCCCTTGGCGCCCTCCTCGGGCACGTCGTCGGCCGCGCACACGCGGACCCACTTCACAGGACCGACCTCTCGAGCTCGGCCTCGATGGCGTTCAGCAGCCGCTCGCGCAGCGCCGGCACCTCGATGCGCTGGATCACCTCGGCGAAGAACCCGCGGACGACCAGGCGGCGCGCCTCGTCGGCCGGGATGCCGCGGCTCATCAGGTAGAAGAGCTGGACGTCGTCGAAGCGGCCCGTCGCGCTCGCGTGGCCCGCGCCGACGACCTCGCCGGAGTGGATCTCCAGGTTGGGTACGGAGTCCGCGTGCGCGCCGTCGGAGAGAACGAGGTTGCGGTTCAGCTCGTACGTGTCGGTCCCGACGGTGTCCGCCGCGATGACGACGTCGCCGATCCAGACCGTGTGCGCGCCCTCGCCCTGCAACGCCCCCTTGTACGTCACCCGCGAACGGCAGTGGGACACGGCGTGGTCCACGAACAGCCGGTGCTCCAGGTGCTGGCCCGCGTCGGCGAAGAACAGGCCGAGCAGCTCGGCGTCGCCACCCGGCGCCGTGAACCGAACCTCGGGCACGAGCCGCACGACGCCGCCGCCGAGCGAGACGACGATGGAGCGGAACGTCGCGTCGCGCCCGACGGTCGCGACGTGCGTGCCGAGGTGGACGGAGTCGTCGTCCCAGTCCTGCAGGCTGACGACGGTGAGGCGCGCGCCGTCGCCGACGCGGTACTCGGCGTTGGCGAGGAACGTCGCCGCCCCGCTGTGGTCGAGGATCACGGTCGCCTCGGCGCCCTCCTCGACGTCGACGACGAGGTGCCCGAACGCGAGCCCGCCCTCGCCGCGCACGGTGACGATGGTCGGCTCGTCGAGGACGGCGTTGCGCGGCACGGTGACGACGCCGGCGCGGTCGTAGGACGCCAGCGCGAGGGCCTCGTACCTGTCACGGGGAACGAAGCCGTTGCCGAGCCTGGGGTCGCCGCGCTCGACGGTGGTGAAGTCGGTACCGGCCCCCGCCGAGCGTTCGACGACGACCTTGCCGGGCTGGGCCGCCGCGAGGGCGGCCTCGATCCGCTTGACCGGGGTGAAGCGGAACGCCTCCTCGCGACCGTTCGGGACGGGGAACTCCGCCACTAGCCGACCGCTCCTTCCATCTGGAGCTCGATCAGGCGGTTCAGCTCGAGCGCGTACTCCATCGGCAGCTCGCGCGCGATCGGCTCGACGAAGCCGCGGACCACCATGGCCATGGCTTCGTTCTCGCTCATGCCGCGGCTCATCAGGTAGAAGAGCTGGTCCTCGCCGACCTTGCTGACGCTGGCCTCGTGGCCGATGGACGAGTCGTCCTCGCGGACGTCGACGTACGGGTACGTGTCGCTGCGGCTGACGGCGTCCACGAGCAGCGCGTCGCACTTGACGCTGGCCTTGGAGCCGGTCGCGCCCTCCTGCACCTGCACGAGGCCGCGGTACGAGGTCCGCCCGCCGCCGCGCGCCACCGACTTGCTGACGATGTTGGACGACGTGTGGGGCGCGGCGTGGACCATCTTCGCGCCGGCGTCCTGGTGCTGGCCCTCGCCGGCGAACGCCACCGAGAGCACCTCGCCGGTCGCCCGCTCGCCGAGCAGGTAGCAGGCCGGGTACTTCATGGTGACCTTGGAGCCGATGT
>JAVEEC010000117.1 GCA_030840645.1 Frankiaceae bacterium
GAGCTTGCGACGCTCGCCGCGCCGGTCGTCACGGCCTGCGCGTCGGCCGCGAAGGCGCTCGGCGCCACTGACCTGCTCGCGCTCGCCGCGTCCCGGCTGGCCCGCTGATGGCGCACCCGCTCGGCGAAGTCGTCCTCCTCGTTCCGTCGCGCGACGCGGCGTTGCCGGAGAACGTCGCCGCCCTCGAAGCCGCCCTCGCCGCCAGGGACGTCGCGACGCGGCGGGTCCCGTTGACCGGCCGCACCGACGCCGAGCGCGAGATCGCCGGCGGCGCCCGCCTGCTGGTCCACTGCGGCGGCCAGGCGTCGCTCGTGCAGTGGCTGCCCGCTGTCGTCGGGACCGAGGTCGTGGCGGGGGTGTTCCCCGGCGGCGCGGCGAACGACTTCGCGAGGACGTTCGGCCTCGACACCAACGCGGAGGCGGCGGCGATCCTGCTCGACAGCCCGCGGTTCCTCCGCGTCGACGTGGGGGTCGCGACGGTCGGGGGGCGGGAGACGTACGTCTTCAACCACGCCGTCGTCGGCCTGAGCGCGGAGGTCGCGAAACGCCTGGGGCGCAGCAGGTTCGGGCACCTACTGGCGTGGTACCGCGCGATGGCACGGCACCGGAGGACGAGGTACGACGTCGACATGACCTTCGCGGAGTACCACGCGGAGGCGGTCGAGATCAGGCTCTCGAACGCCCAGTACGCGCACGGCGGCCTGCACGCCGCGCCGACCGCGCTGCCGGACGACGGGGCGTGGGACGTGCAGGTATGGGCTGGGTCGCGGACGCTGCCGTTCTCGGCGCAGCCGAAGATGCTGCGCGGCGAGCACCTGCCGCACGACGACGTCACGCAGTGGCGGCAGAAGTCCGCCGAGGTCGTGGCAACGCCGCCCGCGCTGGTCGCCGTCGACGATGTGGTGGTCGGGCGGACGCCGGCGACGTTCGACCTGCTGCCCAAGGCGCTGCGGTTGAAGATCTGATGAAGGCATGCGCCCGCTGCGGCCGAGCCGACGGAACGGCCCTGATGAAGTTCGGCGGCGCGGCCGCGTGCCCGCGCTGCTGGACCGCCTGGCAGCGGCGCGCTGCCCGACTGGGACCCGCGGTGGCCGTGCTCGTCATGGCGCTAGCGAGCACAGTCGTGGGGCTGGGGCTCGTCGCGGGAATCTTCCTGGGCGCGTTCGTCGTGGTGCCGGTGGTCGGTGTCGCAGTCCGGCTCGCGTCCCTGCGCGCGCTCGGGTGGCGGCCGGTCACGGTGGTGTTCGGCGCCGGCCCGGTGCTGTTCCGTCGCGGCGCGGAGCCGGCGCTGCTGCTGCGCCGCCGGCTCACCAGGACCTATCTGGAGTACGTGCCGCGCGGCGCGGTCAGCGCGCGGGCGCACCGGGCGGTGCTCGCGCTGCCGTGCCTGCTGCCGTTCGCGGTGGCGGTCGCCGCGCTCCTCCTGGGGGCGGGCGGCTTCGCGTACGGGGTGGCGGCGGTCGCCGCGCTGAGGTTCGGCTGGCAGGTCGTCCGCCCGCAGCGTCCGCGCGCCCTCACCGCCGACGACGCCGCCGGGATGCACGCGGCGGTTGACGCGGGAGTCCGCGCCCGCCGCGGCGACCTCACCGGAGCGCTGGCGGTCGCCGAGGCGGCCGCCGAACGGCTCCCGAGCAGCATTCCGGTCATCGAGGTCCGCGCGAACCTGCTCACCGACACGGGCGACGCCGCCCTCGGGGCCGCGGTGTCTCGCGAGGCGTGGCGCGACGACACGGCCGAACCGTACGACCGCGCGCTGGTCGCGGCGGCGTTCACCTGGGCGGTCGCGCGCGGCGGTCTCGACGACCTCGCCGCCGAGGCGTGGGAGGCAGTGCGGTTCGCACTCGGCGCGCAGCCGCTCACCGAGGCGGCGCAGACGGCGTTCGCCGCGATGCTCGATCGCGCCGGTCTGGCCGCCGACGCGGACCTTGTCGTCGGCGTCGTCGGGAAGTACGGGCGGGAGCCGCGCTGGACGGCCCGCGCGGAGGCGCTGCTCCGCGCCTAGAAGCCGAGGACGCCGCGGTCCCGGCGAACGGCGTCCTCGTACGCCGCCACCTGCCCCGCCGCCCACGCGCCGTCACGCCCGATCTCGCCGGCGAGCAACGCCGCCGCCGCGGCCGCCGACGGCAGAGCCGCGTCGCGCGCCCGCAGCGACAGCCGCGTCCGCCGCGCGAACACGTCCTCCAGCGTCGCCGCACCCTCGTTGCGGGCGGCGTACACGACCTCCGCGAACAGGTGCGTCGCGGCGGGGGAGAGCGGCCCGCGCAGCGCCGGCGAGTCCGCAAGCGCGAGCACCGACGCGGCCGACTCGCCGTGCTGGCGGACCAGCGTCTCCGCAGTCTCCGCGACGTCTGCGGTGAGACCCACCAGTCGTGCCGCCTCGATCGTCTCGGCCACGACGTCCTCGTACGGCCGCGCGCAGCCGAGGTTGATCTCGTCGGTACGGCACCGCGCGCGCCGCCCGTCGCGGTCCACGATCCGGTCGACCACGTCTCTCGCCATCCGGCGGTACGTCGTCAGCTTGCCGCCGGTGATGGTCAGCAGCCCGGCAGCGCCTTCGGTCAGCGCGTGCCGCCGCGACAGGTCGCCGACGCCGTCCGACGACGCGCCGCGCAGCAACGGCCGGCACCCGGCCCACGCCCCGACCACGTCGTCCACCGACAGCCCGCCGGCGAACAGCGCGTTGCCCGCGTCGAGGATGTACTCGACGTCGCCCTCCTCGATGGCGACGACGTCGAGTGACCCGTCGTACGCCGTGTCGGTCGTGCCGAGGATGGTCTGGCGCCCCCACGGGATCGCGAACATGCTCCGCCCGTCGCCCTGCCGCGACGGCATCAGGATGCTGGCCCCCGTCAACGGCACCCGCTCGCGCGGCACGACGAGGTGTACGCCCTTGCTCGGCCGCACCAGCGGCCCGGACCGCGAGGGATCCTCCTGCGCGAGCAGCGTGTCGACCCAGACGCCGGTCGCGTTGACGACGTGGCGGGCGCGGAGGTCGTACGTCGACCCGTCGAGCCGGTCGGAGACCGTTGCGCCGCAGGCCTTCCCGTCGGCGTCGAGGAGCAGGCGGACCGCCTCGGTGTACGTCAGCGCGACGGCGCCGAAGCGGCGCGCGGCGACGACGTTGGCCAGGACGAGGCGGGCGTCGTCGGTCGCGCAGTCGCCGTAGACGTACGCGCGTTCGAGGCCGCTCCCCGCCAGCGCGGGCGCCTTCTCGACCGCCTCCTCGGCGGTGATGCGCTCGTGCCGCCGGACGTTGCGGAAGCCGGCGAGGACGTCGTACGTCGTCAGCCCGAGCCCCACCCGCCGGACCCGCGCGGTGTCCGGGAAGATCGGGTAGACGAACTCCATCGGGCGGACGAGGTGCGGCGCGAGGCGCTGGAGCAGCTGCCGCTCGTTCACGCCCTCGTAGACGAGGCCGACGTCGTAGTTCTCCAGGTACCGCAGGCCGCCGTGGATCAGCTTGCTCGACTTGCTCGAGGTGCCACTGGCGAGGTCGCCGCGGTCGATCACGGCGACCGACAACCCGCGCGACGCGGCGTCCAGCGCGACCCCCGCGCCGGTCGCTCCGGCACCGACGACGAGGACGTCGAGCACGCCGCCCGCGGCGCCCGCGACATCGGCCGGACGGTGCCTGACGGAGAACGCCCGCACTACGCCTCGCACACGGAGGCGATGGCGGCGAGGAGCCGGTTCAGCGACGAGTCCAGGCCCCAGCGTTCGGACAGCTCGACCAGGCGCTCCGGCGACCGCGGCGTGGCGCACAACAGGTCGTCGAACGCCGGCAGCGCGACGTCGTGCGCGACCGCGACCACCGTCGTCGCGGCGTCCACGTACGAACGGTTGGCGAGCACCTTCGCCGGCGCGTCCGGCGCCGCGAGCAGAGCGGCGACCGAGCCGTACTTCGTCACCAGCGCGGCCGCGGTCTTCTCGCCGATCCCCGGCACCCCGGGCAGCCCGTCGGACGGGTCGCCGCGCAGCAGCGCGAAGTCGGCGTACGCCCGCCCGGGGATGCCGTACTTCGCGTGCACCCAGGCCTCGTCCACGACCGCGAGGTTCGACAGCCCCTTCTGCGTGTAGAGGACCCGGACCCCGCGCGCGTCGTCCACGAGCTGGAACAGGTCCCTGTCGCCGGTCACGATCTCGACCGGCAGGCCGGAGCCGACCGCCAGCGTCCCGATGACGTCGTCAGCCTCGTACCCGGCCGAGCCGACGACGACGATCCCGACGGCCTCTAGCACCTCCTCGATGACGGGCACCTGCGGCGAGAGCAGGTCGGGGACGGCCTCCTCGTTCGCGTAGACGACCCGGTGCGCCTTGTACGACGGCAGCAGCGCGGTGCGGAACGCCGGCCGCCAGTCGTGGTCCATCGCCGCGACGAGATGCGTCGGCCGCCGCTCGGCGATCAGCCGGGCGGTCATGTCGATCAGCCCGCGGATCGCGTTCACCGGCTCGCCCGTCGGAGAACGCACGGAGTCCGGCACGCCGTAGAACGCGCGGAAGTACAACGAGGGGGTGTCCAGCAACATCCGCAACGGCGCCACGACCGAATGATCGCAGGAACGTCAGTCCTCGAAGGGAGCAGCACAGATGGCAACGGACACGATCGACAACGGCCGCCGGCTCGCGCTCGGCATCGGCGTCGCGTACGTCCTCGTGGGGATCCTCGGGTTCTTCGTCACGGGGTTCGACAACTTCGCCGGGCAGACGGGCGAGAAGCTGCTCGGCATCTTCGAGATCAACCCACTTCACAACGTCGTCCACCTGGTCATCGGCTTCGGCGGCATCGCGCTGTGGAAGCGCCGCGACACCGCCCGGGCGTACGGCGCCGCGCTCGTCGCCGGCTACGGCGTGACGTTCCTCTACGGCCTGTTCACGGCCGGCAAGGACACCGCCGCGAACTTCCTCTCCCTCAACGCCGCCGACAACGGCCTGCACCTCGTCTCCGCGGTCGCCGGCGTCGCGATCCTCGCGCTGCTCGGCCGGAGCGTCCCGACCGCCGCGCGGACCTGACCCGCCGCGCGGCGCACTACCCTGGGCGCCATGACCAACGCCCTCTACCCGAGCGACCGGCTGGCCCGGGCGGCCCGCGCCGCCGGGGCCGCCGGCCTCGACGCGCTGCTCGTCACGCCCGGCGCCGACCTGCGCTACCTGACTGGCTACGACGCCCTCCCGCTGGAGCGCCTCACCTGCCTGGTCCTGCGCAGCGACGGCACCGCCACGCTCGTCGTGCCGGCGCTGGAACGCGCCCGCGCCGAGTCCTCCCCGGCCGGCGCGCTCGGCATCGAGATCGTCGGCTGGGGCGAGACCGAGGACCCGTACGCCATCACGGCCGCGCTCGTCGGCCGGGCCGAGAAGGTCGGCCTCTCGGACCGCACGTGGGTCCTGCACGGCCTGCGCTGGCGCGACGCGCTCCCTGGCGTGCGGCACGAGCTGGCCGGGACGGCGTTGCGCGAGCTGCGGATGCGCAAGACGCCCGAGGAGGTCGCCGCGCTGCGCGACGCGGCGCGGATCATCGACGGCGTCCAGGACGAGATCCGGACCTGGCGCCTCGCCGGCCGGACCGAGCGCGCGGTCGGCCGTGACATCGCGGACGCGATCGTCAACGGCGGCAACGTGACCGTGAACTTCGTCATCGTCGGCTCGGGCCCCAACGGCGCCAGCCCGCACCACGACCTCTCGGATCGCGTCATCGAGCGCGGCGACGCCGTGGTGTTCGACATCGGCGGTACGACGCCCGACGGCTACTGCTCGGACATCACGCGGACCTACGTCGTGGGCGAGGTCACCGACGGCTTCGACAAGCTCTACGCCGTCCTCCAGGACGCCCAGGCCCGCGCCTGCGAGGCGGTCCGGCCCGGCATCACCGCGGAAGCGCTGGACGCGGTGGCGAGGGACGTCATCACCGAGGCCGGACTCGGCGAGTTCTTCATCCACCGGACCGGCCACGGCATCGGGCTGGAGGAGCACGAGGAGCCCTACATCGTCTCCGGCAACGCCGAGCCGCTCGCGCCGGGGATGGCGTTCTCCATCGAGCCGGGCATCTACCTGCCCGGCCGCCACGGCGCGCGGATCGAGGACATCGTCGTCTGCACCGAGGACGGCGGCGAACGCCTCAACCTCGTCACCCGCGACCTCGTCGTCCTGGAGGCGTAGTCATGGTCGACCGTTCACTGCCCACGCCCGAGGCCGAGGCGTTGCTCCACCTGGTGAAGGACCTGGCGGACAAGGAGCTGCGTCCCCGCGCCGCAGACTTCGAGGAGCGCGGGGAGTTCCCGCGCGAGGTGTTCCGCACCCTCGGCCGCGCCGGGCTGCTCGGGCTGCCGTACCCGGAGGAGTACGGCGGCGCCGGGCAGCCGTACGAGGTCTACCTCCAGTGCCTCGAAGAGCTCGCGGCCGCCTGGCTCGCGGTCGGGCTCGGCGTCAGCGTGCACACGCTGGCCTGCTTCCCGACGTTCGCGTACGGCTCCGAGGAGCAGCGCGCGAAGTGGCTGCCGGAGCTGCTCGGTGGCGAGCTGCTCGGCGCGTACTGCCTCTCCGAGCCCGGCTCGGGCTCCGACGCCGCAGCGCTGTCGACGCGCGCGGTGCGGCACGGCGACGAGTACGTCGTCAACGGCGTCAAGGCGTGGGTCACCCACGGCGGCGTCGCGGACTTCTACAACCTCATGGTCCGCACCGGCGACGACGGCGCGCGCGGCATCTCGACGCTGCTCGCGCCCGCGGACACGCCCGGGCTGAAGCCCGCCGCGCCCGAGAAGAAGATGGGCATGAAGTCCTCGCCGACCGCGCAGATCGTCCTCGACGACGCCCGCGTCCCGGCCGAGCGCCTCCTCGGCGAGGAGGGCGTCGGCTTCCGCATCGCGCTCTCCGCGCTCGACGGCGGCCGGCTCGGGATCGCGGCCTGCTCGGTCGGGGTCGCGCAGGCCGCGCTCGACGCGGCGCTGGCGTACGCGAAGATGCGCACGCAGTTCCGCAAGCCGATCGTCGACTTCCAGGGCGTGGCGTTCATGCTCGCGGACATGGCGACGGGGGTGGAGGCGTCGCGCGCGCTCTACCTCAGCGCCGCCCGGCGGCGCGATGCCGGCAAGCCGTACGGCCGCGACGCCGCGATGGCCAAGCTGTTTGCGAGCGACACGGCGATGCGGGTCACGACCGACGCCGTCCAGGTGCACGGCGGCTACGGCTACGTCACCGAGTACCCGGTCGAGCGGTACATGCGCGAGGCGAAGGTGCTGCAGATCGTCGAGGGCACCAACCAGGTGCAGCGCATGGTGATCGCGCGCAGCCTCGTCCGCGACGGCGTGTAGGGGGTCGGCAACAGAACGCCTCGGGCTCAGCGCACCAGCGCGAACGCCATGCCGTCCCAGCCCTTCCCGCCCACCAGCTGCAACGCCGTCGCGTCCACCCGCGGGTCGGCGCCGAGCCACTCCAGCGCGGCCCGGGTGGCGGCGGCGTTCGCGTCGGGGGAGGGGTCGAGGATCGCGCCCTGCCGGACGACGTTGTCGAGAACGATCACCGTGCCCGGCCGGGCGAGGCGGACTGCCCAGTCCAGGTAGGCGACGTTGTTCGTCTTGTCGGCGTCGATGAACACCAGGTCGAACGGACCCGTCACGCCGGGCAGCGACTCCAGCGCGGGTCCGACCAGCACCGTGACGACCGGCGAGAGCCCGGCTCGCTCGATGTTCGCGCGCGCGACCTCCGCGTGGTGCGGGTCGAACTCCAGGGTGACGAGCGAGCCGTCCGGCGGCAGCGCGCGGGCCAGCCAGATCGCGCTGTAGCCGGCCAGCGTGCCCACCTCGAGGATGCGCCGGGCGCCGAGCGCCCGCGCCAGCAGCGACAGGAACTTCGCCTGCGGCGGCGTCACCGAGATCGGCGGCAGGTCGGCCGTGTCCATCTCCGGCTCGTCCGGAACGAGCGCGGCGGTGAGGAACGCGTCCACGTCAGCGGGTTCGGTCATGGCCCCATCCAACACTCAAGTCCCGGGCCGGTTCTGCCGATGCGGACTGCGTCCGGCTGCGTTCTCGGCCGGGCGGGCGAGACACGATGATCCGGGTAGTCCACACCGGCGCGGCAACGCGTACGGAGACAACACGGTCGCCTAGACGACCCGGGGAGTGAGTGGCGAGACCGGCTCGTCCGAGCATGTCGGGCATCCGCACCAGCGGACGCCCCGGCCCTCGGACGGGAGCAGCTATGAGCACCATCGCAGTACGCAGGGCGTTCACCGTCCTGCTGGCCATGCTGCTTGCGGTCATGGCCTGCTACACCGTCCTCGCGCACACCGCGAAGGCGGCGGTACGGCCGGCTGACCGGATGAACGGCACCTCCGTGAACGGCACCCAGCAGGGTGCCGAGATCGGGACCGCGGTGAAGTTCGTCCGCAACGCCGACGGGTCGATCACGCAGACCCGCTAGCCCGCAGGGCTGGCCGCGCCGGTGGCGGGAACGGGCTGCTCCGCGCGGGTGGCCCTTTCTCGTTTCCCGGACCCGGCGCGGGGGCGGCTACGCTCGCGCACCATGATGGAAGAGACCGACGCCGAGATCCTGCGGCAGCTCGCGCGGGACGGCCGGATGAGCTTCACCGACCTGGCCAAGGAGACCGGGCTCTCGGTGTCCGCCGTGCACTCCCGCGTCCGCCGGCTCGAACAGCGCGGCGTGATCCGCGGCTACCACGCGGTCATCGACCCCGAGGCGCTGGACCTGCCGTTGACGGCGTTCGTCTCGGTGAAGCCGATCGACCCGGCGGCCCCCGACGACGCCCCCGACCACCTCGCTGGCATCAGCGCGATCGAGGCGTGCCACAGCGTCGCGGGCGACGAGAGCTACATCCTCAAGGTCCGCGTCCCGTCGCCGACGGCGCTGGAGGCGGTGCTGCAGGAGATCAGGTTCGCGGCGAACGTCAGCACCCGCACCACGGTCGTCCTCTCCACGCCGTACGAGGGCCGCCCCCCGTCCTTCTGAGCGCGGGCCCCCCGCCCCGGCTCGTTCTGTGCAGAGGAGCGGAGCGGAGCGGGTCAGGCGAGCTGGGTGCCCCCGGCCGACGCGCGCGGCAGCGGCAACGGCGTCACCTGGCCCTGGAACCAGTCCGGGTGCCCCTCCGCGGAGCGGAGCAGCGCCTCGATCTTCGCGAGCGGCCGGGCCTCGGCGAAGAGGAACCCCTGCCCGCGAACGCAGCCGAGCCGCCGCAGCTCGGCGCGCTGCGCGTCGTCCTCGACGCCCTCGGCGACGATCTCGAGGTTCAGCGACTGGCCGAGGCGGACGATGCTGCGCGCCAGCGCGGCGCCGTCGCCGGGGAGCTGGTCCACGAACGACCGGTCGATCTTCAGGATGTCGATCGGGAAGTGCCGCAGGTACGACAGCGACGAGTAGCCGGTGCCGAAGTCGTCGATGGCCACGCGGACCCCGAGCGCCTTCAGCTCGGTGAGGCGCGCGACCGTGAGGTCGACCTCGTTCACCAGCATCGACTCGGTGATCTCCAGCACCAGCGCGGACCCGGCGAGACCGCTGTCGCGCAACGCCGTCTCCACGTCGCCGACGAACGCCGGGCTGACCAGTTGCCGCGCGGAGACGTTGACGGCCATCACCAGGGACGGGCTGGCATCGCGCAGCCGCACGGCGTCGCGGCAGGCCGTACGCAGCACGTGGCGGCCGAGGTCGAGGATCACGCCGGTGGTCTCGGCGATCGGGATGAACACGACCGGGGGAACGTTGCCGCGTTCCGGGTGGGTCCACCGGAGCAGCGCCTCGACGCCGGTGACCTCGCCGGTGGCGAGGTCGACGCAGGGCTGGTACGCGACGGTGATCGAGCCGTCGGTGACGGCAGCGCGGAGGTCGCGTTCGAGGTCGGAGCGGTCGAGGGCCTCGTCGAACATCGCGTCCTCGAACACCTCGACCCGCCCGCGGCCCGCGGCCTTCGCCATGTACATCGCGAGGTCGGCGTTGCGCAGCACCTGGTCGACGCTGGTCTCGTGGGTCACGGCGACGACGCCGATGCTCGCGCTGATCGTGCGTTCGTGGTTGCCGTCGAGGCGGACGGGGCGGGCCAGCGCGGTGAGGATCCGGTCGGCGACGACGACGGCCGCGCGGGTGTCGTGGCCGTCGAGCAGCACGGCGAACTCGTCGCCGCCGAGCCGCGCAGCGGTGTCGGTCTGCCGGACGATGCCGCGGATGCGGTGCGCGACCTCGACCAGCATCCGGTCGCCGGAGGCGTGGCCCATGGTGTCGTTGACGGCCTTGAACCCGTCGAGGTCGACGAAGAGCACGGTGACGTCGCGCCCGTCGCGGATCCGGCGGGCGAGGGCGAGGCGGACGCGGTCGGTGAGCAGCGCGCGGTTGGGGAGGCGGGTCAGCTCGTCGACGAGCGCCTGCTCCTCGTTCAGCCGCCAGGCCAGGACGTGCGCGACGCTGGCCGCGAGGACGAACGCGCCGTGGATCCCGGCCCAGAGCCACGGGTTCCGCTGCGCCGCGCCCTGGTTGTAGACGGCGTGCGGCGCGAGGACGCCGAGGATGCCGTGGTGCAGCACGACGAAGAGGATCGCGAGGAGGAACGGCACCCAGTCCTGGTACAGCGTGATGACGCCGACCACGACGAAGAAGTGGAAGTGCATCGAGACGTCGCCGCCGGACAGGTGCACCAGGATCGCCGAGCACGCGACCAGGCCGAGCGTCGCCGCGCCGGAGCGGACGTGGCGGCTCTGGTGGGGTATGAACGCGACGATGCCGCAGGCGGCTACCGGCACCACGTCGGCGAACGAGTGCCACAGCGTGTGGTGGGTGAGGAGGCCCATCACGAAGAGGGCGGGCACGTGCAGCCAGAGCAGGACGGCGATGCCCCTGTGCCGCGCCTCCCAGCGGTCGTCGGCGATGGGCCGGCCGGCGGGGAGCAGGGCACGCAGCGAGCGGCCCCGCGAGACGAACGGTGCAAGCACGCGGCGGCTCGACCGGGGGAGGACAGCGCGGGTTCCAGGCGCTTCCTCTACGGGGAAGGTCATGCGGTCATATCGGCCCGGTAAGGCGTTCTGGTGAGCGTTCTCGCGGAAATGCTTCCAACGGGCTAGGTCTTGGTGGCCTAGGTCTTCACCCGTTCGGCGGAACACTCTGGTCAGATCGGCAGGAACCGGGCAGATCAGGTCGTATGGTTCCGCGTAGCCCCTGCCCGCACTTCTGGAGGAACGAACGATGGACCGCACCCTGCGCCTCAAGCGCGAGACCCTCGCCGAGCTGACCGTGGACGAGCTGACCCACGTCATCGGCGGCCAGGCGATCACCGCTCAGGGCCTGACCTGCCCGGTCGCCCGCTGCGTCGACCCGGGCCTCACCGACACGAGCTGCCACTGCTGTACGGCCTCCGCCAGCTGCTAGCCGAGAGGAACCCTCGTGAAGCGCACCCTCAGCCTCAAGCGCGAGACGCTCGCCGAGCTGAACCCGGCCGAGCTGACCCAGGTCGCCGGCGGCCAGGCCGCGACCGGCAACGGCCACACCTGCCCGATCGTCCAGTGCTACCTCGGCAGCCAGGCCTGGCAGACCTGCACCTGCTGCACCGCCTCCGGCAGCTGCTAGCAGCGATCTGCGAAGCGGTCCCGCTCCACCGCCGCCCGCCCCGACTCGTTCCGTGAAGATCACCACGCTCGAGAGGGGCGGGTGGGCTGCACAGAACGCCAGCCCTACGAGAGGAACCCATGAAGCGCACCCTCAACCTCAAGCGCGAGACCCTCGCCGACCTCACCGTCGACGAGCTGGCCGCGGTCGTCGGCGCCCAGGCGCTGAGCGGCGCGACCTGCCCCCTGCAGCCGTGCCTCAGCGCCCAGCCGCGCTGCAGCTGGTCCTGTCCGTAGTCCTCGACCCCTCGGAGGAACCGTGAAGCGCACGCTCAACCTCAAGCGCGAGACGCTGTCCGACCTCACCGTCGACGAGCTCACGTCCGTCGTCGGCGGCGCGATCACCGTTCAGGGCAACACCTGCCCGCTGCTGCTCTGCCTCAGCCTCCAGCCGCGCTGCAGCTGGTCCTGCCCGTAGTCCTCGACCCCTCGGAGGAACTGTGAAGCGCACGCTCAACCTCAGGCGGGAGACGCTGTCCGACCTGACCGTCGACGAGCTGACGTCCGTCGTCGGCGGGGCGCAGACCGCGCAGGGCCCCACCTGCCCGCTGCTGGACTGCGTGCTGCCCAGCGTCAGCCCGAAGTGCAGCTGGTCCTGCCCCACCACCGGATAGCCCTGGCGGGGAAGGGCTCGCCCGCCATCAGCCCAGGCGGCCGGGCCCTTCCCCGCCGCTTCGACGCCGCCGGGGCGCACCGCGTTCCGGCTCCCCCCGAAAGGATCCCGATGGCCAAGCGCACGCTCTCCCTGCGCCGCGAGACGCTGACCGAGCTGGACACAACCGAGCTCACCGAGGTGGTCGGCGGCCAAGTGCCCAGCGGCGTGACCTGCCCGGTCCTGATCTGCCTCGACGTCAGCCGCAACGCGTCGTGCATCGACTGCATCACCCGCATGTGCTGACCCACCTCAACCCTACGAGAGGAACACCGATGCGTACGTTGTCCCTGCGCCGCGAGGCGCTGTCCGAGCTGACCCCGGACGACCTCACCGCCGTCGTCGGCGGCCAGGCGATCACGGCGAGCCCGGGCATCACCTGTCCGATCCGGATCTGCCTGAGCGACGACTTCACCTGCCTGCAGTGCATCACCGGGGCGCAGTGCGCATGAAGCGTCGACTGGTCCTCCAGCGGGAGGCACTCACCGAGCTGACGCCCGACGACCTCACCGCCGTCATCGGTGGCGTGGCGGCCACGGGCAACGGCCTGACCTGCCCGGGCGCTACGACCTGCCTCAGGGAGCTCAGCCTGGCGCCCTGCACGGTGCAGAGCGTCAAGCCGAACTGCAGCTGGTCCTGCCCCACCGAGTAACGTCGCGGTCCCCTACGAGAGGAACGTCCCGTGAAACGAACGCTCTCGCTCCGCCGCGAGACCCTCGCCGAGCTGACGCCGGCGGAGCTGACCGGCGTCGTCGGTGGCCAGGCGATCACGGCCTCGCCGAACAACTCGTGCCCGGTGAAGAACTGCGTGGCGTTGACGAACCACGTCAGCTGCCTGATCTGCTACAGCTACCCCTGCCACACCGCCGACGCCAACTGCGCCTGACCGGCGCCTCGCGCCTACTGGTGAGTAGCGACGCCGTGACTCACCAGTAGGCGCTCCGGGCGCCGCAGGCGACCGGGCTACGTGACGAGCGCCTCGGCGGCCGCGCGGGACTCGCCGGCCGCGCGCTGCGCGACCCCCGCCATCGCCGGCGTGGTCTGCGCCCGCCACCACGCCTGCCCGGACTCCGGCAGCGACGGGATCGGGTCGTAGTACTCGTACCGCCGGGTCAGCGCCTCGGGGTCGTCGTGCTCGATGCCGGTGC
>JAVEEC010000003.1 GCA_030840645.1 Frankiaceae bacterium
CGGCTACGCCTCGGCCGAGGAGTCGAATGCCCGCTACCGCTACCTGCTGGAGCGCGGTCAGACCGGCCTGTCGGTGGCGTTCGACCTGCCGACCCAGATGGGGTACGACTCCGACCACCCGTCGGTGTCCGGCGAGGTCGGCAAGGTCGGCGTCGCGATCGACTCGATCGACGACATGCGGACGCTGTTCGCCGGGATCCCGCTCGACACGGTCTCGACGTCGATGACGATCAACGCGCCGGCCGCCGTGCTGCTGCTGCTGTACCAGCTGGTCGCGGAGGAGCAGGGCGTTCCCGGGACGGTCCTGAACGGCACCATCCAGAACGACGTGCTCAAGGAGTACGTCGCGCGCGGGACGTACATCTACCCGCCGGCGGAGTCGTTGCGGCTGATCACCGACATCTTCGGCTACTGCCGCGCGGAGGTCCCGCGCTGGAACACCATCTCGATCTCCGGCTACCACATGGCCGAGGCGGGGGCGACGCCGGCGCAGGAGATCGCGTTCACCCTCGCGGACGGCATCGAGTACGTCCGGGCGGCGGTGCGGTCCGGGCAGGACGTCGACGAGTTCGCGCCGCGGCTGGCGTTCTTCTTCGTGGCGCGCACGACGCTGCTGGAGGAGGTCGCGAAGTTCCGCGCTGCGCGGCGCATCTGGGCGCAGGTCATGCGCGACGAGTTCGGGGCCCGCGACCCGAAGTCGTTGATGCTGCGCTTCCACACGCAGACCGCCGGCGTGCAACTCACCGCGCAGCAGCCGCAGGTGAACCTGGTCCGCGTCGCCGTCCAGGCGCTGGCGGCGGTGCTCGGCGGGACGCAGTCGCTGCACACGAACTCCTACGACGAGGCGATCGCGCTGCCCACCGTGAAGGCCGCGACGCTGGCGCTGCGTACGCAGCAGGTGCTGGCGTACGAGACCGACGTGACCGCGACGGTCGACCCTTTCGCGGGGTCGTATGCCGTGGAGTCGTTGACCTCAGCGGTCGAGGACGCGGCGCGGGCGCTGATGGCGACGGTCGAGGAGATGGGCGGCGCGGTCGCCGCGATCGAGCGCGGCTTCCAGAAGTCGGAGATCGAGCGCTCGGCGTACGCCGTCGCGCAGGGCGTGGAGGACGGCTCGCGGGTCGTGGTGGGGGTGAACCGGTTCGTCGCCGCCGAGGAGGAGGCGTACGTGCCGCTGCGGGTGAACCCCGCGATCGAGGCGGAGCAGCGCGAGCGCCTGCGGGTGCTGCGCGCGGAGCGCGACGGCGACGAGGTCGCGAAGCGGCTGGAGGACGTCCGCGCGGCCGCCCGGGGGACGGCGAACGTGCTGTACCCGCTGCGCGAGGCGCTGCGGGCGCGGGCGACCGTCGGCGAGGTCTGCGGCGCGTTGCGCGACGTGTGGGGGACGTACCGCCCGCACGACACGTTCTAGCGCCCGTCGCGTTCTGTGCAGGAATCTCGGGCGTGGCGCGACCAGGCCATCTGGCGCAACTGTGTTCCAAATTGATAACGACGTGTAACACGCGCCGTGATCGTTCGTACTGCGTGGCCTTCGTCACCCGACGGGTGACCCCCTCGACGAGGTCACGCAATGCGTTCCGTGCCGCCCGCGCTCGCCCTGGCGTTGGCGTGCGCGCTCTGGTCGGCCGGGCCCGCGCGTGCGGACCCGGTCTGCGTGGTGGTCACGCCCGCCGTCGGCCAGCCGGTCGGCGGCTGCGTACCGTCGCCGTTCGTGGTGCGTTGCCGGCACGCGCTGCTGGGTAGCGCGCTGACCGGGTTCTTCGACGTCCTGCTCTGCCTCCCGGACCGGTAGGCGTCACGGGCAGACGAAGTTGCAGCCGTCCCTGGGCTTGTACCCGTCGGTGCTGGCGCCGGTGCGGCCCAGCACCGGCAGGTCGACCCAGACACCGGTCTCGTCCGACGTGCCGGCGCTGTTGTCGAGCGGTGACTTGTAGATCGTGCTGTCGACGGTGGCGTCGCCGACGGCCTTGTGCACCTCGACGACGGGGTCGTCCGGCCGCGTCGCGGGGAGCCGGATCCGGCCGGACGTGCCCTCGGCGGCGCCGTTGCCATCGGACCGGGGAGGACGGGCACCGGTGCCGTGCCCGACGTCGCGCTCGGCGCTCAGGCCGGCGGCGGCGCGCCCGGCCGCGCCGGCACCGGCGCCGGCTGACGGGAACAGCGCGCCGCCGAGCAGCCCCGCCGCGCAGGCCAGGCACGGGAGGAACGCGGCGAAGACCGCGGGCGAGGACAGGCCGAGCGGCTCGAGGACGTTGGCGTGGTGGCGGAACGCCTCCCGCAGGCGCAGCCCGAGCGTCGGGAGCAGCCCGAGGCGGTCGCCGCCGAGCTCGGTGTAGGCGTCCGCGAGGCGGCGACGGGCGCGGAACAGCTGCTGCCTGGCGGCGTTCTCGGTGACCCCGAGCCGCGCCGCGACCTCGTTCATCGGGATGTCCTGGAGGTCCCGGAGCCGGATCAGCGCGCGGTCGCGCGGCTTGAGGGCGCGCAGCGCGCGAACGAGGCGTTCGGCGTCGTCGCGGGCGAGGACCTGGTCCCAGACCGCGCGTTCGTCGGCGACCTCGGCGAGCGTCAGGTGGTCGACGGCCTTCGTCTGGGCGTTGCGCTTGGCCATGTCGCGGCCGACGTTGCGGGCGACCACGGCGAGCCACGGCCAGGCGTCGGTCGCGGGGTCGAGCAGGCCCGGGCGGACGAAGAGCCGGACCAGGGCCTCCTGCGCGATGTCCTCGGCGTCACGCGCGCCGAAGATCGACGTCAGCCAGCGGATCAGCCGGCCGCGGTGCCGGTCGCAGATCTCCGCGAACGCCTCCTCCCACTCGGCGTCGAGCGCGGGTGCGTCGGGCTCGGTCACCGACATGAGGGGGTCTCCCGGAGGGGGGTCGGGCACGCCGGCCGCGGCGCGGCTCGCCAGTGTAGTTCGTCATGATTTTTCCGGGTTGGCGTAGTAACGCCAAGGGCGTTCGTACGTACTGCTTCTAGAGCCAATTTCACGGCTCGACGCCGGAGACCGCACGGGGGACGCCGGGCGGCACGGTCGATCGGAAGGAATGTCATGGACGTACGGAAGATCATCGGCACGCTGGTGGCCGTCCCCGTGCTGGTCCTGGCCCTGGCCGGGCCGAGCGAGGCGGCCTCGACGGGTGCCATCGGCTTCGCGGGCACGGTGACGCTGGTGCCGCAGAGCACGGGCAGCACGGCCTTCTGCTTCTTCGGGGCACCCACGGCGACGTGCGGGAATGGGGTTCCGTCGACCGGCATCGCGGCCGGGACCGCCGCGGCCGGGCTGCAGCCGGCAGTGATCGACGGCCTCGAAGGTTCGGCGACGTACGCCGACACCTGCGTGAACGGCGTTCCGCTCACGGGTGTCGCCACCGTCACGGCCAACGTGCACGAGCTCGTCGGCGCGAGCATCTGGCGCGGCTCGATCGCCGCGCAGTGGTCGCGTGCCGGCCTGGTCGCCGTGCTCTCGGGCGACGCGACGGGAGCGGCGTTGTTCGTGCCGGTCGGGCCGGCGCTCTGCGGCGCGCCCGCGACCTTCGTGGTCGCCGGCAGCGCGGAGATCACGTACTGACCAGGCCCACCACCTCGGCGCCCGCCAGCGGGCGGGCGCCGAGGTGCCACCTTTCTCACTTTTCCGGCGGATTCCGTAACACCGGCGCCGCTGGGACGTACTGCATGCAGATGCCCCGATCGCCGATTGGTCGCCCCTCCGTGCACGCGCCACGCCCTCCCCTCCCGGGCGCCGCGTCGTTCGCCGGGGCGCTGGTCGCCGGCGGGACATCGGGCGGGTGCCGCCTGGGTCGCGCTGGCGAGGCGGCACCCGCGAACACCGGGCCCGGGGTCGCGGCCGCGCGGGGGCCGGTCGCACCCGGGCCCGGCCACCACCCACGGCCCGGGCCGGCCGCCTCGGGGCGCGTCGCGGTCCATGCGCTCTGCACGGCGGTCGTCCTGCTCCTCGCCGTGACGGGGTGCGGCGGGGCCGGGCGCGCGGCTACCGGCTCGGGCGGCGTGGAGCGCGTTGCCGGGGGCGTGGAGAGTGTCGCGCCCGCCCGGCGCACGCCGGGGTCGCCGGGCGTCCTCGCCGGGCCGCGGGGGTCGGCGACCGGGGCCGCTCCGGTCTCGACCGGGGTCCGGCCGCCGGTGCGCGCAGCCGATCCGCCGTTGCCGAGCGGGCTGCCGTCCTCGGCGCCGCTCGCGGTCCGGCTCGACGCGGCCTGCGTCGTCCCTGGCGGGACGCAGCGGCTGGTGGTCGAGACGTTGCCGGGGGCGTTCGTGGCGTTCGACAACCTGTACGCGGACGGCCGCGACGGGCAGCTCCACGGCGGCGCGGACGGGCGGGGCCGCAGCGACGGCACGGGTAGGTACGTCGCCACCTGGCAGGTCGACCCGGCCGCTCCCGTGGGGCGGGTGCGGGTCGACGTCGGCGTGGCCGCGAACGGGAAGTCCGCGATCACCATGCGCTACTACCGGCTGGCGTTCCGGTGCTGACCCCGCCCTGGGGATCCTGAGCGCGCGCGGGGCGGTGAGGGCATCACCGTGCCGCGCGCCCCCGCGGAGGAACGCGGGCGCGGGGGGG